>CBINBY010000089.1:0-19018 GCA_966248995.1 uncultured Burkholderiales bacterium | reverse complement strand
AAATTACTGCTCAAAGAATTGAAGTGAACTTCACTTCAGTGAGCGTTTAAGGCCCGAAGACCTCGAGTCTTGCGACTCTTGGCACTCGCCTTCAAACGCCCACGCTTATCGGCTGTTGGTTTTTAAAGAGCATCGCACCTACGGTGCGTTTCCAGCAAAGCCTTTGATTATCTGATGCCGCTGTCGATCCGTCAAGCAGAGGCCGCTATCGGCGGCCGCGCTCCAACAAACGACGGGCTCGACGAGCCGGAATGGCCCTGCCGATGCTCGCCAGACCCCTACCCTGGATCCCGCGAATTTAGGCGGCGCGAACTTTGATGTCGAGCAATGCACTCCACCGTTCGTTCTCGACGACGCTGTCATTCGCCAGCCAAAACCGACCGGCCTCACTTCGTCTATGGTCGGGGAGGGCTCAAAGGGGGTGCTCGCGCCCATGTGGGACTCTGTTGGCTTGGCGACCACCCCGCCAGCAAGCAGTACCTGTCGGGACATGCGGCCGATGCGGCTGGGATGTGCCCGCAATGCCAGCATCAAATGCGCACCGTGTCCGCCAATGGAGATCCGCCGCGCTCGAGGCTGCGCACCTGCCCCCACCCCGGAGTTGGGCCGCACTATCCTCGACGATCTGCGCCACCGCGCGAAGGGAGATGCCGGTGGCAAACCGGCGCTGCAGCTCGCCTTGGCGCGTGCCGAGATCCAGTTCAGCGATGCTGCACATCAACTTGCCCTGCTGGACCCGTCGGGCGCTGCCGAGGACCCCGCGCCGAAGCTCACTACCTGCTGGGCCGCGGCTGGTGGCGCCGCGCTGAAGCGCTCTCTGGCGATGCGCAGCGCACGGCGCACGACAAAGCGCGCGCAGAACTCATCAAGCGTACCCGCTGAAGAGGGACGACCCGCCCACCCTTTACCACCTGGCGCGCGCTCTGGCGCGCATCGGCGTGGACAGCAACGTGCTGAACGCCTCCCGTGGCGCGCGCACGCTGGCCCCGCGGTGCCCGAGTATGTGGCCTTCGCGGCCTGAGCCGAATTTTGCAGGCGGGTGACCGCGGGCGCGCGGTGCGCAGCACTGGCTCGAATGCCCCACCGCGAAGTAGTTCACCCAGCCCCTCAGGATTGGGTTGATCTTGTCGACCACCCATCGGATGGGCTGGGATCGGTGGCCGTGGAAGGCCTCGCGTAGCGTGGCTAGCAGCGCCGTCCGCTTTTTGAGCTTGGGCGCGAAGTTCGGCCTCCAGGCGCCCCGCTGTGATCGGATGCGTCGGAAGTCGAACCCCAGGAAGCCGAAGCTGTCGCCTCGGTCCAGATCCACGGTTTTGCTCTTCTCTTCGTTGACCTCGACGTGAAGCTTCGCCAACTCCTGCCTCAGCCGGGTCGGCACCTCCCGCCGCACCCAGGCATGTCGCGGGTGAGCGTCGACGAGGACCACCATGTCGTCGGCGAACCTGACGTATTCGACGGCGCTGAACCGCCCCGAGCGTGTTGCGTCCTTGGCCTGCTCCAGCATCCGGTCCACCTCGTTCAGGTAGATGTTGCTGAGCAACGGGGAGATCACCCCGCCTTGAGGAACGCCTCGCGTCCCCGACGCCTTGAGCATCAGGTTGAGCAGTCGCATCACGTCGTCGTCATTGACCCGACGCGCCACCTTGCCGAGCAGCACATCGTGCCGCACGGTGTCGAAGTAGGCGCGCAGATCCAGGTCAATCACGCAGGTCTTTCGCTCGACGATGGCCCTCGCGACGCGATTCACCGCTTGATGCGCTGTCCGCTTCGGTCGGTATCCATACGAGCCGGGCTGGAAGTCAGCCTCGAAGATCGCTTCCAGTATCAGCTTGAGCGCGCCTTGGACCACGCGATCGCGGATCGCCGGGATCGACAGGACGCGGACCTTGCCCCCGTCCTTCGGTATCTCCGTGCGCCGCGAGCGCAGCGGTCTGTAGGTGCGCATGGTCAGTTCGTCCTGCAGGTCCGTCAGGAAGACGCCCACACCCCTCGCCTCGATGGCCTTAAACGTGACGCCGTCAATGCCCGGCGCCCCACCGTTCTTCTTGGCCAGCAAGTACGCCTGATGCAGCGTCTCCATCTTGCACACATGGACGTACAGCCCCCAGAAGCGCCAAGACGGTTCAGCCTTCGCCTTGACGTATATCCCCCGCCTCACCTTGCTTCGGCGATTTCTCGTCCCGGGCGAGGAGGGCTTCTCCAGTTGCTTGGCGTGTCCTGTGTCACCGTGCCATCGCTTCTACCCCGCCGAAGCGAGACGGCCGCATCAGTCAGATTTCGGCCGCCCGTGTTGCTTTCGCCCATCCAAGGAAGGCTCAGCCTTCGGGATCTCATTTCGAGGCCACATCCGCGTTCACTTGCGTTACGGCCCGGTGACTCGCACCTTCCCAGAAGGAAGGCTTGTCGATAGGCTTCAGGTCATTCGCTTTCGCCCCTTCCTGCTACCCGAGCTACGGGGCTCTGACTCTTGCCCCGGCAGGCCTGGCTCCTGCTGAACACGCCAGCCTTCGCTGGACGCACCCTGGATCTGGCTCTTCTCGTCGCAGCTGAGCACCAGGGCGTGCTCGGGCGGGTTCATGTACAGGCCCACCACGTCCAGCAGCTTGTCCTCGAAGCGCGGATCGCGCGAGAGCTCGAAGCCGCGGCTCAGGTGCGGCTTGAGCCCGTTGCTTTGCCAGACACGGCGCACGGTCGTCGCGCCCGTGCCCAGGTGCTCGGCCAGCGTGCGGGTGCTCCAGTGGGTGGCGTTGATCGGCCTTTCGTGCAGCGTGACGTGCACGATGCGAGACTCCAGCTCGGCCGTCACCGTGGCTGGGCGTCCCGAGCGCGGCGCGTCCTTGCGAAGCGCGTCGATGCCACCGTCCAGGAAGCGCTGGCGCCACAGCGCCACCTGGCGTCGATCCAGGCCCGCCTCCACGGCAATGTCCTTGTTCTGCCGCCCCTGGGCGGCCAGCAAGATCACGAGTGCTCTCTGCTGGAGCCGGGCCTCCACTCGTCGACCTTTGGCGAGCACACGCAGTTCCCGCTCGGTGTGCTCGTCCAGTTCAATCGTCTTGGCAACTCGCATCGCTCCAGCCTCCTGCACGATTGGAGAAGGCCGTTGACGATAAGTTCCGAAACTTCACGTGCACTGCAATAGGACTGCTCGAGCCGGTTGATCGACAGCCCCCCTGACGGTGCCCATGACGGTCATGAGAAGGCAGACCGGGGTTCGCAACGGTCGGCAGGACCGCCGGCAGCTCCCGATCTCAGAACTGAAGCGTGCGCTGAAGCCGACTTTCGCGAACAGCGGCTCCTGGCCGGCTGCGTGAATACGAGGCGGCGCCAGAAAAGCTGACTTTCGGCCGTCCTAGAGCTTGCTCCACTCTGCGCGACTCCAAGGGCATGACCCATACCGCTACATCGGCGACCTCGTCGAGCGGGTTGCCCTACGCGTAAATCCCGTGGTGCGGGCGTGTCGGCACGGGCCGCTCGGCAGTACGATTCTCGTTACAGGGAGCAGTGCACACACCCGGTCGCGCCCGGACATGCCGATCGAAGCACCGAGGGGTTTGCAGGTCCATTTGTCGACCGCTGCTGCGGCGCCGGCCGAGCGGAGGCTTGCGCTCGCCGTGGTCGTGGTGTCGTCGCTGGCGTTCGCCGCCGCCGCGCCCTTCGCGCGCACGCCGCTGGCGCCGCAGCCGGTATTCATCGCGGTCTACCAGTCCGCGCTCGCGATCAATGACATCGTGACCGCTGTGCTGCTGTTCGGTCTCTACGGCATCCTGCGCTCGCGCGCTTTGCTGCTGCTGGCCGGCGGCTATCAGTTCACGGCGCTGATTGCGATCGTGCATGCGCTCACCTTTCCGGGACTGTTTGCGCCTGCAGGGCTGCTAGGCGCGAGCATGCAGACGACGGCTTGGCTCTACATGATCTGGCACGGCGGATTTGCGCTCGCGGTGATCGGTTACGTGCTCCTCGCGCGGGCGGGGCCGACGGGCCCAACCGTGCCGGCCGGCGTGGAGATCGGCGCCATGGTCTTCGCGGTGGTGGCAGCAGTCGCGGCCGCAACGTCGATGACCACGATGGGCGCACCTTTGCTGCCGGCCATCATGAGCGGCAACCGCTACACGCCGGCCATGATCAGCGTCGTCGGTTCGGTGTGGGCGCTGAGCGCTGTGGCCATCGCGATGCTGTGGCTGGCGCACCTGCGCTCGACGCTCGATGTGTGGCTGATGGTGGTGATGTGCGCCTGGGTGTTCGACATTGGCCTGAGCGCCGTGCTCAATGCGGGGCGCTTCGACCTGGGCTTCTACGTCGGCAGGCTCTATGGCCTTCTCGCCTCCTGCCTCGTGCTGGGCGTGCTGCTGACCCAGACGCTGCGCTTGTACGCACACCTGGCCGCCGCCAACGAGGCCTTGCGCGACGTAGCACTGCGCGATGGCCTGACCGGTGTATTCAACCGGCGCCAATTCGATGAAGCGCTGTGCAGCGAGCTGCGACGGGCCTCGCGCAGTGGGCTTCCGCTGTCGCTGCTCCTGCTCGACGTCGACCACTTCAAGCAGTTCAACGATACCCACGGCCACGTCGCCGGCGACGCTTGCCTGCGCGGCGTGGCCGACGCGATTGGCCAGGGGGTGGGCCGTCCGTCTGACCTCCTGGCGCGTTTCGGCGGCGAGGAGTTCGTGGTGCTGCTTCCAGATACCGATGCCGCAGGCGCAGTCGAGGTGGCCGAGCGGATGCGCGGCCTGGTAGCTGCCCGCGACCAGGGGGACGGCCGCAGAGTCACGGTGAGTATCGGCACAGCAACACTCTGGGCTGACACGCCCAGCACCCCGGAAGAGCTGATCGCGACGGCGGACATGGCCCTGTACGCCGCCAAGCGCGACGGCCGCAACCGCGTCTCGCCGCCGATGGGGCTGCCCCATCTGGCCTGACGAACTTGCTGACGCTGACCCCATCAGCCCTTCCTGGCCTCCTGGCCTGGTGCGAAGCGAAGCCATAAGGCACCACTGCGGCCAGCCCACTGTCCTCGGCCAGCGCCGCCGCGAAGACCCCGCTCGAGCACTGCTTCGGCATTGCCAAGGTGGGAGCGAACGACTGCGCCACCGACCTGCATGCTTGCGTGGCAGGTATCCGACAACCCTTAACTTGTGCCGTCACTCGCATGGTGGGCTCGAACGATGCAATTTGGCGAAGCTGGCGGCGCGCCAGTCTCCAAATCCTTTCGACCCAATCGGAAATTGCTGTCCGATCATTGGTGACTACCATCCGCAATCCCATCAACGCCAAGCAGGAGTGCGCTATGGAGACACAGGAACTGCATCGTGGCCGCCTGATTGATCACTTGCAGCTCGTCGTACGCGACCTGGCCGCCAGCCAGAGGTTCTACGAAGCTGTCTTCAAGGTGCTGGAGATACCGATGGGCGGCAGTGGCAACGGCTACTTTTGGGCTGATGAGCTTTTTGTGTCGACGGCCGACAGCGAAGCCGCGCAGGGTCAGCTGACGGGGCGCCACCACTTGGCGTTTCAGGCGAAGGACCGGAGTGCGGTCGACGCGTTCTACAAAGCCGCCCTGGAGCACGGCGGCAAGGACAACGGCGCCCCTGGGGAGCGCAACTACCACCCCGGTTACTACGCCGCGTTTGTCCTGGATCCGGACGGCAACAACATCGAGGCCGTCTTCCATGGCGAGGCACGGCGCAGCGCACCATCAGTGAAAGTGACGTTCTGAACGCTCTCGGCCGGGCTGCGGCAGCCACCCGCGGGTGACTTGCCGGCGCTGCCGGCGCCGGTATGACGTCGCCTCGCGGCAGACAACCGCCACCTCACATCGTTCAGCAGCGCCCTGTCAGTCTTCGTCACCGACCTGGCGCTCATTCGGCATTTGGCTCCGCAGGGTAGCCTCGGGCCATGGACTCCCTGATCTCGGCCGCCGCACGCGCCCTCGCTTCGGGCGATGCGCTGCACGCGCTCAAGCACGTGGCGCTGCGCGATGACCCGCCGGCGTTGGCGTTGCGCGGCATCGCGATGGCGCAGCTCGGGGAGCTTTCGCGAGCGCGGGAGCTGTTGCGGCGCGCGGCGCATGGCTTTGGCTCTGGCGCGGAGCTGTCCCGTGCACGCTGCGTCGTGGCTGAGGCTGAAGTTGCGCTGGCAATGCGGGACTTCGCTGGCTCGTCGCGCGAGCTCAGTGCCGCGATGGCCACGCTGGAGGCACGCGCCGATCGCGCCAATGCACTGCACGCGCGGTTGATCATGGCGCGCAGGCTGTTGCTGCTCGGTCGCCTCGATGATGCGTCGGCCTTGCTCGCGGACGTCGACGTTCGCGGGCTGCCACCCGTGGTGGGTGCCGTGGCCGCGCTGACTTCGGCGGAACTGGCGCTGCGCTCGTTGCGCATCGGTGTGGCGCACGAAGCTCTCGCGCGAGCCCACGACGCGGCTGAACGCGCCCGCGTGCCGGCACTGCAGGCCGAGGTTTCAGAAGCACGCGCCACGCTCGACCATCCGGCAGCGCGGTGCGTGATGCTCGGTGAAACGAAGGCACTGCGGCTGCACGAAGTGGCGGCACTGATGGAGTCAGGCGCGCTCGTCGTCGATGCATGCCGGCATGGGTTGCGCGCCGGCACCGTGTGGCTACCGCTCGCGCGCCGTCCCATCCTGTTTACGCTAGTGCGTGCCTTGGCCGAGGCTTGGCCGGGCGACTTGGATCGCAACGCGCTGATCGCGCGCGCCTTCCGTTCCCGCCACCCTGACGAAACCCATCGCGTACGCCTGCGCGTGGAGATCGGCCGGCTGCGGGCACTGATCGCCGAGCTCGCAACAATCGACGCCACCGCTCGCGGCTTCGCGCTGCGGCCGAGCGCTGAACGGAGCGTCGCGGTGTTGGTGCCCCCCATCGATGGCGAGCAGGCGGAGATCGTCGCGCTGCTGTCGGACGGCGCTGCCTGGTCCACATCGGCTCTGGCGCTGGCGCTCGGCGCAAGCCAGCGCACCGTGCAGCGGGCGCTCGCCGAATTGCAGGCCGGTGGTCGAGTGCGCTCCGTCGGCCAGACGAGGGCGCGACGGTGGCTGTCGCCCCCGCTCGCCGGATTCACGACGATCTTGTTACTCCCCGCTGGGCTGCCGCTTGAGTAGATTGCCTCCATGCGCCGAACACGGCGCCCCTGAAGGAGCCTGATCATGAGCATCGAGACCCACGACGAAACCGTCACGCGCGAAGCGGAAATCGTGCGCGAGTACGGCCCCTTCCCGGATGCCGAACGCATCCACGGTGTCACGCACGACGGCCAGCGCGTGTGGGTGGCCACCGGCACGGCGCTGCTCGCCTTCGACCCCGCAAGCGGCGAGACGCAGCGTCGCATCGATTGCGCGGGCGATGCTGGCACCGCGTTCGACGGCACCTTCCTTTACCAGATCGCCGAAGCACGCATCGACAAGATCGATCCGGCCAGTGGCCGGGTGGTGGCGTCGATTCCCGCGCCGGGCCAAGGCTGCGACTCGGGGCTCGCATGGGCCGAAGGCAGCCTGTGGGTGGGGCAGTACCGCGACTGCAAGATCCACCAGATCGATCCCGTCACGGGGGCCATTCGACGCACGATCGAGTCCAACCGTTTCGTTACCGGGGTCACCTGGGTCGACGGCGAGCTGTGGCACGGCACCTGGGAGGACGACCAGAGCGACATCCGTCGCGTCGATCCCCAAAGCGGCGCAGTGCTCGATCGGCTGCAGATGCCGCAAGGTTGCTTCGTCAGCGGGCTGGAGGCAGACGGCGCCGATCTGTTCTACGCCGGCGGCGGGAGCAGCGGCAAAGTCCGCGCCGTGCGCCGCCCCAAACGCATCCGCACCTGACCACTCCGACCAACGGACCACCCCGCCGGGGTGGAGCCGCGGCATTGCCTCCTCAACTCGCCTCAATCAAGCCTGGGAGCCGACCATGAGTGCCACCACCACCGTGACTGAAACGAACCTTTCGAACCACCCCGTGGTCTCGCGCGACCGCTGGATCGACGAGCGCAAGAAGCTGCTCGCACACGAGAAGGAGCTGACTCACCAGCGCGACCGGGTCGCCCTGGAGCGACGCGCGCTGCCCTGGGTACGGCTGGACAAGAACTACCTATTCGACACGCTGGACGGGCCACGGGCGCTCTCGGAGCTGTTCCAGGGTCGCAGCCAGCTGCTGGTGCAGCATTTCATGTTCGGCCCCGGCTGGGAGCAGGGCTGCCCAAGCTGCTCTTTCATGGCCGACCACCTTGACGGCATCAGCATGCACCTCGCGCATCGCGATATCGCTTGCCTCGCCGTCTCGCGCGCGCCGCTCGCCGACATCGAGCGCTTCCGCCAGCGCATGGGGTGGAAGTTCGCCTGGGTGTCTTCGCACGGCAACGACTTCAACCACGACTTCCACGTGAGCTTCACGCCCGAGGAACTCAGCCGTGGCGAGGTCTACTACAACTACCACATGACCACGTTTCCGGCCGAGGAAGCCCCGGGCATCAGCGTCTTCTTGAAGAACGATGCAGGAGAGGTCTTCCACACCTACTCGACCTTTGGTCGAGGCGTGGAAGTGATGATGGGCGCCTACAGCCTGATCGACCTCACGCCCAAGGGCCGCAACGAGCCCAACCCCGTCTACGCGATGGACTGGGTCCGCCACCACGATCGCTATGAATCGCTGGGCAAGCCGACAACTGGCAATGCGTGCTGCAGCCAGCCCGCGTGACATGCGAATGGCCCCCGGGTGCGGGCGTCACGACATGGCAAGCCTGTGGCCTTGGGCAGTGGTCGCCGGCGCGGGTGCGCTGCACGGCTTGCTGCCATCCAACGGCTGGCTGCTGGCCGCGGCATGCGGCGTGCATGCTCGCGACGAGCGGCAGGCGCTGCGTGCGTTGATGCCCATCGCGGTGGGGCATGTCATCTCCATCGCCTTGGTGGCTGCGGCGGTCGCGCTCGGGCTGTCGATGGATCCGTTTGCGCTGCTGGTCCTGTCTTGTGTGCTGCTGGTCATCGCCGTGCTCTTTCGCGTGTGGCGCCGCCATGCCCCACTGCGCAGCGGGGCGGCCGGGCGAATCGGACTGGCATTGTGGTCCTTCATGGCATCCACCATGCACGGCACCGGCATGATGCTGGTGCCCGCGTTGATCCCGCTATGCGTGAGTGATTCGCCGGCCAAGGAGCTCACGGCCTCAGGTTCGCTGCTGCTCGCGATCGCGGCCGTCAGCGTTCATACCGTGGCGATGCTGACTGTCACCGCCCTCTTCGCGCTCGGCGCCTGCCGTGGCATCTACTGGGCGCGCCTTCGGATCGGTGCGGTGAAACTTTGGAAGTTTCCTGCGTGGCCTTGGTGGTGCCGGGCACCGGCTGCGAACTTCACTCGGGCGGAGAGAATTCTTTGAGGTCGATCTGGAACTGACCTCGACGGAATACCTCGATCCCCAGAACTGACACCACTGGGCCACGACAGGCCATGGCCCGCAGCCGACGGCCCCCACGTTTCACCACCACGCCGCTCCTTTCGCCCCAACTCGAACTCATGGCGGTGAACACGACGTAGTCGGTGCTCCGCTGCGAAAGCGTAGCCACGCGCCGCCGCCATTTGAGAGCGCCAACACTCCGGCCGACGCGCTTGACGCCGGAGGCTGAGTCTGCGCCGGCAGCACGAGTTCGGCCTCGTGCGTAGCACCGTAGCGATACTGGACGTACCCAGCGCTCGCCGACCATCCGCGCGAAGCACACACCGCTACGCTCTTCGCGCCGATGCTGCACGCGAAGAGCTGCTCCTCGCTCGGATCGCATCGAGCAGGCACAGGCGTCGGGGCAGCATGTGCAGGCCCCACGATTACGGCCATCGCAAACAAGAAACTGCATGCTCGCAACGTCTGTCCCGCGGAGCTCAAGCGCAACGTCCCTGGTTCAGCGCGCTGTCGGCATCGCAGCGAAGCGCGGCTTTGAAGCAAGCCCGATCCATCACTTGAGCGCCATGTGGATTGCCTGGAGAAACAGTTCCCCAGATGGCGCAAATCCGGCAGGATCGACGTCGAGGTCGAACGCTTCTTCGAGCTTTTCACTGGTGTCATGCGGGTGGTCCTTCAAGAAGTCTTGAATGTCACGCCGCACGTTCTCGATGTCGTCTTTGCTGGCGGAAGCCAAATATGCATCCACGATCTGTTCGATCGTGCTTCCGGCAACATCGAAGTCCTGGTGAAACCAGGCGCCGAGGAAGGAAGCCAGGTGCTCATATCGCTTGTTCATGGGACCTTACGGCTTTGGATAAGCCGTCAATACGAAATAGACCTTCCCGTTGTCTGTACTTTCCTGATCACGACAGCCAACCGGGTCATTTGCTGCACGCTGCCAGTGGCACGAACCACGCCGAAGCCCACAACTTTGCCGGCAGCATGTGTAAATGCCTTCGTCTCACCGAGCGCGGCCGACCTTGACCAAGCCATGATTCCCGCCTGGTTCGCGCGCAGCGCCTCGGCGACGAACTTTTCGGCTTCCGATAGCGTTCGAAAGGTTGTTGCCGCCCTGATTCTTGGTTCGGCGGCTAACCTCGCGCGTAATTGAGCCTCGGACCGGCCCACATGCCGAGCAATGGTGTGCCCTCCCGCCGCCTCCTCCGCCGCAAGGCTGATGGCACCCCGGCGAACTGCAATCGCACGAGCCGCCCCAACGACTCCGAGCAGCAGCGGGATACCGATATCCACTGTGAGGCCGACCAGAGCGGCGCTTCTTCCGTCGACACCCGCGGCCGATGCGGCAGCCCTCGCTGCATCGGCCATCAGGGAAGTCTCAGGCTTCCCGGAGATGATCTGACGCACTCCGGTTGTCGCGGTATCGATCCCATGAGCACCCAACGCCGTTCCACCGATCTTCGTGGCGGTCGTTGGTTCGGGAGTGAGTAGCAGGGCTGCTGCACCGATCAGTTCAAGAGCACCTCCAAAAGCCGTTGCAGCACCCCAAAGCCGCTCTTTCAGGGACCCGGATTCCTCAATCGTTTCGCCGTGGAGAATGGCGGCCAGTTGTATTGGCGTCAGGACAATTTCCAGCCCCTCTTCCGCCTTCCCGACAGCATCGATCGCAACCGGCGTTGCACGCAGTCCGGTTGACCCAGGCGGAGGACTGGTCGCTCTGCACAAAGTCCCATCGTCGATGGGTGTTCCAGTCGTGCAACACAAGAAGCCTGGTACGCGGTGTCCTGCCATATCTTGTCCCTGGGCGTCTCCAACCCCCGCCTCTGCTTCTCAGCCGAAGTCATAGGTGAAGTCACCGTTGCTCACTCCGAGTCGAATAGTCCGCAGCGATTCTCCCGCGCTCAACCGCTTCAGGTACTCCAACGAAATCCTCGGCAGCACGGTGTTCGTCAGGATCGCGTCCACCACGCGGCCGCCCGACTCGGCTTCGGTGCATCGAGAGACGATGAGCTTCACGACGTCGTCGCCGTACTCGAAGGGGATGCCGTGGTTCTCCTGCACGCGGCGGCTGATGCGGCCCAGTTGCAGGCGCACGATGTTGCCCATCATCTCGTCGGACAGCGGGTAGTACGGCACCACCACCAGCCGACCGAGCAGCGCGGCGGGGAACGTCTTGAGCAAAGGCTCGCGCAGCGCCTTGGCGATGCCTTCGGGCTCGGGCATCAGCTCGGGGTCGCGGCACAGGTTCATGATGAGATCGCTGCCCACGTTGCTCGTGAGCAGGATGATGGTGTTCTTGAAGTCGATGCCGCGGCCTTCGCCGTCTTCCATCCAGCCCTTGTCGAACACCTGGAAGAAGAGCTCGTGCACGTCGGCGTGGGCCTTCTCCACTTCGTCGAGCAGCACCACGCTGTAGGGCCGGCGGCGCACGGCCTCGGTGAGCACGCCGCCCTCGCCATAGCCCACATAGCCGGGCGGCGCGCCCTTGAGCGTGGAAACGGTGTGCGCCTCCTGGAACTCGCTCATGTTGATGGTGATGAGGTTCTGCTCGCCGCCATACAACGATTCGGCGAGCGCGAGCGCCGTCTCGGTCTTGCCGACGCCCGACGTGCCCGCGAGCAGGAACACGCCGATGGGCTTGTTGGGGTTGTCCAGGCGCGCGCGGGAGGTCTGGATGCGCCGGGCGATCATCTCCAGTGCATGGCGCTGGCCGATGACCCGCTGGTTCAGCGTGTCGGCCAACTTGAGCACCGCCTCCACCTCGTTCTTGACCATGCGGCCCACGGGCACGCCGGTCCAGTCCTGCACGACGCTGGCCACGGCCTGCTCATCCACCGTGGGCAGGATGAGCGGGGCATCGCCTTGCAGCTCGGTCAGGCGCGTCTGCAAGCTGCTGAGCTCGCTCAGCAGCGCCTCGCGCTCGGCGGCGGTGAGCGGTGTGGGGGTAGCGGCTGGCTGCGGCTCGGTGGCGGTGGTTCCCTGGGAGGCCGGTGCCTCGCGATTCGTGGTCTGCATCGCCCCACCGGCCCCCCGCAGTTGGGCACGGATGTCGAGGATGCGATCCACCACGGTCTTCTCCTCCTCGTGGCGCTGCTTCAGCACCGCGAGGCGGGTCTCCTCATCATCGATGGCGCGCACCACGCGCCTGCGGCGCTCGCTCACGTCCACGCCGATGGCTTCCTCGCGGCCGATGATGTCGCGCTCCACCTGCAGCGCCTCCAGCCTGCGCTGTGCGTCTTCGACCTCGGGCGGCGTTGCGTGCTGGCTCACCGCCACGCGGGCGCAGGCCGTGTCGAGCAGGCTCACCGCCTTGTCGGGCAGCTGGCGCGCGGGGATGTAGCGGTGAGACAAGCGCACGGCCGCGACGATGGCTTCATCGAGCAGGGCCACGCGGTGGTGCTTCTCCAGCACGGAGGCGACACCGCGCAGCATGAGCACGGCCTTGTCCTCGCTGGGCTCGCCTACCTGCACCACCTGGAAACGGCGCGTGAGCGCAGGGTCCTTCTCGATGTGCTTCTTGTACTCGGCCCAGGTCGTGGCCGCGATGGTGCGCAGCTTGCCTCGCGCAAGCGCGGGCTTGAGCAGGTTGGCCGCGTCCCCCGTGCCGGCCGCGCCGCCCGCTCCAATGAGCGTGTGGGCCTCGTCGATGAACAGGATGATGGGCTTGGGCGAGGCCTGCACCTCGTCGATGACCGAGCGCAGCCGGTTCTCGAACTCGCCTTTCATGCTCGCGCCCGCCTGCAAGAGGCCGATGTCGAGCACATGCAGCGACACGTCCTTCAGCTGCGGCGGCACGTCGCCGCGCGCCAGCCGCAGCGCAAAGCCCTCCACCACCGCCGTCTTGCCCACCCCTGCTTCACCGGTGAGGATGGGGTTGTTCTGGCGGCGACGCATGAGGATGTCGACGATCTGCCGGATCTCCTCGTCGCGGCCGGCCACCGGGTCGAGCTCACCCTGGCGGGCGCGCTCGGTGAGGTCGACGGCAAAGCGCTTGAGCGCCTCCTGCTTGCCCATGGCCGCGGGGGCGATCGCGCCGCTGGCCTCGCCCGGTTCGGCGGGGGTGGCGCCCGTGCCGTCCGTCGCGCCCTGACCGTGCTCGGGTGAGCCCCCCAGCAGGCGCCCGAAGTTGTCGGTCAGGTCTTCGAGGTTGATGCGCTCGAACTGGCGCGACACCGACATCAGCGCGCTGCGCAGCGATGGCGTCTTGAGCATGCCCACCACGAGGTAGCCGCTGCGCACCTGCGTGTCGCCGAACATCAGCGAGCCATACACCCAGCCGCGCTCGACGGCGTTCTCCACCCAGGTGGAAAGATCGGTCACCGAGCTGGCGCCGCGGGGCAGGCGGTCCAGCGCCGCGGTGAGATCCGCGGCGAGCACGGAGGCGTCGATGCCGTAGTGCTTGACGATGCGGTGCAGGTCCGAATCGGTCGTGTTGAGGATCTGGTAGAGCCAGTGCTGCAGCTCCACGTAGGGGTTGCCGCGCAGCTTGCAGAAGACGGTGGCGCCCTCGATGGCCTTGTACGCCAGCGCGTTGAGCTTGCCGAACAAGGCGGTGCGGGGGATCTCAAGCATGTTGAACTCCGGAGCGAATCAGGAAAGAGGTGTGGGGCCGCAGGCGCAGCTCGCCGCGGTCGCGCTCGGCAGGCGAGCGGCCGACCCAGCTGGTCACGCCCAGCCGCACGCGGCGGCCCAGGCACGGCGTCGGCACTTCGGCGGCGGCCAGCGTGAGCTGCACATCCCAGCGCAGGCCGGGGCCGCAGTACTGCAACACCCAGTCCGACAGCTGGCGCCAGGCGGTGCCGCCGGGCAGGAAGGCTTCGTACTGGGCCCGCGTGAGCGGCCCCAGCACGATGCGGAACTTGTACTGCCGGTCGCGCACCTTGTTGCCGGCGGCGGCCGAGACGCCTAGCCCCGCAGCCGGCGTGCGCAGGCGCTCGGGGCGGTTCGTGGCGTAGCCGAGCCGGCTGCGGTCTTCGTTGCCCAGCGCCAGCCAGTGCGGCACGTGCTGCACGATGTGCACCGGCACCCCGAAGTACTGCGCGAGCATCTTGGCCAGCCCTTCGGCATGGCGGCTGCGGCTGCCCAGCAACCCGGCCTGGAAGAGCCGGGCCGATGCTGGCAGGCTGCTCTGGCCGGGCAGCTCGCCTGCCAGGCCGATGCCCGCGCCCAGCCAGGCGGCATAGCGATCCTCGGCCGGGCGGTCGTGCTGCACGGCGGGCTGCGCCTCGGCCCACGCGCGGTAGAAGAGCGCGAGCAGCCGGTGGTGGAACACGTCGAGAAAGCGCGAGAGCGTGGGGTCGCCGCGCAGGCGCAGGCGTTCGCGCACGTATTCGGTCAAGTGCAGCGGCATCGGCCCTTGCGGGCCGAGCAGTCCGAAGAAGCGCACGCCGAGGCGGGGCGGACCTTCCGCACGCGATGTCAGGCTTTCGAGGGCGGCCACGGCGAAGTCGAGTTCGGGTTCCTGCCCCAGGCGCAGCGCCTCCTGCAAGGGCCGCGCCGCGCGGCCCCAGCGGGGCTGCTCAGGGCGCAGCCCCTCCACGCGGCGCAGCAGCGCGAAGAAGTCGTGGGCGCGGGGCGCCTCCTGCACGGCCTGCAGCAACGCGGCCAGCGCGGCTTCGCGCTCTGCGGCTGACGCACCCGCTTGAGGCTCGGCGTCGCGCCTCACACCGTCTCCATCGACCCCACGCGCGGTGGCCAGCGCATGACCTCGCCGCGCTGCGCCGTGCGCAGGGTGAGCTGGGTGTAGCTGTTGATGGCGGCATGGCGGGCGAAGTAGCGCTCCAGCACGCTTGCGAAGAGGAACGCGCTCGTGCCCTGGAAGGCCAGCTCGTCGAGCTCCAGCACCATCTCCACGCCGGTGCCGAAGGTCAGTGGCCCTTCGAACGGCAGCCGCCGCACCGCGGACTTCGCCTGCAATGCGCGCACCCCCTCGATCTGCCGCAGCCAGGATGCGTCTTCCGGCGGCCCGTACAGGGCCAACATGCGGCGCAGCGCCGAGGCAGCCTGGGCAGGCGTTTCGCCCACGAGGGCCATGTGGTTGAGCGAGAGGTGGCTCACCAGGCTCCAGCCCAGTTCGCCCACCGGGCGGCGCGTGACGGGCCGGGTGGGGCCGCGCAGCGCATCGACACGCGCCACGGGGCCGGGGGACTCCAGACGCCAGGGCGCAACGCCTCCCCCGGGGCTGCCGTGCGGGAGCAGCGTGGGCAGGTCGCGGTTGGTCACCCAGGCGGTGACGGACAGCTGGCGCACGTCTTCGCGGTACGGCGCGTGTCGCGGATCGACCAGCGAGAGGAAGACCTCCTCGCCGATGTACGACGAGCGCGGGCCGTGCTGCTTCTGCCGTGGCGAGAGCAACCTCGGCTCGCGGCGCACGGTGTAGTAGCCCTGCGGCCCTGCACCCTCGGCCGACGCACCGGACGGCAGGCCGGCGCAGGTGGAGTACAGCGGAAGAAACTCCTGCTGCGCCACGCGCCCGGTGCCATAGCCCGTGACGCTCTCGATGCCGTGCACCTCATAGTCCATCGGCCGGCTGCGGTCCGGCACGACGTGGTACTCCCAGGAGCCGGGGCCAAGCTGGATGCGATCGAGCCGCTTGTGGAAGAGGTTGATCGCCGGCGTGCAGTAGAGCGAGAAGCTCTGCGCATCGACCATCGCCTCCAGGCGAGCGTCGCCGCGCTGCAGGAAGACGATGATTTCCGCCTCCTCGCCCTCCGCCCGTGCCAGGCGCTCGGCCAGCCCGGTGACCTCGAAGAACAGAAAGCGGTGCGGCATGGCAGCCGCTTCCTGCAGCAGGCGGTGGCCGGAGAAGGCGCGCAGGGATTCGGGCAGCAGCGCCTCGCTGGCCGCGTAGCCCAGCGGCTGCACGGTGTCGGCGCCTCGCCATTGCAGCCCGGGCGCTTGCGCATCAGCCACGCCGGCGCCGCGCACCAGCGTGCCGGCGGCCGCCCCCAGCAGCAGTTCATGCAGCCGGAACGCCACGTCGTCGGGTGCGCTGATGTAGAACGCGAGCCGGTCCATGCCCAGCTGCGCCAGCGGCACGCCGCCGCCGCTTTTCAGTTTGAAGCGCACGCCGCCGCGCGTGCCCTGGGCCTGCGGCAGGCGCGCCCAGGGCAGGTCGCTCGCATGGCTGAAGTACTGCGCGCCGGTCAGCTCCACGGGCCACAGCGTCACCTCGTGCGCCGTGCGGAACTCGCAGTGCGTGTCCTGCCCGCGCGCCAGTTCCGACAGCACCGCGCTTCCACGCGGTACCGGGTAGCCCTTCACAAGGTTGGGATCGGCCGGATCCACGGCGAAGCGCGCCACCATCATGGAAGGCACGGGCGCCAGGAAGTTGGGATAGGTCGATTCGAGCAGGTGGCCGATGAGCCTAGGCTGCTCGGCCTCGATCTTGAGCTGCACGCGCGCCGCGAGGAAGGCGAAGCCCTCCAGCAGCCGCTCCACGTACGGATCGGGCACCTCCATGCCCTCCATGCCCAGCCGCGACGCGATCTTCGGAAACTCGCGCGCGAACTCGGCCCCGACCTCGCGGAGATGGGTCAGCTCGTCGCTGTAAAGGCGCAGCAGGCGGGGATCCATGGAGGAGCTTGGCGCCGGGCTCCCCGCAGGGCGCCCGGGCGTGCCGGCAGGTTCAGCAGCCGACCTGGCCGTGCGAGTTGATCCCGAACGTCGCGCCCGGAATCTGCTCCAGGTAGACCACCTGGTTCGCCGGGATGCCGTAGGTCTGCAGCTTCAGCGCGTCGGCGTTGTAGTTCGGATCCCAGGGCTTGGGTGTGGCGTACACGGCCAGGAGCGATGCGAGCGGCGGCCCGCCGATGGCCGCATGCAGCAGCGGCAGCACGCCGTGCGGGATGTCGCCGGCCGTGGCGTGATAGACGACAGCTTGTGCGGGCGCGTTCGGGTCGGTGCTCGTCAAGATGACGCCGGCACAGGTGATCAGCGGAATGGCGATCGTCCTGTGCGCGCCTGCGCCGAAGTTGATGACGCTCGACAGCCCCTGGCCCACCATCGTCTGCCCGCCGCCACCGTCCAGCATGGGCGCCGGTCCGCCGCCATGAACCTGGGCACGCTGCACGAGTCCGGTGATGGACATGCCCCGTTGAGTGCCGCCGACAAGTTGGTACTGGATCATGTGATCTCCCTTGGGTTGATTCGTCCGCGCGACTTCGACGGCACGACCCCGGCCGCATCGCGCACCTCCACCTGCCCTGCCTCCAGGTCCAGCTGCGTGCGCAGCAGAATTTCCAGCGGCACCGGCTGCGACCACAGGTGGCCGCGGATCTCGAATTCGATGACGTTGTGCGTGTCGAGCACGCTGGTGGCTTCGAGCGCGCGCACCTGCAGCGTGTCGGCCAGGATGCGCGGCTCATACCGCACGATGGCCTGGCGGATGGCCTGCTCCAGCGACGCCGCATCCAGCTTGGACGCCAGCTGGCCCGACAACGGCGGCAGCCCGAAGTTCAGCACGCTGTCCGCGAGCCCCGGGTAGGCCTGTGCTTCCCGACCCAGCGGCTGCACCGCGTTGAAGAGCGCCGCGAGGTCGCGCAGCACGGCCTGTCGCAGCTGGGCCCTCGACATCACGCGCCGGTCCTCGGCCTCCTGGCTCTCGCCCGGGGCCTCGTCGGTGAGCCGGTCCAGCAGCGCAGGCTGCAGCCGGTTGCGCGCATCCACGGCCATGTTCCGCGGCGGATCAGGATGCAGCGGCAGCGGCGTCGCCGTGCAGCACGATCTCGCGCACCTCCAGCAACCCCTGCTCGCTGGCGCTGGTCGTCAGCAGGCGCTGGCCCAGGCCCTGGTACTGGTCGGCCGCGATGGACAGCCATTCGGTCTTGCGCGACAGCTGCAGCGCGCCATCGGCCACGGCGCCCGAACCTACATAGCGCGCGGGCAGCAGGGCCACCGACTCGCCGCCTTCGGCGAACCACAGGTGAGCGGGCACCCAGACCAGATCGCGCAGGTCCTCGGGCGGCTCGATCGCCACGCGCGCCAGCGACGAGAACGGCACCCAGCCGTAGCGCCCGTTGATCACGGCCTCCAGCACCGGGCCGAGCCGCGAATCAGCATCGGCGATCCACTCGAAAGGCACGCCGTCCAGCGTGCCCGGCGTGGCGGGCGCGGCCTCGTACGCATCGGCACGCAACCGGGCGGCGAGCTCGGCATCGCCCGCGCCGTCGGCCTGCAGGGCCTGCACGAGCGGGGCCACCCACTCTTGCGGCCGGCCGAAGACCATGGGCGTGGTCTTGCCGGCGAATACCGCCTCGCGCAGCAGTTCGCACTGCACTGCCTCGCGGTAGGTGTTGACCATGGCGAGCGTGCCGGCGTCCATCTCGCCGCACACCTTCAGCTGGTTGAGCGCACGGGGCCACTGGGCCAGCACGCACAGCAGCTGGAACAGGAACACGCGCAGCTTCGCATCACTGGCGCGCTCGCGCACGAGCGGCTGCAGCAGCTCCAGGGCGCCTTGCGGGTCGGCCGCGGCGAGCCGTTGTTCGGGGGTGGAAGCCATGGTTTACGCGCTCAGAGGGTGAGAGGCAATTCAGCGTGACCGAGCAGGCCCGCCCAAAGGCGCCCGGTTTAGGCGCAAAGCGCAGCCGTAGCTCGGGCTACGGCGAGCATTTGCAACGACAGCCGGG
>CBINBY010000088.1:0-19081 GCA_966248995.1 uncultured Burkholderiales bacterium | reverse complement strand
ACGCGGCGCGCCTCGCCGGGGCCCACGAGTTCATCAGCGAGCTGCCCGAGGGCTATGACACCATCGTCGGCGAGCAGGGCTCGAGCCTCAGCGGCGGCCAGCGACAGCGCGTGGCCATCGCCCGCGCCTTGTTCACCAACCCGCGCATCCTCATCCTCGACGAAGCCACCAGCGCTCTGGACTATGAAAGCGAGGCCATCGTCCAGCGCAACATGGCCGCCATCTCGAAGGGGCGTACTGTCATCATCATCGCTCACCGCCTGAGCGCGGTACGGGGCGCCCATCGCATCCTCGCGATGGACCGGGGTCGCATCATCGAATCGGGTTCGCATGATGAGCTGCTCGCACGCGGGCGGGGTCTGTACGCACACCTGTGGAAGATGCAAGGCGGCACCGTCGGCCAGCCACCGGAGGCCGGAGGCTCGCGGTGAGTGGCGAGCGCGTGCTCCTGGCCTGGGAGCTGGGAGGCAACCTGGGCCATGTGGCCCGCATGCTCGCGCTCGCCGATCAGATCGAGCAGGCCGGCGATGAACCGGTGTGGGCCCTTCCGGCGCACGCCATGGAATCGCCCCACCTCAAGCACGTACGCCACCGGCGGGTGAAGGTACCGTACCCGGTGGTCGTGTCGGACAAGGTGGAGCTGCACTCCTACGCCAGCATCCTGCTCAACGTCGGGTTCGGCAATCCAGCGGGGGCCGCACAGGCCGCGGGTGCCTGGCGCGAGCTGTACGAGCAGGTCCGCCCTCATCGGATCGTGCTCGACACCGCGCCCATGGCGCAGCTTGCCGCCTACCTGTACCGGTGGCCGGCCATACGCATCAGCAACGGCTTCGACTCGCCGCCCCCACCCTGCCCCAGTTTCGGCATCGGCATGCGTGGCCCCTACATCGACCGGCTGAACGCGCAGCATGTGTCCGCCGCCGAAACCGCGTTGGGCCGCGTTGCCGAGAAGCTGGGCGTAGCCGCCAGCGGCACGTCGCTTCATGGATACCTGACCTACCCGCGCCGCTACTTCGACTGCATTCCCCAAACCGATCCCTACGGCGAGCGCGATGACGTGACTTACGTGGGCCCCCTCAATGGGCTGGCCGGCTGTGAAGCGCCGCAGTGGCCCGAGCACCGGAGCGGGCCTATGGTGTTCGCCTACCTGCGCGGTGGTTCCATGACGCAGCCCGTGCTGGAAGCACTGGCGCGCATCGAGGCCAGCGTGTTGTGCGTCGCCGGAGGTGGACCCTTCGACGTGCCTGCCGCCATGGCAGGTCGCATCCATGTGAGCCGCCGGCCCGTGCATCTGGACGAGGCGGTTCGCCAGGCCAATCTGGTGGTGAGCTATGCGCCCCTCGGCCTGCTGACCCACGCCCGCCTGCACGGCAAGTCCCAGCTCCTGATGCCCGCCGACCTCGAAAAGACCCTTGGCGCGCGCCGTCTTCAGGCCTCCCGGGCGGCAGTCGTCGTCCAGCGCGCGGAGGCTGTGGGAGACGCCCTCTCCACCGCGTTGGCCACCCGCGTTCCCCCTGTGAACTGGCGGCCGCCCCCCAAAGACTGGATGTACAGGCCATGACCCAGGCAGCTTCGATGAACACACGCAGCCCGTGGATAAGCTTGCTTTCGCGTTACCGGTCGGTCTTCATGGCGGCATGGAACGTGCGCCACGAGCTGGCCGGCCCGCGGCGCTCGGCCGATGAGGCGGCCTTCCTCCCCGCCGCGCTCAGCCTGCAGGAAACCCCTGTCCACCCCGCACCGCGCCGGGCTGCCTGGGTGATCTGCGCGCTGCTTCTCATCGCCTTGGCGTGGTCCATCCTCGGCCAGATCGACATCGTGGCTGTCGCGCCAGGTCGCATCGTCGTCAGCGACCGCACCAAGACCGTTCAGCCGCTGGAAGCCGGCGTGGTCAAGCGCCTGCTCGTCAAAGACGGTGACACGGTACAGGCCGGCCAGGTGCTGGTCGAGTTGGATGCAACGAACGCGACTGCCGACCGGGCGAGCCTGCAGGAGCAGTGGGGCGCGGCTTCCTCGGAAGAGCGCCGCACGACGGCCTTGCGGATCGCCCTGCAATCCGGCCGAGCCCCGGCGCCCGCCAAAGACGCCGACGCACAGGAAGCAGCGCAGCTTCGGGCCGAGTGGGAGGACATCACCGCGAAGCTCGCCAAGCTGCGGGCCGAGGAGGCGAGACGCGAAGCCGAGATCGCCACCGTGCGCGAACTCATCGCCAAGCTGGAGGCCACCCTGCCGTTGACGCGCCAGCGCGAGGCCGACTTCAAGCGCCTCGCTGACGAGGGCTTCATGTCCACGCATGCGAACCAGGACCGCACGCGCGAGCGCATCGAGCAGGAACGCGACCTCGCGGCCCAGCGGGCGCGATTGATCGAAGCGCAGGCGGCGCTGCGCGAGACGGTCAACGCCCGTTCATCCTATGTCGCGGAGACCCTGCGGCAACTGAGCGACCGGCAGGCGCAAGCGGCGCTCAAGCGCGATCACCTCGCTCAGGAACGCCACAAGACGGCACAGCGCGAACGGCTCACCCAACTCACCGCGCCCGTGTCCGGCACGGTGCAGCAACTGGCCGTGCACACCGAAGGCGGGGTCGTCACGCCCGCCCAGGTGCTGATGGTCGTGGTGCCGAAGGATGCGCAAGTGACCGCGGAGGTGGTCATCGATAACAAGGACATCGGGTTCGTGAACGCCGGGCAGACGGCGACCATCAAGCTGGAAACGTTTCCGTTCACGCGCTATGGAACGCTGGAGGCCAAGGTCGACACGGTGGCGGCGGATGCCGTGAGCGATGAGAAGCGGGGAGCGATCTTTCCTGCGACGCTGATTCTTCAGCGGGCGCAGATCGATGTGGATGGCAAGAAGATTCGGCTGAGCCCGGGCATGAATGTCACGGCGGAGATCAAGACGGGGCGACGGCGCGTGATTGATTATTTGCTGGGACCTGTGCAGAGGACAATGAGTGAGAGTTTGGGAGAGCGATGATGCGTCGTATTGGTCTCAAAGCGCTAATTAATCGCATGGCTGCTGCTCTTGTTGCTGCTGTTAGTTTTTCGGCCAACGCCTCATGTGCGGAGAGCCTGTGTTCAACACTTAAGCAGATAGAAACAAGAGGGCCGCTTGGGCTCGCAAAGTATGCGGTCGAAGAAAAGATCGATGAGAGCGGTGAGTTCTATCAGTACTTAAATGTCGATGTTGACCATGACGGAACCACTGATCGACTAACTCATACTTGCCGTCGTGGTGGCGGTGAGCAGTTGACCGATCCTTGTACGCTAACTGTTGAGATTGGTGGCTCGGAAAGGACCTATGAGCTTACGCGTTTCTGGCTTTATGTCATTACGTACAAGGATAAGCTGTACGTCGTCTCCTCTGTTTCTGAGCAGTCGGATGAGGGCGTGTCAGTTTGGCTACTATCGAGGCAGGGTGTGAAGCAAGTTTGCCTCGCAATATAAAATTTCGAAAGCTACGAATTGGGGTGTCGAGGTGAGTCGTGTGGAGCAGCGCATTGTTGATTTGACTGATGGCGTTATTCTGGCGAGAAGCGTTGACTATTCAACGGGATCAAGAGATGACGTGGCTATTTGGCTTGTGTGCCCGAGTTGCTTTTCCCAGGAAGACTCGCCTATTCGCAAGCTGGTCAATTTTTCGTTTGATATGAAGGGAGCGGTCAAGTGATCAACGCATCGAGCATTTCGGAACTCGCAGACATCGCTGAAGCGAGCTATCGCAACTTTGGCCCGCTTCAGGTTGGGCAACTTCCGGAAGGGGCCGCGCTCAAGCAGGTCTTGATCTCAGTTCCAGATCCATGTGCGCCATTGAGGAGGAACGTATGAATAGGGCAAGGCGCGTCCTTAGTGCTCTGCTAATGGCAATCGTAGTCGGATGCGGTGACAGCGAGCTTGCGTGGACCGAGGAGGTTCGACTATCCGGCGGGGAAACCATCGTCGTCAAGCGAACGGCCAAAACCAAGCCATACGGGGAGTTGGGTGGGCCAGGGGGGTGGGAGAACGAAGGCATGACGCTGCAGATTGTCAAGCCGCAGACGCCGGATAACCCACTTATATGGGATGCGAGATTCGTGCCCCTGCTGTTTGACCGAGACAGCGCTACCGGGCAGTGGTTCATCGTTGCAACGTTTTATAGCTGCCAGAGTTGGTACGACCTTGGCCGGCCCGCTCTGCCCTACACCGAATTCAGATTCCGCGACGGGCGCTGGGTGCAGGGCCCATTGACTGCCGCGCTCATCGGTCGAGAAGGAAACATGCTGACTTCGATTCGATCTAGCGGCGAACCCAACCATACGTTGGCTAGCAAGGAGGCGGTGATGAGTGAGCCGAAGATCGATCCTAGCTATAAGCGTGTCGTAGACAACTGGCGCACCGGCTGTTAAACGGAGTACTCGTCTTATCGATTGTGCAGGACGCCCCGTAAGCCGTCTCAAATAAGGTAATTGGAGGAAATCAAGTCATGGTCACCGTAGCTGAATATGCCGCATTGGCGGCTCGCGTATATGTTGCAACCCCGAAGAATAGAATCCAAGTTTTTCCAGGCTGGGAAGAATTGCAGCACATTCCAGACCGCGAGTTGACCGGATTCTCAGCGGGCGTATACAAGAAGGGCGACGAAATCGTCATTGCGTACACCGGAACCAACGAGGGGAAAGTCGCGGATTTCACGGTGGCAAACCTGCCAGCGGCTGGTCCGCTGCCATCCGCGCAAGTGTGGGAGGCGATGGAGCTATACCTTGAAGTCAAGCAAGCCAATCCCGGAGCCACCATCACATTCACGGGCCACTCGCTTGGCGGAGGGTTGGCTTCCATGATGGCCGTGTTTTTCGATCGGCCTGCGACCACATTTGACTCAGCGCCTTTTCAGGTTGGTGCCGTCTCGCCAGTTGCGTTGGCAACGTACGCTGCACAAATGGCGCTCTACAGCTATAGCGATGCAGCGTTTGATTCGTACATCGAGTCCGTCGGAAATGTTTTCGCCCAGCGAGAAGGGGCTGTCACCGGCTACTGGTTGCAGAACGAGGCCCTGGCATATTTGCGAGCAGCGCCCGTCGTGGCGACCATCATGGGCGAAGGGCCTGGGCAGCAGAATGAGATTCCAATTGGAAACGCCAGCTTGACGCAGGGAAGCGCGCTCTCAATAGCTGCGGCGACGGTTAAGCTCCACTCCATGGTCTTGCTGGCTAGCATGCTGCAATCGGAACGGTTTGCTGCAGTCATTGCCCTACATCCCACCGCGTTGGAGCTCTTCTTTGATATTGCGCTGTACGCATCAGATCCAGATACTTCCGCTGAAGCAAACTTTCTGAATCGGCTGCTGAACAACCACCTGTCGGGTAACGATGCCAACGGCACTCGAACGCTGGACCGGTTTGCTGCCGACTTGGAGCTTCTAGTGGCGGGCGGTTCAGCCGGCACGGCGTCGCTTCAGAAGGCGCTCACGGTTGCGGCCATGGAGTACTACTACTTCAAGGATCCTGGCAGTGCTACGGCCCTGTTCAGCAGCGATGCGGGCGGACTCCATTTCAAGTACAGCGACATCGGCACCAGCAGCTACAAGAGCCTGCCGTTGCTCGTCTCGGCCGTTCAGGCCCAGACCGGCGACAACACCATCAATGCCCTTGGCAGTCTGCTGATCAGGCAGGATGCCTGGCACATCCAGGCCGGTGATGCCGGTATGACTTGGACTGGTACCGGTGCAGACAACGACGCCGCCATCGGTGGCGAGCAGTCCGATGCATTGAATGCGGCGGCTGGTGACGACATCCTCTATGGCCTCGGGGGCGCCGACACCTTGCAAGGTGGAGCGGGCGTCGACTTCCTCTATGGCGGAGAGGGTGACGACGTGCTTGACGGCGGGGACAACGCCGACTGGCTGACGGGAGGTGTTGGCGACGACACCTATCGCTTTACCGGCAGTTGGGGGCGCGACACCGTCGAGGACAGTGATGGTCAGGGGACCCTTGCCGTCGAAGGACTTGGGCCTGGACTGCCAACTGGCAAGAAGATATCCGAAGGTTTTTGGCAGACCGACGACAAGAGAATCAGCTACACCCTCGTAACGGTCGATGCCCAGCGCAATGACTTGCTCATCACGTTCTCGGACCGACCAGACGTGATTCAGATCCAGGGCTGGTCGAGCGAAAAGAGCCTGGGTATTACCCTCGACGAGGCGACGACTCCCACCGAGCCATTGAGCCCCCTGATCGGCGATTTGGAGAAGGAGAAGTCCAGCGACGGCGATAGCTACAGAGTCGTCAACAACGGCGGCTACGTCAGTTCGGGTGTGCAAGCCAACGCCCAGGACATTCTCATCGGCACGTCGTCCGCCGACGACATCCGCGGCGTGGGTGGCAACGATGGCATCGCCGCCGGTGGCGGAGACGACACCGTCGATGGCGGCGACGGCGATGACCTGATCTTCGGCGGCACGGGGCGCGACACGCTCAATGGCGGAGCAGGCAACGATCTCATCTACGGCAGCGCCGTGGGCGACATCGACCGGCCGGTCGATGTGGATTTCGAGCAGCCCACCGTCACCACCGGAGTCGAAGTGACGCGCGGTTTCTCGTGGCTGTCGTGGCGGGCCGACGTGCCTCGCCAGCAGGGAGACCAGACCACCCTGCGCCTCATCGGTCTGGTGGGGGCCGATGCTTCGCCCATCTTTTCGAGTGGTGGCGAGCCTGATGTTGAAAGCAGCGGCAACGTCATCGACGGCGGCTCGGGCAACGATTACATCGCCGCGGGCACGGGTGCGGATATCGTGCATGGCGGAGACGATGACGACGACATCCTCGGCTTGCGTGGAGATGACCTGCTGTTCGGCGACGGGGGCGACGACATCATCGATGGCGATGGCAGCGCAGGACCAGACTCGCCGGAGTACACCGCGCCCGAGGACCACGGCAACGACGTGCTCGTTGGCGGAGCGGGCAACGATGCCCTGGTAGGTTCGGGTGGGGCCGATGAGTTATACGGCGGCACCGATAACGACCTGCTGTGGGGCGACGACATGCACCCCGACGAAACGCCGAACAGCATTCATGGCGACGACTACCTCGACGGAGGGAGCGGCGTGGACCGCCTCTCCGGCGGTGGCCGCAACGACACCTTGTTCGGCGGAACGGGTAACGATGCCCTGTGGGGCGACGGTAGTACCCACGAGGGGGTATCGCTCAGTTTCCATGGGGCGGATCACCTGGACGGTGAAGACGGCAACGATGACCTCCACGGTGGTGGCGCCGACGACGTGCTCATCGGCGGCACGGGCGACGACAGGCTGTGGGGCGACGACGACACCGATGACAGCTTCGATACGGCCTATCACGGCCAGGACTGGCTCGATGGCGGCGCGGGCAACGATCACCTGGAAGGTGGCGCGAAAGCGGACACGCTGCATGGCGGCACCGGAGCAGACACGCTGCTCGGCGATGGCCGGCCCATGGGCGTGGCGGACTACGGCGACGACTACCTGGATGGCGGGGACGACGATGATCACGTGCAGGGCGACGGCGGAGCCGACACCCTCTTTGGCGGCGCAGGCGACGACACCGTCCGGGGCGATGACAGCTTGACCCTGCTCGTCGGCGCCGCGCATGGCGACGATCACCTGGATGGTGGTGAAGGCAACGACCAGTTGTTCGGCGACGGCGGGGCGGACGTCTTGTTCGGGGGCGCTGGCAACGACCAGTTGACGGGCGACTCCGGCGACGGCGAGGAGTTCACCGTTTTCGACGGTGATGACTACCTCGACGGGGAGGCGGGCGACGACACACTGTTCGGGCAGGGCGGCAACGACCAGCTGTACGGCGGTGAAGGCAACGATCACCTGCAGGGCGGCATCGGCGACGACCTGCTCGATGGTGGCGACGGTGAGGACGTGCTCCTCGGCGGCGATGGCAACGACACGCTCGTGTCTGACGGGCGCGACTACCTCGACGGCGGCGCCGGAAACGACGCGTATGAGATCACCGTGCAGAACAGCGGTGTCGTGGCGGTGATCAACGATGCCCAGGGCACCAACACAATCCGCCTTCTGGGCGCCCCGGCCGGGGACGCGGCGGTTTTCGCGTACGAAGGGAAGACGTTCCTTGCGGCCGGCTCCGCTGGCGCCGTGGCCCTCGGCGACAACGCCAACTTCGCAGGCTTGTCCCTCATGGCCGATGACGGTGCATCGGGCAGAACACTGCAGGCCATCATCAACGACTCAAGCGTGCATGGCTTGGCCCGCAGCGCGCAGTGGTCAGCGAGCGGCGGCGTCCGGTACACCCGCGACGAACTCTTCGCGCAGAACATCGTCGGCGGTGCCCGTGGCGAATGGCTGGAAGGCGGATACGGCAGCCACACGATCTCGGGAGGTGCCGGCGCCGACAGGCTGGATGGCGGAGTGGGCGCGGACCTTCTGGATGGTGGCGCGGGTGCCGACGTTCTGAATGGTGGCACGGGGGCCGACACGCTCAGGGGCGGTTCGGGGACGGACACGCTCGATGGCGGCGACGACTTCAACCGGGACGTGTATGTCTTCGCGCGCGGCGACGGCGAAGACCGCATCGTTCGGACGGCCCTGCCCGAGGGGGCTGCGAAGGACGTGATCCGGTTCGAGGCGGGCATTACCGCGGGAGACGTCGCGCTGCGGAACGTGGCTCAATCGCAGCAAGGGACGCCGGTGGAGAGCCTGGTCATCAGCTATGGGCTGGGCGACCGCATCACGCTGGAGCAGGGTGCGCAGAACACCATCGACCGCCTTGAGTTTGCCGATGGCACTTCGCTGACGATCACCGAACTGCTGTCTCCGCTGGCCCCTGATGCCAGCTCGCAAGATGGCACGACGGCGGCAGATGTGCTGGTGGGTACGCCTGACGGAAACGACTACCTGCGAGGCTGGGGGGGCGACGATACGCTTCAGGGCGAAGCGGGAGACGACGTACTGCAAGGCGGCACTGGCCGCAACACCTATCGCTTCACGGGTGACAGCGGAAATGACACCATCTTCGCCTCCTTAGGCGAGGAAGGAACCCTTGTGTTCGAAGGCGTGACGCCCGCGGAGGTGGCAGCGCGCATCGATGAAGGACGGCTGGTCGTTTCCGCGGGCAACTCCACGGTGCAGGTCATCGGCTTGCCGAGCATTGCACAGGCGTCGCAGAGTTGGCAGGTCCAGATCGGAAACGAGCCGCCTGTCTCCTTGGGCGCTTTGCTGTCTTCCAGCGAACTGCCGCCCGTAGAGCAGGATGACCGCCGCGGCCAGTTCCTGTCGGCCCAGCGCATCGAACTGGACGAAATGGAGCAGCGCCAGGGATTGGGCCTCAATCCTGGGCAAAGCGGGGTGGTTCCATCCCATGTCCGCACAGCCGCCTATGGACTTGCGGCGCCTGGCGTGCTGGAACTGCCGGGTTATCTGAGCGAGGTGGATGGCACGACGACCATCACTCGGCATTACACCGAACCCATCTACCGGGCGGTCTTCACGCCTGCCGACAACTCGGACGAGGGCTTTTTCGAATACAGGTTCGTCCCCATTGAAGACCTGCTTGGCATCCATGACCTTCCAGAAGGGTCTCACTTGGTCTACGGACGATCTTTTCCCTCTGACGGGGGCGGTTCTAGTTCTGGTCAGCAGGTGATCGGCGTCAACATTCACGACACTGCATTCGGGGACGTCGATCTCGTAGTGGCAGGTTATAGGACCGTCACACGGCAAGAGGTACGCAGGTGGACTTCCGACACGGCCACGCAGATGCTCGTCACCGGCACAGCGGGTGACGACACTTTCGTGCCCGGCGCCGAGGACGCTCAGTTCCGGGGATCCATCGAGGCGGGTGCTGGCAACGACGTCATTCGATTGCTGTCTTACAGAAACACCGGGCCGGAGCGAGGTGCTCTGCTGCGCACGCAGGACTGGGCCCCGGTACCGTATGCGTTCGCCGACTATCCCTCGTGGTCTCTCTACGAGCGCAGACGAGGCGCCTGGATCGATGCGGGCGATGGGGACGACACCGTATCGGGCACCGACGCGCATGACGTCATCATCGGAGGCCATGGCAGCGACTGGATGGATGGGCAGGCGGGCGAGGACACGTACCTCATCAGCCGAGATCCAGAATCGACCGACCACATCGCGGACGTCGCGGCATTCCCCGCCTCCGGCATGGATCCCGTCTACGGCCCGGCCGTGGACGATCTGCACCAGGATACGGTCGAGTTTGATGACACCGTCGATCTGGCTCAGCTGAGCTATCGGTGGAACGGAGACACCCTTGAGCTCCTGCAGGCGAACGAGCTCTTCCTGGAGATCGACTACGGCAACGGTCCAATCGGAGAGCCGGGGTCGGGCGGCATCGAACGATTCGTCTTCAGCGATGGTCAAGCGTTCACCCTGACTCAACTCCTGGATCGGCTGGACTCGGAGGCAAGGCCCCCGGTCCTGCTGACGCCGCTTCCGGACCTGAGCCTGACCGAGGACACGCCGTTCGCCGGGCCACCGCTGCAAGCCCTGTTCGAGGATCCCCAAGGGCAGGCGCTCACCTTCTCGGCCCAGCTTGCCGGTGGAGCGCCGCTGCCCGATTGGCTCAGTTTCGATCCGCTCACGGCCGCGCTCTCGGCCACGCCGAGCAACGATCAGGTGGGTGGCTTGCGCATCGAGGTGACCGCGACCGACAGCGATGGCTTGTCTGTCGCCTCGGAGTTCAACCTCACGGTGGCCAACGTGAACGACGCGCCTCAGGCCGGGGATGCGTGGCCCGCAGCGGCGTTCGTCGAGGAAGGCCATGCGTTCCACATCGACCTCCCTGCGGGCGCCTTCGTCGATGTCGATGCGGCAGATGTGCTTTCGTACTCCGCCACCTTGTCGAGCGGTGAGCCCCTGCCTGCGTGGCTGAGCATCGATCCCGCGACCGGCTCGCTCACGGGGGAGGCCCCGGCCGGCGAACAGGGCACGCTGGCGATCGAACTGCATGCCACCGATCTGGCGGGCGCCACGGCGGCCGCGTCGTTCTCGCTGGAAGTCGGCGCCGTGTCGCAGATCGTGAACGGCAGCGATGCAAGCGATGTGCTGTCAGGCGGCAGCGGAAGCGATCAGATCTCCGGCGGGCTCGGTGACGACCAGCTTGCGGGCCTGGAAGGCGATGACCTCCTGGCCGGAGAGGGCGGAGCCGATGCGCTGGATGGCGGAGCCGGCAACGACGTGTTGTACGGAGGAGCCGATGCCGACACGCTGAACGGCGGGCTCGGCGACGACGTTCTGAGCGGCGGTGCGGGCAACGACATGCTGGTCGATACCGAAGGCCACGACGTCTATGTGTTCGGCCGTGGCGATGGCCGCGACTGGATCGCCGCCAGCGAGACCCTTTCCGGCTCGACCTCGCCTGCCGAGCCGGGCCGCATCAACACACTGAGGTTCGACGCCGGGATCAGCCCGGACGACATCGAGCTGCGGCGCACGGTGGATCCGCGCTGGGGAACTGAGATCGGAGGTGCTCCAGACCATAAGCCCCTGACGCTCCAGGTAGGCATCGCGGGCACGGACGACGTGGTGAACATCAGCCGGTACTTCCTCGGCGATGACCCGGCGAATGGGTTCAATCCCATCCAGCGTTTCGAGTTTGCGGACGGCACCGTGTGGAGTTACGAGGACATTGCTGCGCAAGGGTTCACCGGAACGGCCGCGCCAGACCTCTTGTTCGGCACGACCGGCAACGACAACATCGACGGCAGGGGCGGCAACGATGCCATCGTGGATGACCTCGGAAACGACACGTACCACCTGGGCATCGGCTCCGGCTCAGATCGGATCCTCGACTGGGGCGGCCAAGATGTGTTGAGGATCGGCGCCGGGATCGACGCCGAGCAGCTGTGGTTCAGGGACGTCGAGGGTTCCCTCGAAGTGAGCGTGATCGGCACTTCGGACAGCGTTCTTGCCCAATTGGGGCTTGTACCTTCGTGGCTGGCGGACACCCACATCGACCGCATCGAGCTCAGCGACGGGCGCTATCTCCTCGACGCGGACGTCGCGAACCTCGTGCAGGCGATGGCAGCGTTCGCGCCACCTCAGCCGGGTGAGACGACGCTTCCGGAGTCCTACAGGCAAGACCTGGCCCCTGTCATTGCGGCGAACTGGCACACCTCGTGAGCCACTAACTGCCGGTCCGGCGGTTCGCATGTGCAGTGATCGCCCCTCATGGGGCGATCACTGCGGACCCGCGAGCACGGGTCGTGAGGAGTAGGCCATAGGCCTTGCTGCCGCCGCCGGGTCCCGAGCCGAGTTGAACGGTGTGCTATTCAACAGGGCCGCAACACGGCAAATCAAGGGCTTAGGCGGGCCAACTTGGACAAACAATAGCACAGCGACTATTCGCTAAGTGCTTGTCATGATTCGATTTTTCCACAATCGTACAAAAGGCTACGAACCAAGGGGTCGTGGGTTCGAATCCTGCCAGCCGCGCCAAAAACAGTAGTGAGATCAACGGGTTAGCTTCACAAGGGCTAACCCGTTTCTCTTTGTGCTGTGCTATTGGTGTGCCATTGCGCGAGGTGGGTACTCGATTGGAAGCGATCCGCTTCCTCGGAGGCGGGGCGCCTGTGGCCAGTTTCGAGTGTGCTATTCAGCGGTTCTCGATTGTGCTATTTGCGTCCGGACGAGAAGGTAACCGTGACGTTCAGCTGTCGGCGAGTCGGCGAAGCATCGGCGCCGATACGCGAGATGCGCCTGCGATGCGGCGGGCCGCAGAACTGGTCCATGAAGAGTGAGCGCCGAGCGCGATGCCGAGATGCGGGGGGTGGCAGCCGTGGATGCGGTTGCGCACGATCTCCCAGTCGCCTTTCAACCTCGGCGATCTGGTCGGGTGCGTGCTCGGCGGAATTGAAGAAGTAGCACCGGCGCCTCCCCGCGCCCACCATGACCTGGCGTTAGCGGAGTGGCGAGCCAGCTCTGCGGCAGATTGCGCAGAACGATGTTCCCGTATCCCCCTTTCAGGGGGCTCTGCGATCAGGCAAGTCCGCTAGAGTGCGCGCTCCAGCCACCCTATATAGGCTGGGCACAACAAGATCAGCAGGGGGATATGTGGGGGAGCAGCTGAGCACGGCCGGTGAGGCCGCCGCACGCGTTGTCACGCGGTCGGACGATGCTGAACAAGCACCTCCCGGCATCTCCGGCGCTCTGGCGGCCCTCTGCCTGATCGCCCGGCTGCACCACGTGGCCGCCGATCCCGAGCATCTTGCGCATCAACTCGGCTGGCCGCCCAGTCATCAGCCGACCTCTGCAGATCTTCTGTTGGCCGCCAGGCACTTGGGGCTCAAGGCCAAGTTGATGCGTACCGGGCCAGACCGGCTGTCGCTGTCTCCGCTGCCGGCGCTGGCGCTACTGCGCGAACCCTCAACTTCCGCTCGCGTTGTCGTACTGGCCCAGTGCGACGGCCAGCGCGTGCTGTTCCAGGATCCGAGCGGTGCCATCCAAGGCGGCCGGCCCGTCATCGAGTCACTGGAGGTGTTCGAGGCGCAATGGACCGGTGAACTCATTCTGATCACCAGCCGGGCGTCACTGGCCGGCGAGTTAGCCAAGTTCGACTTCAGCTGGTTCATCCCCAGCCTGGTCAAGTACCGCAAGCTGCTGGGCGAAGTCCTGGTCGTCTCGCTCTTCCTGCAGCTGTTTGCCCTGGTCAGTCCGCTGTTCTTCCAGGTTGTCATGGACAAGGTGCTGGTGCATCGCGGCCTTACCACGTTGGATGTGCTGGTCACCGGCCTCGTCATCGTGGTGCTGTTCGAGAGCGTGCTGACCCTCCTGCGCAGCTACGTATTCAGCCACACCACCAGCCGCATCGACGTGGAACTCGGTGCGCGGCTGTTCAGGCACCTCGTCAGCCTGCCGCTGGCCTACTTCCAGGCCCGCCGGGTGGGCGACTCGGTGGCTCGTATGCGGGAGCTGGAGAACATCCGCAGCTTTCTCACCGGCAACGCGCTCACGCTGGTGCTCGACGTGCTGTTCTCAGTGATCTTCATCGCTGTCATGTTCGCCTACAGCGTGCCGCTCACCTTGATCGTGCTCGTGAGCCTGCCGCTCTACGCCGCGCTCAGCCTCGCGGTCGTGCCCATCCTGCGCGGGCGGCTGAACGAGAAGTTCGCCCGCGGCGCCGAAAACCAAGCTTTGCTGGTGGAAACGATCACCGGCATCCAGACGGTGAAAGCCAGCGCGCTGGAGCCCGCACTCGCCCGCCGGTGGGACAACCAGCTGGCCGCCTATGTCAGCGCCAGTTTCAAGACGCAAACGCTCGCGAGCTGCGGCCATGAAGCCATCAACCTGATCGGCAAGCTCGTCAGCGCCGCCACGCTCTGGTATGGCGCCCGCCTCGTGATGGACCAGGATCTGACCGTCGGTCAGTTCGTGGCCTTCAACATGTTCGCGCAGCGCGTAGCTCAGCCCATCATGCGCATGGCCCAGCTGTGGACAGACTTCCAGCAGACCGGCATCTCCATGGCCCGCCTGGGCGACATCCTCAATACGCGCACCGAGGTGCCCCCCAGCACGGCCGCGCAACTGCCCGCGCTGAAGGGCCATGTGCAGTTCGACCAGGTCACCTTCCGCTACCGGCCCGAAGCGCCGCCGGTGCTGCAGGGCGTGAGCGTGTCCATCAAGCCCGGCGAGGTGATTGGCATCGTGGGTCGCAGCGGCTCGGGCAAGAGCACGCTCACCAAGCTCGTGCAGCGCCTGTACACGGCTGAACAGGGCCGCGTGCTCGTCGACGGCATCGACATCAGCCTCGTGGATGCCGCGCAGCTGCGCCGCCAGATCGGCGTGGTGCTGCAGGAGAACCTGCTCTTCAACCGCAGCATCCGAGAAAACATCGCCATCGTCGACCCCGCCGCGCCGCTCGAAGCCGTGATGCACGCGGCGCGCCTCGCCGGGGCCCACGAGTTCATCAGCGAGCTGCCCGAGGGCTACGACACCATCGTCGGCGAGCAGGGCTCCAGCCTCAGCGGCGGCCAGCGACAGCGCGTGGCCATCGCCCGAGCTTTGTTCACCAACCCGCGCATCCTCATCCTCGACGAAGCCACCAGCGCCTTGGACTATGAAAGCGAGGCCATCGTCCAGCGCAACATGGCCGCCATCTCAAAGGGTCGCACGGTCATCATCATCGCCCACCGCCTGAGCGCGGTGCGGGGCGCCCATCGCATCCTCGCGATGGACCGGGGTCGCGTCATCGAATCGGGTTCGCATGACGAGCTGCTGGCACGCGGGCGAGGTCTGTACGCGCACCTGTGGAAGATGCAAGGCGGCGCCGTCGTCCAGCCACCGGAGGACGGAGGCTCGCGGTGAGCGGCGAGCGTGTGCTCCTGGCCTGGGAGCTGGGAGGCAACCTGGGTCACCTGGCCCGCATGCTCGCGCTTGCGGAACAGATCGAGCAGGCCGGAGATGAACCGGTGTGGGCCCTTCCGGCGCACGCCATGGAATCGCCCCACCTCAAGCACATACGCCACCGGCGGGTGAAGGTGCCGTACCCGGTGGTTGTGTCGGACAAGGTGGAGCTGCACTCCTACGCCAGCATCCTGCTCAACGTTGGGTTCGGCAATCCAGCGGGTGCCGCGCAGGCTGTCGGTGGCTGGCGCGAGCTGTACGAGCAGGTCGATCCTCATCGGATCGTGCTCGACACCGCTCCCATGGCGCAACTTGCCGCCTACCTGTACCGCTGGCCTGCCATACGCATCAGCAACGGCTTCGACTCGCCGCCTCCAAGCTGCCCCAGTTTCGGAATCGGCATGCGCGGCCCCTACATCGACCGGCTGAACGCGCAGCATGTCAGCCGTCGAAGCCGCGTTGCGCCGCATTGCCGAGAAGCTGGGCATGGCCGCCAGCGGCACGTCGCTCAATGGATACCTGACCTACCCGCGCCGCTACTTCGACTGCATTCCCCAGACCGATCCCTACGGCGAGCGCGATGACGTGACTTACGTGGGCCCCCTCAATGGGCTGGCCGGCTGTGAAGCGCCGCAGTGGCCCGAGCACCGGAGCGGGCCTATGGTGTTCGCCTACCTGCGCGGTGGTTCCATGACGCAGCCCGTGCTGGAAGCACTGGCGCGCATCGAGGCCAGCGTGTTGTGCGTCGCCGGAGGCAAATCCTTCGACGTGCCTGCCACCATGGCAGGTCGTATCCACGTGAGCCGCCGCCCCGTGCGTCTGGACGAGGCGGTTCGCCAGGCCGATCTGGTGGTCAGCTATGCGCCCCTTGGCTTGCTGACCCACGCCCACCTGCACGGCAAGCCGCAGCTCCTGATGCCCGCCGACCTCGAAAAGACCCTTGGGGCGCGCCGTCTTCAGGCGTCGCGGGCGGCAGTCGTCGTCCAGCGCGCAGAGGCTGTGGGAGATGCCCTCTCCACCGCATTGGCTGCCCGCATTCCCCCGGTGAACTGGCAGCCGCCCCCCAAAGACTGGATGTACAGGCCATGACCCAGGCAGCTTCGATGAACACACGCAGCCCGTGGATAAGCTTGCTTTCGCGTTACCGGTCGGTCTTCATGGCGGCATGGAACGTGCGCCACGAGCTGGCCGGCCCGCGGCGCTCGGCCGATGAGGCGGCCTTCCTCCCCGCCGCGCTCAGCCTGCAGGAAACCCCTGTCCACCCCGCACCGCGCCGGGCTGCCTGGGTGATCTGCGCGCTGCTTCTCATCGCCTTGGCGTGGTCCATCCTCGGCCAGATCGACATCGTGGCTGTCGCGCCAGGTCGCATCGTCGTCAGCGACCGCACCAAGACCGTTCAGCCGCTGGAAGCCGGCGTGGTCAAGCGCCTGCTCGTCAAGGACGGCGACGCGGTACAGGCCGGCCAGGTGCTGGTCGAGCTCGATGCAACGAACGCCAGCGCCGACCGGGCGAGCCTGCAGGAGCAGTGGGCCGCGTCCGCCTCGGAAGAGCGCCGCACGGCGGCCCTGCGGATCGCCCTGCAATCCGGCCGGGCCCCGGCGCCCGCCAAAGATGCCGAAGCACAGGAAGCCGCCCAGCTGCGGGCCGAGTGGGAGGACATCACTGCCAAGCTCGCCAAGCTGCAGGCCGAGGAGGCGAGGCGCGAAGCGGAGATCGCCACCGTGCGCGAACTCATCGCGAAGCTGGAGGCCACCCTGCCGCTGGCCCGCCAGCGCGAGGCCGACTTCAAGCGACTCGCCGACGAGGGTTTCATGTCCACGCATGCGAACCAGGACCGCACGCGCGAGCGCATCGAGCAGGAGCGCGACCTCGCGGCCCAGCGGGCACGATTGATCGAGGCCCAGGCGGCGCTGCGCGAGACGGTCAACGCCCGTTCATCCTACGTAGCGGAGACCCTGCGGCAGCTGAGCGACCGGCAGGCGGAAGCGGCGCTCAAGCGCGATCACCTCGCACAGGAACGCCACAAGACGGCGCAGCGCGAAAGGCTCACCCAACTCACCGCGCCCGTGCCCGGCACCGTGCAGCAACTGGCCGTGCACACCGAAGGCGGGGTCGTCACGCCAGCCCAGGTGCTGATGGTCGTGGTGCCGAAGGATGCACAGGTTACGGCCGAGGTCGTCATCGACAACAAGGACATCGGCTTCGTGAACGCCGGGCAGGCGGCGACCATCAAGCTGGAGACGTTCCCGTTCACGCGCTATGGAACGCTGGAGGCCGAGGTCGAGACGGTGGCGGCGGATGCGGTAAGCGATGAGAAGCGGGGGGCGATCTTTCCTGCGACGCTGATCCTTCAGCGGGCGCAGATCGATGTGGATGGAAAGAAGATTCGACTGAGCCCGGGGATGAATGTTACGGCGGAGATCAAGACGGGGCGGCGGCGGGTGATTGATTACTTGCTGGGGCCCATGCAGAGGGCAATGAATGAGAGTTTGGGAGAGCGATGATGCTTTATAAATGTGAACACAGGGGAGGGTTCATGCTGGACGAGAAAGAAGTCATCGTTGCTGCGCTAACGGGGATGAGCGCCGAGAGCGGCGCAAGTACCACGCACTGCATGTCGATTGTTGCCATGACGTTACTTGCCGACGTGACCGGCATATCGGCAACGCCATGAAATCGAAGCTGAGTCTCAAGCGAAAGCTCGCGCTTCTGATCGAAGGTTTCGGGCTGTACCTGAAGGACAAGCGTACGGGAACGTTGCCGCGCGACTTGAAAGCCGACGATCCCGATACCTTCTGGAACTTCTACCTGTTCAGGAGGCCACTTGCTTATGTGCCCATTGCCACGGGAGCCCTCATTGCGCTAATCGCGCCCTTGGATGTGATGGACCGGCTGGGATGGTTGCAGCCGCTGTCGGACTGGTTGCGGAATGTCTTCCTTCCGATGGATGGATACATCCGAAGGTCGGATTTCCCCCAAGTAACTGAGGTGTACTTCTTGGTCATGGTGCTGCATTCACCGGCGCACTTTTACTACTTTCACCAAGCTCTGCGCAGCGAGCACAACATGGACGCGCGCAAGATGAATTGGCAGAGCAGGAGCGGGATTGGAAAAGCTTCGTTCTGCGCCGCCGTACTACTCCTGGCATTGCCTTTACCGGTGGCCTTTGTCCTAAACAACGGGTTTGACTTTGCACTCATGCCTATTAACAGTTCGCGAATTGCGCTGGCGTGGTCCGGGTGGCTATTTGCAGGCGGTGGCGCCTTCATTCTCACAGCCATCGTCATAACGTTTGTGATCGACATCCTGAGCGGCAAACTCAGTCAACCAGTGACATCTACTCGAAGGGAACATCAGAAGTGACGTCAACCTCCTACTGGCGAGACTTGCAAGAGCGGGCGCCTAGCCTTGACACGCCTGACTACTTGGGCGCTTTGGCTGAAGGGCTCAGATCCACTTGGCCAGCGTTTGCGCAAGAGCTCAATGCCCTATCTGCTCAGTGGCGAGCGCTGGCAGGCCGTAGTGCGCTAACAGCCCTTGAGACAGAGCAGATGGCCCTCGCCTGGGACAAGGTTACTCAGGCTCTGCGCAGCGAACTGAATGCCGTTCAACTCAAGACGGCAAACGAAATGATCTTGGCGCGAGCGCAGGCCGTGGACGACCTACTGGCCACTGTGGACTTTCGGGCGATGTCCCGCCAAGTGTTGAACGCGTGAGCTGAGGTGGCGGCTCCTTT
>CBINBY010000087.1:0-19383 GCA_966248995.1 uncultured Burkholderiales bacterium | reverse complement strand
CCGCGGGCAGAACTCCACCGGCATGGTGATCGTGCGCGACAAGGAGGTCACGCCGGTCGACGTGGCGCGCGTGGTCGAGACGGCCAAGGCGATCAACATCCCCAACGACCAGCGCCTGCTGCTCGTGGAGCCGCAGGAGTTCGTGATCGACGGTCACGAGGTCAAGGAGCCCATCGGCATGAGCGGCGGGCGGCTGGAGGTCAAGGTCCACATCGTGACCGGCGCACAGAGCGCGGCCGAGAACATCGTGAAGTGCGTGCGCCGTTGCGGGCTGGAGGTGGAGCAGCTCGTGCTCAACCCCAGCGCTTCCAGCCACGCCGTGCTCACCGAGGACGAGCGGGACCTGGGCGTGGCCATGGTGGACATCGGCGCCGGCACCACCGACGTGGCCATCTTCACCGACGGCGCGATCCGCCACACGGCGGTGATCCCCATCGCGGGCGACCTCATCACGAGCGACATCGCGATGGCGCTGCGCACGCCCACCAAGGATGCCGAGGAGATCAAGGTCCAGTACGGCGTGGCCAAGCAGCTGCTTGCAGATCCCTCCGAACAGCTGGAGGTGCCCGGCCTGGGCGACCGCGCGCCGCGCATGCTGAGCCGCCAGGCGCTGGCCGGCGTGATCGAGCCGCGCGTGGAGGAGATCTATTCGCTGGTGCACCAGGTGATCCGCGAGAGCGGCTACGAGGAGTTGCTGTCCTCGGGCATCGTGGTCACCGGCGGCTCGGCGGTGATGCCCGGCATGGTGGAGCTGGGGGAAGACATCTTCCTCAAGCCCGTGCGCAAGGGCATCCCCACGTACCACGGCGCGCTCCACGACATGGTGGCCAATCCACGCTCGGCCACCGTCATGGGCCTGCTCGAAGAAGCGCGGCTGGCCCGCTCGCGCGGCATGCGCGCCGCGCAGCAGGCCGGCTCGGTCAAGACCTTCTTCGGCCGCGCCAAGGACTGGTTTCTAGGGAATTTCTGAGGAGACACGGTGACGCCGTCAGCGCAAGCCTTCCTGCCCTCCGCCATGGTACGGACCGGCTCGCGCGCGCGGCTCATCGGGGCAAGACGACAAGCAAGACCAAACGACCTCGGACCCCGTTCCCTGCGGGTCACCGAGGCGGACTAGGTACACATCGGCGGAAAAACCGGCTCAAACATCGGCAACTGCAGACAACACGGCAACTGCATCGAAGGAGTTAACACATGGCTATCGAAATGATCGAGGAGTTCGACTTGGGCACGCAGATCAAGGTGATCGGCGTGGGCGGCGGCGGCGGCAACGCGGTCGACCACATGATTGCCCAGGGCGTGCAAGGGGTGGAGTTCGTCGTCGCGAACACCGACGCACAGGCGCTCAACCGCTCGGCCGCGCATTCGCTCATCCAGCTGGGCACCACCGGCCTGGGCGCGGGCGCCAAGCCCGAAGCCGGCCGCGCGGCGGCCGAAGAGGCTGTGGACCGCATCCGCGCGTCCATCACCGGCGCGAACATGCTGTTCATCACCGCCGGAATGGGCGGCGGCACGGGCACGGGCGCCGCGCCGGTGATCGCGCGCGTGGCCAAGGAAATGGGCATCCTGACGGTGGGCGTGGTCACCAAGCCGTTCGAGTTCGAGGGCAACCGGCGCATGAAGGCGGCTGACGCCGGCCTGGCCGAGCTGGAGGCCAACGTCGACTCGCTCATCGTCATCCTCAACGACAAGCTGCTCGACGTGCTGGGCGACGATGTCACCCAGGACCAGGCCTTCGCCCATGCCAACGACGTGCTGAAGAACGCCGTCGGCGGCATCAGCGACATCATCCACGTGCCGGGCCTGGTGAACGTCGACTTCGAGGACGTGAAGACGGTCATGAGCGAGCCGGGCAAGGCGATGATGGGCACGGCCATCGCGCAGGGTCCGGACCGCGCCAACAAGGCGGCCGAGATGGCCGTGGCCTGCCCGCTGCTGGAAGGCATCGACCTGTCCGGCGCGCGCGGCGTGCTGGTGCTGATCGCCGCCAATCGCAACACCTTCAAGCTCTCGGAGAGCCGCAACGCGATGAACTGCATCCGTCGCTATGCCGCGGAGGACGCGCACGTGATCTACGGCACCGCCTACGACGAAAGCCTGGGCGACCAGCTGCGCGTGACGGTTATCGCCACTGGCCTCTCACCGCAGAAGCGGCAGGCCGCGCCCATCAGCGTGGTGCACTCCACGCCGGTGCAGATGCAGCGCACGGGCACAGACAACATGCCCATCCTCAACCAGCCCGTGCATCCCGCCGCGCACGACTACAGCCAGCTCACCACCCCCAGCGTGTGGCGCACCGGCCGCACGGCCGCCGCCAAGGTGGACGCCCTGGCCAGCAACGGCATGGACGAGATCGAGATCCCGGCCTTCCTGCGCAAGCAGGCCGACTGAGGCGACCAGCGACAGGCATCCGGCGGGGTTCTGCAGGGAACCCCGCCGGGCGCTCGCGGCCGCGGCCTTCAGTTCGCGGAACGATCCAGAGACGGGCGTTGTGCGCAGCTGACCCGAAAGGCGGCGCAAGGGAGCAGGGCCGAGAACAGACCCGGATAAGCGGGCGTGGGCCCCTTCCCCGGACCACAGACAACACAGGGGGACCTTTGGGCGCCGTGGCCCGTGGCGGGAGGGCTGGGCGATGTCTCGCGTCTCGACTGCCGGCATCTCCTAGCTTGCTATCCGCAATTGAGGTCCACGCCAGTGAGCGAGAGCGCGACTGCGCTGGTAGGGCCTCGCAGGCGATCTCGGGGCGCTCCTGCTCGACGAACTGGCGTGCGCGTGGACGAGAAGCGGCTGCGCCAGGTGCTGCTCAACCGCGCGGCTCGTCGAGCTGCACCTGAGGCAAGGCGGCATGGGGACCGCCAACTGAAGAAGGTGTGAACACCTTTTGACCGGGCCGCTGCGAAGATCAGCACGGCAGCGCCCTGCCCAGCGAGTGGAGGAACTCCAGCGCCTGTTGTGCGGTGGCCAGGTGGGGCAGGGCCTCGGTATGCGAGGCCAGGTCCAGCATGAACCGGCTCTCGCACATGAACACGAGAGCCATCAGGGCCACCGCATCGAGCCCGAGGTCTTCGCGCAACCGGGCCTGGGGGCACACTTCGTCGACCGCCACGCGGCCTCCGGTGAGCTCATGGACGATTTCCGCGAAGGCCTTGATGGGGATGTCGAGCGCCGTCATCGCTTGCCCGGCCGCAGTCGAGCCCGGAAGTGCTCCAGCACCCCGGCACGGTGGAGTTTCGAGTTGCGGTCGAGGCATCCGTTGGCCTGCGTGAAACGGTCGGCGGCAAGGTACAGGCGCGCGACGCGGCGGTACGGCTCCAGCGATTCGTTCACCGCGAGCAGGCGGTCCAGGACCTCGGCCTCCATCACCGTGCCGTCGAGCACCGTCACGGCCACGATGTCGCCCGCGTCGGGCAGCTGGAGCACGGCCACCTGGGCCACGCCCGCCACGTCCTGCAGCAGCATCTCCAGCTCGGCGGGATGGAACTTCCTGCCACCCGCCGTGACGATGACGTCCTTGCGTCCTCCGCACAGCGTGAGATAACCCTCGGCGTCGATCCAGCCGATGTCGCCGGTGGCGATGCGGCCGTTCGGCAGGAACACCGAGCGAGCGTCGCCGCCGGGATCGAGGAAGTAGCCACGCGAGAGCAGGTGCTCGCCGCCGACGCTGATCTGCCCCTCATCGTCGAGGTGCACGTCGTCGGGTCGCAGCAGCCGGCCCACGGTGCTCACGCGATGATGGGTCGGCGTGTTCCACGCGATCATGCCGACCTCGGTGACTGCGTAGACCTGCAGCAGCGTGATGCCGTTCTGGTTGAACGCGTCCAGCGTGCTGCGGCGGATGGGGGCCATGCCCGTCAGAAGGAAGCGAGTGTGGCCGCCGAGCGCTTCGCGCAGCCGTGCGCCGCCGTCGCTGTGCGGGCGGTAGATCCGCGCCAGGTTCTCGTAGATCGCCGGCGGCGCGAGCACGAAGCTGGCCCGCTGCTGTGCCAGCGCCTGGAACACCAGCGCGGGATCGGCGAAGCGGACCGACGCCCCGGCGTGCAGGCACAGGTAGAACAGCACCCGCTGCTGGTAGTTCGACAGCGGCAGGAAGATCAGCGTGCTGTCGCGCTGCGTGATGCCGAAGTCCTCGGCGAAGCGGGCGATCGAGGCCTCGCTCGCCGCCCGGGAGATGCGAAGGCCTTTGAGATGCCCCGTCGCGCCCGACGAAAACACCATCGTGTAGAGATCCGCATCCGTTTCCCGCGCCGCGGAGCGCGCCACGGCCACGCGCACGGCGAGGGCGGCGGGCGCGATGCCGATGGGCGCCACGCTGCCGCCCGGCTCAGCCTCCTGAACGCGGTCGGTGGCCATGATGGCCAGCTTGAATTCGTGGACCAGTTGCTCGGGTTCGCCGGCCACCCCGTCCTGCGGGAAGGCCATCAGGATCGCGCCCACGCGCGCCACGGCCAAGTCCCAGATCAGCCACTCGTAGCAGTTGGGTGCCTGCAGGCCGACGCGGTGCCCCGGCCGCACGCCCGCGGCGCCGAGGGCCTGCACCATGGCCTCGACGTCTTCTGCCACGCGGGGCAGTGCAAACCGCTCCGGCTTGCCGCCGAGCCTGGGGATGGTGACGGTGGACTGGGCGGCCGCCGCCATGCGGATGTGGAGCTCGCGCAGATTCATGCCAGCTCCGCGTTCAGTGCAGCGCGGACACGAACGCGTCCACCTGCGACTGGAACCCCGCATGCCGGTAGAGCGCGAAATGGTCTGCGCCGCCCACGCAGGCGAAGCGCGAGCGGTGGATGTCGTCCGCCAGCGCGCGCGATCCCTCCGGGTGCGCCGTTTCGTCCCGATCGCCGGTGATCACGAGGGTCGGCACCGAGATGTCCAGCTCCGAGGGCGAGATGCCCTCGGACAGCAACGCGTGCACCAGGCGCGCATACCGCTGCAGGTGGTTGGCGCTGTAGAACGGCACGTTCGCGAGGTGCAGGAACTCCGGTGCCGTGGACGGCAGCAGCTGCTGCGTCGCCGTGCACGCCTCGCTGTGTTCGCCTTCAGGGTCGGGGCTGAAGACCGAGCGGTGGAACAGCCGCGCGTAATGACTGTCCGAGGCAATCCGTGGCATGACGGCGGCCAGGGTGCGCTCGTAAGAAGTCTTGGGCGCGTGGTCTCGCCCATAGCTGCCGTTGAGCAGCGCCAGTCCGGTGATGCGCCGCCGCGCGTCGCTGTGGATGCGCAGCGCCACCCGCGCACCGGCGCACCAGCCGACGAGCGCCGCGCGAGGCACTTGCAGGCGGTCCAGCAGCTCCAGGCCGTCGGCCGCCTGGCGCGCGAGGGAAACGTCCGCATCCTGGCGGCTCCGCGCCATGCCGGGCAGCGTGCGCGACTCCCAGGTGATGACATGCCAACGGCGGGCCAGCTGCGCGGCCAGCGGACGCACGAACTCCGCCGGCATGCCGATGTCGTTGCAGATGAGCACCGCCGGTCGCGCGGGATTGCCGGCCCGGTACACGTTGAGCGCCACGCCATCGCTGGCCGGCACCGTGAGCCGTTCGAAAGTGCTGTCGATGTCCTCGCGGTTCGCCGCCCTGACGCCTTCGACGACGTACCCGAGCAGGTCGGCCTCGAACAGCCGATGCGATGCGCTGAGGTGACGGCTGAAGCGCCTGTGTCCTTGCACGTAGGTGAGGTACAGAGCGGTCTTGCGTTCGAGCAGGTGCTCCAGCGGCGAGGCCGGCCGACGGCCTGCCTCGGCCTGCACCATGGAGAGGTGACCCAGTCCCAGTTGCCGGCAGATCAGCTCGAAGACCCGGCCGGTGGGCGGGTTGTGGTCGGACGTCAGGTGCACGATGTCGCCGTCGCGCAGCCCGTCGTCGAGGAGCTCGGCGATGTCCTCCATCAGGCGGTCCACCGGGATGAAGTTGATCTCGACGTCGGGGTTGCCGAAGGCGCGCACCGCTTCGCCGGTGGCGGCCAGCGCCTTCCTGAGCATGCGCACTTCGCGGATGAATCCGTACAGCCCCGAATCCGCACCGCCCGGACGCCAGGTCTGCGAGTTGCCGATCACGACCGACGGACGCAGGATGGTCAGGGGCAGCCCGCTCGATCTGCACCGCTGCGTCAGCGCGTGCTCCGCGTGGCATTTGCTCTCTTCATAGCGGTTCGAGAACACGCTGTCTTGCGGATGCAGCATTTCGCCGATGCCGCCGTCGCGCGCACCGCAGGTGTAGGCGGTCGAGACATGCACCATGTGGCCGATGCCCGCCGTCCGGCAGAACTCCACCATGTGCAGCGCACGGTCCAGCCGGGACGAGCGGACCGGGTCCTTGCGGTAGTGCTCGACGCTCAGCGTGGCGGCGAAATGCCAGAAGTGATCGATGCCTGCCTGCCGCAGGCGCTCCAGGCCGTCATCGCCCAGGCCGAAGGCGGGCAGCGCCGCGTCGCCCGGCACGATGGTGATGCGCGCCATCAGTGCGTCGAGATCCGGCATGGTGCTGTAGGACTGGCCCGCCTTCCTGAGGGCGTCCAGCAGCTTCTCGCGGCGAGCGTGTTCGCTGTCTCCACGCACGAGCACGTACGTGTGGTCGAAACGGCTGCCCGCGAAGGCGATCAGAAAGTGGCTTCCGAGGAAGCCGGTTGTTCCGGTGACGAAGGCCTTGGTCATGTCGTTGTCTCTCCCTGGTGTCCTTGTCCATGTCCACGAATGCCGCCTGCCGGTGGGCGGCATGAGCGATCCGTCTGCCAGGCGCTGCTTTGCGTTGCGTCGTGCGGCATGTGTGCACGCTTGCGCACTGACGAAGGGTGAATGCTGCCGCGAACGAGGGGCGTCCCCGCGGGTTCGAAAAGCGCTTAGCGTGGCAAGCGGCGTGAGGCGCCGCAACGGGCGCCCCGCTCGTGTGTGGGCAACTGCCGGCTAGGTCATGGGTGGCGCGCTGCGAGCCGATGCACGGCGGCGGCGCAGCCGGGGCTGCATGACAGTGGATAAGGTGCGTGCCGGGCACGGCCCGTGCGGCGGGGAGATGTGGCCTTCATCGATCTGCGAGTCCTGTCTTGGTTTTTCTTTTCCCTCGCGCCCCCGCGCAGGCGGGTTTTTCGCGTTACTCGCCTCCTCGTTCCATCCGAGGAAACCCCAGTGGAATCCACCGTGCAGACGTGGTGGTCAATACGTCGCCTTCCGCACCGCACAGGCGTTGCCGAAGAGGGGGCTCGGCTTCGATGCCTAGAATGCGCGGCATGCTGGCCCAACGTACCCTGAAGTCGCTCACCCGCTCGGTCGGACTGGGCGTGCATGGGGCGCAGAAGGTGGAGCTCACGCTGCGCCCCGCGCCGGCCGACAGCGGCATCGTCTTTCGCCGCGTGGATCTGCCCATGCCCGTGGCGATCAAGGTCGATCCCTACGCCGTTACCGACACGCGGCTGGCGACCACGCTGACTTCGCCGGGCAATCCCGGCGGCCCGGCAGTGAAGACGGTGGAGCATTTCCTGTCCGCGTGCGCGGGCCTGGGCATCGACAACCTGGTGGTCGACACCACTAACGAGGAGATGCCCATCCTCGACGGCTCGGCTGCCTCGTTCGTGTTCCTGCTGCAAAGCGCCGGCATCGCCTTGCAGGACCAGCCCAAGCGCTTCCTGCGCGTGCGCCGGCCCATTGAGGTGCGAGACGGCGAAGGCCCCAGCCTCAAGTGGGCGCGGCTGGAGCCTTACGAGGGCTACCGCCTCACCTTCGAGATCGGATTCGATCATCCCGCCGTCAACCAGACTGGGCAGCGCTTCAGCTTCGACATGGGCTCGGGCCTGTACAAGCGCGAGATCGCCCGAGCGCGCACCTTCGGCTTTACCAAGGACGTGGAGATGATGCGCTCGCGCGGCCTCGGCCTGGGTGGCAGCATGGACAACGCCATCGTGGTCGACGACTACCGGGTGCTCAATGACGACGGCCTGCGTTACGACGACGAATTCGTCAAGCACAAGATCCTCGACGCCATCGGCGACATGTACGTCATCGGTCATCCGCTGCTTGCCTCGTACACCGCGTACAAGTCGGGTCATGCGCTGAACAACCGGCTGGTGCGCGCGGTGCTTGCCGACCCGTCGGTCTACGAGATCGTCACTTTCGAGGATGAGTCGCGTGCCCCGCCCGGCCTGGCCGAATTGGCGCCGGCCTGGTAGAGCCGCGACGGATGCCGTTCTTCCGTGCGCTCGTCTTCCTGCTGCTCGTCGGGAGCCTGCTGTGCTTCGCGATGTACGTGGGTACCGGTCAGCCGCGCTGGCGGGCGATCGGCCTGCGCATCCTGAAGTGGACGCTGATCGCGGCGATGGGCTTCTTCGCCGTGCTCATCCTCGAACGCATCCCCATCCCGTTTTGACACACCGCCCATGACCGTTTTTCGCTGGATCGTCGGCATCGTCGCCGCCCTCTTGGGCACCGCATCGCTGATCGCCTTCGTGGTCTTCATCACCGCGGACATCGACGTCTGGCTGGAAAGGGCGCGCGCATGGCGGCGCCTGGCCTGGGCGGCGGTGCTTCTATGGTTCAACGTGGAGATCTGGCGCCGTGTGGGCCTGATCGTCCTTCACTGGACCTGAGGCGCTGCACCGCGCAAGCCGAGGAAGCCGGTCACATCGGGCAGGTGCACCTCGGAAAAGTCACTAAGCGCGTGATCGCTGCCCTCGATGAGCTTGATGCGGCACCCCGCGTAGCGCTGCGCCATCTCTCGCCAGTCGAGCACCTCGTCGCCTTGAGCGATGACGGCGAGGTAGCGCTCGGGCCGTGTGATTGCGGGCACCGTGAGGGCTCGCAGCTCATCGACGAACTCGCTGCGGAAGAAGAAGCGATCCTCCGGGTCGTGCCACGAGGCCTGCTCTCCGATGTAGGCCGCGAGGTCGCGCGCCGGGTTTACGGCGGGATTGAGCAGTGCCGCCGCGCAGCCGGTCCGCTCGGCGATCCAGGTGGCGTAGAAGCCACCGAGCGAGCTGCCGATGACCGACATGCGTTCGTGCGGCCAGGCCGCGATGCGCTCGGACATGAGCTGCATGGCTTCCCGCGGCGAAGGTGGCAGTTGCGGGCACCACCAATGCACATCGGGCCGGTGCCGCTGCATCCACTGGGCCAGGCTGCGCGCCTTGACCGATTGCGGCGAGGAGCGAAAGCCGTGCAGGTAAAGCACATGGGTGGGTGAAGTCATGCCCGGAGTCTAAGGATGCCCGCGCAGGGCGGGGCTCCCCGGGCATGGACACCACCTCAGTTCGGCACGATCGATGGCATGCCCAGCTGCGCGAACACCGCGTTGGCGGCCGGTAGGTTCAGCCGCAGGGTTTGCACCAGCGCGCCGGCGTTGTTCTGGTAGCCGAAGTAGATCTTGCCGCCGCGCTCCACGAAGACGCGGGACCACCCCATGCGGCGCGACAGCTCCGGCAATCCGGTGAACGTCATGACGCGTGCATCGCCGAGCGTTTGAATTGCGTAGCTGCCGGTGCCTATGAGGGTGCAGTTGCGCGTCGAACCGTCGCTTGCACGCTCATAGCAGGCGTAGTAGCTCGCAGCGTCATTGGCGCCGAAGGCCACGCGAAGCAGGGCATCGGTGGTGTAGTAGCTGCCCGTGCCCACCGGCTGCGTGAGCGCGCCGGTCACGCTGCCGAGGCTCGCGGTGCTGTTGCTCCACCATTCATTGGGCGTGAGGCTCGCGCCCCCGTTGAGGGTGGTGCTGTTGTAGATGCAGGGCGTGCCCGGACTCAAGGCCACCAGTTCCTCCAGGGTGGCGGGTTGTACGCGATAGCTCGATGCGTTGGCACTCGTCACGGCCCCGCAGGCCGGTGTGCCGGTACGGGCATCGCCGCCCACGGCGACCGCCGCCGTGTAGGCCTGCACAACGGCGCTCGACTGCGAGTCGTACGTGAGCGCCGTCTGCAACGGCAGCGTGCTCTGGTACTGCAGCATCGACCCGCTCGGAAAGACGGCACTGCCGAGCAGGCCCATGTCGGCCGGTCCCCAGCTGGCGTAGGACACGCCACTGTCGCGACCAGGGAACGTGCGGATCTTGTCGGCGATCACGCTGGCGAGCGTCTGGCCGCTGATGTTGACGCTGCTGCGCACGCTCGTGCCGATTTCCCGGTTGTCGCAGTAGTTGTAGGCGCTGCGGCCCTGCTCATCGCGAGGCGACTGCGCATTGCGGAAGCCGTAGGGGCACGTGACCCACGCGCTGCCGTTCCAGTGGGTGTCGTTCTGCCGCGATTGCTGGGTGTGGAAGCCCCAGGTGGCGACGGTGCCCGCCGTATTGGCGGAGTGCACGTCGTAGTAGTGGACGAGGCCGTTGGCGTCGGCTGTGTTGTCGGCTGCTGTCGCCTCCAACGCACGGTAGTACCAGTTGTCGGCGTCGGTGAAGCTCAGCGCACGTAACGAGGCACCCGCCGTGGGGGCCGGGGCGCTGGTATCGGTCGACAGTTTCTCTACGCCGATCGCCGCGAGCGCTGAGGCGGCGTCCATGCCGAGCTGATTGGCTACGAGGTTCTGCGCCACCGTGGCGAGCGCGGCGTTCTTTTCCGTTGCGCCCGCCACTGCCGGGTCGGTGGCCGCGGCAGAGACCGCCGGCAAGGCGGCGAGCACCGCCTGTTGGATGCTGCGCTGAAGGTCGCCGAGCGTGACCGTCGCGCCGCTGAGATCCGTCTGTCCGACCACGTTCGACTGCACGGCGGCCGTCTGTTGCTGCGTGGTCAGCACCACCAGGCGCGCGACGGTCGCGGCCAGGCTGGCGCCGGCCCCGGTGGAGGTCGAGAAGTCGGCCAGCGGCGATACGCTCAGTCCCGCTTGGCTTCTCACGAAATCGGAAGCTGCCGCAGTGCTGGCGCCCGTGGCCTCGATGTGGGCCTGCACCAGCGTCGTCAACGGCGTGATGACCGCGGTCTGGTCTGCCGGGGCCTTCAGCACATAGGGCGTGGTGACGGCGCCGTTGTCCTGGTCGATGGCGCCTGCACCGACGACCGCCAGCAGCGCGTACTTTCCTGCGTCCGCCTGCGGGATGTGCAGCGTTGCGTTGCCGTCGGCGTCGGTCGTCGCCTGTACCTCGCCGGCATCGCAACTGTCGTTTGCGTTCGCGTCCAGGCACACCACGGCGTTCTGCAAGGGGCCGTCCACTACCCGGGTGGTGACCGTCACCGTCGACGGCGTGGCCGTGGTGTCGCTGCTGCCTCCACCGCCACCGCATCCCGCCAGGCCGGCCGTGATCAATCCGGCGGCCCACAAAGCCGCGGTGCTCGCTCGCATGTGCATGGTTCTCCCTTTTCGATCTGCTGTTGGCGATGCCCGGCAAGGGGCCGCAGCCCCGTGCAGGATCGTGCTCTTGACTCGTTATATCGAGAGGCGTTTGGGCCTGCTTCGTCTTCGCGGGGGGCGCGCCTCAAATTGCACGGAAACCACAGCGGCTTGTGAGTCGCTTCACGACCTGGAAGCCAGCTCCTCCAGCAGCTTCCCGTGTATGCCCCCGAAGCCGCCGTTGCTCATGCACACGATGTGGTCGCCGGGGTGTGCCGCGGCGACGACTCGTGCGACCAGGCCGTCGATGTTGTTGCTCACCGCCGCCTGGGCGCCCATGGGCGCGAGCGCCTGTGCGGCGTCCCAGGCCAGGCCGCCGCTGTGGCAGAACGCGAGGTCCGCTTCCTCCAGCGACCACGGCAGCTGCGCCTTCATCGCGCCCAGCTTCATCGTGTTCGAGCGCGGCTCGAAGACCGCCAGAATGCGCTGCCGCACGTCCTGACCAGCGGCCCGCTGCGCTTCGATCTTGCGCCGCAGGCCGTTGATCGTGGTGCGCATGGCCGTGGGGTGATGCGCGAAATCGTCGTACACGCGCACCTCGCCTCCCTTGAACGGCACCGTCCCGCGCAGCTCCATGCGCCGGCGCACGTTGCCGAAGCTTGCAAGTGCAGCGGCGGCTGCGTCGGGCGCCACGCCCACATGTTCCGCGGCGGCGATGGCGGCCAGGGCGTTCATCTGGTTGTGCTCGCCCAGCAGCGACCATTCCACTCGCGCGACCTTCAGGCTGCCCCGCAACACGTCGAAGGCATGGGGTTCGCCACGCGAGCGCAATCCGCCCGGCGCCTCCTTGCGCACACCGAAGCGCACCACCTGGCTCCAGCAGCCCATGTCGATCACGCGCTGCAAAGACTCCTCGCGGGCATTCACGACGATGCAGCCGCTGGCCGGCACGGTGCGCACCAGGTGATGGAACTGGCGCTCGATGGCCGCGAGGTTGTCGAAGATGTCGGCGTGGTCGAACTCCAGGTTGTTCAGCACGGCGGTCCGCGGCCGGTAGTGCACGAACTTGCTGCGCTTGTCGAAGAAGGCGGTGTCGTACTCGTCGGCCTCGATGACGAAGGCGTTGCCTCGCCCCAGCCGTGCCGAGCGGTCGAAGTTCATCGGCACGCCGCCGATCAGGAAGCCCGGCTCCAGCCCTGAGCGCTCCAGGATCCAGGCCAGCATGGCGGTGGTCGTCGTCTTGCCGTGCGTGCCGGCCACGGCGAGCACGTGCCGTCCCTGCAGCACCTGCTCGGCCAGCCACTGCGGCCCGCTTGCATAGCGTGTCCCGCAGTCGAGGATGGCCTCCATGAGCGGATTGCCGCGGGAGACGACGTTGCCGATGACGAAGACATCGGGCTTGATCGCGAGCTGGTCGGCGCCATAGCCCTCTATGAGCTCGATGCCCAGCTCGCGCAGCTGGTTGCTCATCGGCGGATAGACATTGGCGTCGCAGCCCGTCACCTTGTGCCCGGCCTCGCGCGCCAGTGCTGCAAGGCCGCCCATGAAGGTGCCGCAGACACCGAGGATGTGGATATGCATGCGCGCGATTCTAGGAGCCGGGTTCTCGTGCTCCGGGTCAGACGCGTTCGAAGGCCGGTGCATCGCAGCGGCGCCGCCAAGTTTTTCCGCGTTCGGACCCCGCTCGTGCATGCGATGCTCGCCGCACTCGCGCATCGTCCCCGGTGTGCGCTGCGCACGCTTGTGTGGCACCATGTTTCGAACCGTGTCACCGAGGGGTCCGACTACGTGCGACAGGTCCTGTTGCTGACTGCCACCATCTCGCCGCCGGCCGGCATGCCCAGCCTGGCGAGGACCGATCCCGTGCAGCGGCTGCAGGACTACACGCAGGCCCTGCACTTCTACCTCTCCATCGCCGGCCCGGTGTTCGACGGCATCGTGTTCGCCGAGAACTCCGAGTCGGACCTCACCTCCCTGCGCCGGCTGGCCTCGGCACTTGGACGGCACCAGATCGAGTTCGTCTCCAGCCGCGGCCTGGACTATCCGCTCTCGCATGGGCGCGGCTATGGCGAGTTCAAGCTGGTGGACCATGCGATGCGCGAGGCGCAGTTGCTGCAGGGTTCCGTCATCGTGTGGAAGTGCACCGGCCGCTACATCGTCCGCAACATCGAGGCGCTCGTGCGCAGCCGGCCCCAGGTCGACCTGTACTGCCACCTTCGCAACCATCCCTACCGCTTGTGCGATCTCTACCTGCTGTCGTTCAACCGGCAAGGCTACGAGGGGGCCATCGAGGGCGTGTACCGCCACCTGCGCAACGACATCGTGCCGGGTGCGCACACAATGGAGGAGGTGCTCTTTCGCCGGCTCGTAGATGCGTTGCCGGGGCACGTGCGGGTGCAGCGCCGCTTTCGGCACATCCCCGTGATCGAAGGCGTGCGAGGCTGGAACAATCGCCGCTACGACGGCACCTGGGATCCCAAAATCCTGCTTCGCCGCGCCGTGAACCGCGTGGCGCCGTGGGTGTGGATCTGAGTACGGCGGGGAACCGTCCTCAGCGCAGCGCTGTTCTTGCCGCGGCCACGGTGGCCTCGATCTCCGCCTCGCCGTGCGCGGCACTCACGAATCCCGCTTCATACAACGCAGGGGCCAAGTACACGCCGCGGTCGAGCATGGCATGGAAGAAGCGGTTGAAGCGCTCCTTGTCGGTGGACATCACCGCGCCGTAGTTCTGCGGCAGCGAGTGGGCGAAGAAGAAGCCGAACATCCCCCCTTCGCAATCCACGGCGAGCGGCACGCCAGATTCATGCGCCGCACGGGCGAGGCCATCCACGAGTGACCGCGTGCGAGCGGTGAGGGCTTCGAAGAAGCCCGGCTGCGCGATCTCCCTCAGCGTGGCCAGGCCGCAGGCTGTCGCCACCGGATTGCCCGAGAGCGTGCCCGCCTGGTAGACCGGACCGAGCGGGGCGAGTTGCTCCATCACCTCCCGCTTGCCTCCGAAGGCTGCCAGCGGCATGCCGCCGCCGATCACCTTGCCGAACACGCTCATGTCGGGCGTGAATCCGGGGATCAGTCGCGCGTACAGCCCCTGGGCGCTTCCGAGCCCCACGCGAAACCCGGTCATCACCTCGTCGAATACGAGCAGCGCGCCGTGCTTGCGGGTGAGCTCCCGAAGGCGGCGCATGAAGGGCACGGCAGCACGCACGAAGTTCATGTTGCCCGCGATCGCCTCGATCATCACGCACGCGATGTCCGCGCCGTGCAGATCGAAGGTCTCCTCCAGCTGAACGATGTTGTTGTACTCGAGCACCAGCGTGTGCTGCACCACTTCCGGCGGCACGCCCGCCGAGGTGGGGTTGCCGAACGTGGCGAGTCCCGAGCCCGCCTTCACCAGCAGCGCATCGGCGTGCCCGTGGTAGCAGCCTTCGAACTTCACGATCTTGCGGCGGCCCGTGGCTCCGCGCGCCAGCCGCAAGGCGCTCATGGCCGCCTCGGTGCCGGAGCTCACCAGCCGTACCTGCTCCATGCTCGGCACCAGCGCCAGGATGGCCTCCGCGAGCTCGATCTCGCGCTCGGTGGGTGCGCCGAACGACAGGCCCTCGCGCACCGCCTTCTGCACTGCTTCCACAACAGCAGGATGGCCGTGGCCCAGGATCATGGGCCCCCAGGATCCGATGTAGTCGATGTAGCGCCGGCCCTCGGCATCGATGAGCCACGGGCCCTCGGCCCGAGAAATGAAACGGGGCGTGCCGCCGACAGCCCGAAAGGCTCGCACAGGCGAGTTCACGCCACCGGGGATGACCCGCTGGGCGCGCTGGAAGAGCGATTCGTTGTCCATGCGAAATGCACGTTCCTCATGCCCCAGTGCCGGCGCACCGGGGGGCCGCTTGCCGGGCCCGCTGCGTCAGTGGACCTGACGGCTGCCGGGGGCGGGTTCTCCTTCCCCGGGGTCGCCATCGGTCTCGGATTCTTCTTCCTCACCGGGCGGCAGGGCCCAGAAGAAGCGGTCGGGGATCACGTTGCCCATGCCCGGCCTGAAGCCCGCGTCCAGCGCCTGGTCGAGGAAGGTCAGGGATTCGCCCACCGCGGCGTGCAACTCGCTTCCGGCGGCGAGCAAGGCGGCCAGGGCGGCCGACAGCGTATCGCCCGCGCCGACAAAGCTCACTTCGAAGCGTTCGAATTTCTCGCCCGTGATGGCTCCTTGCGACGAGGCCAGCACGTTGTCGAGGAACTGGTCGGGCAGCGGCACGCTGGTGACCAGCACGTAGCGCGTGCCGTGCTCGGCCGCGGCCACCGCGAGCTCGCGCGGCGATGCGGGACGCTCGTTCTCCCACTCGGGAAGCAGGAAGTCGCTGAGCGTCTGATGGCTGCCCACCAGCACTTCCGTCTGCGGGAGCACCAGTTCGCGGAAGGCCTCGAGGTAGGCCTGCTGCTGGTCTTCTTCCATCCACGACAGGTTCGGCAGGTAGGCCACCAGCGGCACGTCGGGGTAGTCCGAGAGCACCTCGGCCACCGCGCTCACCCCCTCGGCCGAGCCGAGGTAGCCCACCTTCCACGCTCTGATGGTCACGTCTTCAAGGACGCTGCGTGCCTGCTCGATCACCACCTCCGCCTCCAGCGCATGGTGGTCGAACACCTCGGCCGTGTCGCGCATGAGGATCGAGGTCACGACCGGCAATGCATGGGCACCCATGGCGGCGATGGTTGCCACGTCGCCCGCCACGCCGCCTGCGCCGCTCGCGTCGCTCGCGTTGAAGCTCATTACGCAAGCCGGTGCGGGCGGATCCTGCATGGGGTCGGTGCCGGCTTCATCGATCTGGGTGTCTGCGCTCATGGAAGGGTCCGAAAGTGGAGGGCACCCGGGGCTGCGGGGCAATGGATAGCCGCTGCGCGGCGACCTCCAGGAATGTGTGAGCAATATGACGTAGGTGCTTCGAAAGCCTTGTCTTTTTGACGTTTCGGCTGGCTACAATTCGCGCCCATTGTAGTGAAGCCTGACTTACAAAAGTGACTGAAACGCGTACCTGGATGTGCCTGATCTGCGGGTGGATCTACGACGAGACCGCAGGGGATCCGGAACATGGTATCGCTCCGGGCACCCCTTGGACTGCCGTGCCGATGAACTGGACATGCCCCGAGTGCGGCGCACGCAAGGAAGATTTCGAGATGGTGCAGATCTGAGCGTATCCATGAAGGACGCCGCGCCGAACTTATAACCACGTCGTTAGGAGAATCCTCGGTGAGCAACGAAGCCCTGGCCAGCCCGCCTGGCGTGAAAGTGCTGGTGATTGACGACAGCAACACGATCCGCCGCAGCGCCGAGATCTTCCTGAAGCAAGGTGGCTATCAAGTGCTCCTGGCCGAGGATGGGTTCGATGCCCTGGCCAAGGTCAACGACCACGAGCCGGACCTCATCTTCTGCGACATCCTCATGCCGCGCCTGGACGGCTATCAGACCTGCGCCATCATCAAGCGCAATCAGAAGTTCGCCGACGTGCCGGTCATCATGCTCTCGTCCAAGGACGGGCTGTTCGACAAGGCCCGCGGCCGCATGGTCGGCTCCCAGGATTACCTCACCAAGCCCTTCACGAAGGACCAGCTGTTGCAGGCGGTCGAGCAGCACCGGAAGGCCGCGTGAATGATTCCACACGAGCTCTTGCATTGCGTGGCACTGGCGACCGAGCGAGTCCTCGCTTGCGCTGCCGGCATGTGACACTCGTCGGGTGCGACGACTGAAGGAACGCGAGACATGGCGATCAAGAACATCCTCCTCGTGGACGATTCCAAGACCGAGCTGCAGTACATGTCCGATCTGCTCGGCAAGCGCGGATATGCGGTGCGCACGGCGGAGAACGGGGAGGAGGCCATGCGCCGGCTGAGCGAGGAGAAGCCCGACCTCATCCTGATGGATGTCGTGATGCCCGGGCAGAACGGCTTCCAGCTCACGCGTGCCATTACTCGGGATCCGCGCTTTGCGAATGTGCCGGTGATCATGTGCACGAGCAAGAACCAGGAGACCGACAAGGTCTGGGGCATGCGGCAGGGCGCGCGCGACTACATCGTCAAGCCTGTGGATGCCGACGAGCTCGTCTCCAAGATCAAGGCCTTCGGCTGACAGCGCCTGCACACCTGCCACCCCTGACGCTGCGATGGCCAACAAGGAAGCACTGCGCGAACTCCAGAGCCGCCTCGCCGAGCGGCTGCAGGCGGCCCGCTCACAGGAGCGGGGCAAGTCCTGGCTAGCCATCGAGTGCAGCTCCCGCGGTTTCCTGTTCCCGCTGGTGGAGGCCGGTGAGATCTTCCCTCTTGCGCCGATCGTGCCGGTACCGCACGCGCACGCCTGGTTTCTCGGCGTGGCCAATCTGCGCGGACATCTCCACGGCGTGGTGGACCTGGCGTCCTTCCTCGGCGTAAAGACCGGCGAGCCGCAGCGCGAGCAGTCGCGCCTGGTGGCGTTCAACGCCGCACTGAATATCAACTGCGCGCTGCTGGTAGACCGCCTTGCGGGCTTGCGCAGCGAGCAGCAGCTCAAGGCCCAGACCGAAACCGCTGAGGGGCCTCGCCCCTCCTTCGTCGGAGCCCGGTACAAGGACGACGGCGGACGGCTGTGGCAGGAGCTCAACCTGGCTGCCCTCGCAGCCGATGAGACGTTCCTGCGCATCGTCGGCTAGGGCCAGGCAGCAGCAAGTAATGGTTGGACCTGTCGCCGCCTGGGCTCTCCTTCCGGGCGTGCGCACGACAGAGATCGCCGCGGCGACGGAGTTTTGCACGAGGACACTATGAGCTTCCTGAACAAGATCAGAGGTTGGGGGCAGGACCGCGGAGGGTCAGCCGAGTCGACACAGGCAGCGCATCAGCCGGACAGTGCGTCCGACGCCTTCGCGCAGCACATCGAGCGCGGCCACCACGATACGCACGGCACGATGCCGCTCGGGCCGGCCACGCTCCAGAACGGCCGGGATTCGTCCATCATCAGCGAGGCGGCGCCTTCCGAGCTGGCCGACTTCAGCGAAACCCGCCTGCAGGAGGGCGAGGCCTCGAACGACACGGTGGCGAACCTGCCTGTCATCGGCCAGCGCCCCGTGACCGACCAGCAGAAGATCCTGGGCGGCATGGTGGTCGTCGGCCTGGTGGGCCTCGTGATCGTGACCATCGCGTCGCTCAACTCCGCGAACAAGGGCGCGGCCCAGGTGGCGGCGTCGGGCCAGGCCCTGATGCAGTCGCAACGGCTCGCCAAGTCGGTGTCGCAGGCGCTGGTGGGCAGCCCGCAAGCGTTCCCCGAGGTGCAGGAAAGCACCGAGGTGCTGGCCCGCAACGTACGCGGCCTGAAGAACGGAGGCGAGCAGCTGGCCGCGGCACCGGCGGCCGTTCAGGACGCACTGGATCCGCTGCTGCCGCTGGTCGACCGTGCGGAGCGCAACGCCCACACCGTGATCGCCCAGCAGAAGATCCTCACGCAGGTGGGTCAGGCGTTGCGTGCCATCAACCGGCATTCCTCCGACCTGCTGGAAACCGCGGAAACCATTTCCTCGCTGAAACTGCAGCAGGAAGCGTCGGCCGCCGAGTTGTCGGCGGTGGGCCAGCTGGTGATGCTGACGCAGCGTATCGGCAAGTCGGCCAACGAGTTCCTCACGATGGAGGGCGTGAGTCCCGAGGCGGTGTTCCTGCTCGGAAAGGACCTGAACTCCTTCCGTGAAGTGGCCACCGGGCTGCTCGAAGGCAACGCGGAGATGCGCCTTCCCGGCACCCAGGATCCCCAGACCCGCGAGCGCATCGCCACCCTGATCAAGCAGTACGACGAGACACGCACGCAGGCCGGCGCGATCCTCGGCAACCTGCAGGGCCTCGTGTCGGCGCGCGAGGCGCAGGCCGCCATCATTACCGACAGCGAACCGCTGCGCAAAGGCCTGGAGGTGGTGCAGGATCGGCTGGGCAAGGAGACGGGCTTCTCGGCCTTCGCGTTGTTCGGACTAGTGTTCTTCGCGGGCCTGATGGCTGCGGGCGGTGCCGGTTTCCTGAAGCTTTATGTGCGCGACCAGGCCCAGCGCGCCGCGCTGGCCGAGCAACAGCGCCAGGAAGCGGAGCGGCAGGAGCAGGAGGCCAAGCGCGTGAACGACGCCAACCAGGCGGCCATTCTGCGGCTGATGAACGAACTGCAG
>CBINBY010000086.1:0-19941 GCA_966248995.1 uncultured Burkholderiales bacterium | reverse complement strand
GCCGCATCGGGTTGTCCACCAGCAGCTTGCGCTGCAGTTCCGGCGTGGTGGCGATGTGCGGGATGAAATCGACCAGCAAGCCGTCATCCGGCATGTGGTCCTTGAGGTTCGGGTGCGGCCAGTCGGTGCCCCACAGCACGCGGTCCGGGAACTCCTCGACCACGCGCCGCGCGTAGGGCACCACGTCGCGGTAGGCGTTGCGCTCGCCGTGCAGCGCTGGCGGCCCGGTCACCGACAGGCGCTCGGGGCAGCTCACCTTGCTCCACACGTTGCCGTGCTCGCGCATGAACTTGATGAACAGCGCGAACTCGGGGCCATCCACGGGCTTCGTCACGTCGGGACGGCCCATGTGGTCGACCACCACCTCGGTGGGCAGTGAGGTGAAGAAGTGCCACAGCTCGGGCAGGTCCTGCGCCTCGAAGTAGATGACCACATGCCAGCCCAGCCTGGAGATGCGCCCGGCGATCTCCATGAGCTCGTCTCTCGGCGTGAAATCGACGAGGCGCTTCACGAAGTTGAAGCGCACGCCTCGCACGCCGGCCTCGTGCATGGATTGCAGCTCGTCGTCGGTCACGCTGCGACGCACCGTCGCCACCCCGCGCGCCCATCCCCCCGAGTGGACCAGGGCATCGATCATGGCCCGGTTGTCGGCGCCGTGGCAGGTGGCCTGCACCACCACGTTGCGCGCGAAGCCGAGGTGATCGCGCAGCGCGTAGAGCTGCTCCTTGCCTGCGTCGCAGGGCGTGTACTTGCGCTCGGGGGCGTAGGGGAACTGCGCACCGGGGCCGAACACGTGGCAATGGGCATCCACCGCGCCGGGCGGTACCTGGAAGCGGGGCTTGCTCGGATTGGGGTACCAGTCGAGCCAGCCGGGGGTCTTCTGGAATTCCATCTCGGTGTCTCCGTCAGTCCTTGGCACCGTGCACGTGCTTCAGGATGCGGTCGGCCTCGGTGCGCCAGTCGGGGCTGCGCGCGAACTCCCTGGTGCCGCGCGGACCGAAGAGCCCCGCTTCGGCGAGATCCGCGACCCAAGCCTGGCGCTCGGCGGTCCCGCTGGCGGACCAAGGCTGCAGCCCCGCTTCGCGCACGGTCTCGGACACCTCGCGCACTTCCTCGCTGCGACGGCGACCGTGCTCGATCACGCGCTGGAAGAAATAGGCCGCCTGCTTTTCCCAGTCGATGCCGGGGAAGGTTTCATACAGCGATGCAATCACGGCGTCTTCCACACCGTAGTGACGTGCAGCCGTGAAGCTTTCGATGACCATGGCCTCCAGGCCTTTGATCATCACGCTGCGGCACATCTTCGTGGCAGAGGCGACGCCCAGCTTCTCGCTCGCGACCTGGGCATTGAAGCCCAGCGCGCCGAGCAGCGGCGCCAGCTCGGTTGCACCCGCGCCGCCGAGCAGCAGCGGCACCTTGATGCGGTAGGGCGGTATCGACGTCATCACCGCGCCTTCGACGTAACGGCCGCCCGCGCCGTCGATGAGCGCGGCTGCCCGCTGCTTCGCGCCCGGCGAGGCGGAGTTGAAGTCGAGGAACCACGCACCCTTCTTCACCGCCGCGCAGGCTTCGGCCACGGGCACGGCCTGGCTCGCGGTCACGGCCGAAACGATGAAATCGGCACGGGAGGCCAGCTCCGCATGCGAGGCGGCGAGCGACACGCCGCGTGTCGTTGCGTGGTCGCGCAACTCGCCGGCCTGCGGCCCGCCCAGCTTGAGGTCGTAGGCGCTGACCTCCACCCCCTGCCCGCGCAGGTCTTCCGCCAGGATGCGGCCGACCTCGCCATAGCCGACGAGGCCCACATGCCACTGCTTGGGATCGATCGCCATGTCAGTCGATGTAGCGCAGGCCGGCCTTCTCCAGCGGCTCGCGCATCTTGTACATGTCCAGGCCCAGCACGCCGGAGGCCAGCTTCTGGCGCTTCTCGCCCTCGTTGGCCTCGCGGGCGGTGGCGGCTTCCAGCGTCTTGGTTGCCATGACGCGCGGCACGCAGGCCACGCCGTCATCGTCGGCAACGATCACGTCGCCCGGGGTCACCAGAGCACCGGCACACACCACGGGGATGTTCACCGAGCCTAGGGTCGCCTTGATCGTGCCCTTGGAGCTGATCGCCTTGCTCCACACGGGGAACTTCATTTCGGCCAGGGTGCGGATATCTCGCACGCCGGCATCAATGATCAGCGCCCTTGCACCGCGGGCCTGGAACGAGGTGGCCAGCAGGTCGCCGAAGTAGCCGTCCGTGCACTCGGAAGTGACCGCCGCCACGACGACATCGCCCGGCCGGATCTGCTCGGCCACGACGTGCATCATCCAGTTGTCGCCAGGCTGCAGCAGCACGGTGACCGCCGTGCCCGCCACCTGCGCACCCGCGTAGATGGGCCTCATGTAGGGCCTGAGCAAGCCGACCCGCCCCATCGCCTCGTGCACCGTGGCGCTGCCGTAGCGGGCAAGCTGGTCGGCGACGGCCGCATCGGCGCGCTGGATGTTCCGGTACACCACTCCGAGTTCGTACATCTCACTTCCCCTTGGCTTTGAGTGCCTCATCGAGGCGCGGATACACGCGCCGGGCATTCCCTTCGTAGATCTTGTAGCGCTGCTCGGGATTCATCGCCGAGGCTTCGACGTAGCGCTTGGTGTCGTCGTAGTGGCGACCGGTCTCGGGGTCGATGCCGCGGACCGCGCCGATCATCTCGCTGGCGAACAGGATGTTGTCGACGGGGATCACCTTCGTCAGCAGGTCGATGCCCGGCTGGTGGTAGACGCAGGTGTCGAAGTAGATGTTGTTCAGCAGGTGATCCTTCAGCAGCGGCTTCTTCAGCTCCTGTGCCAAGCCGCGAAAGCGACCCCAGTGGTAGGGCACCGCGCCACCGCCATGCGGGATCACGAACTTGAGGTCGGGGAAGTCCTTGAACAGGTCCCCGGTCAGGCACTGCATGAAGGCCGTGGTGTCGGCATTCAGGTAGTGCGCACCCGTGGTGTGGAAGCACGGGTTGCAGCTGGTGCTCACATGGATCATGGCCGGGATGCGGTACTCGACCATCTTTTCGTAGATGGGATACCAGTGCCGGTCGGTCAGGGGCGGCGAGTTCCAGTGGCCGCCCGAGGGATCGGGGTTCAGGTTGATCGCCACGAAGCCGTACTGCTGGACGCACTTCTCCAGCTCGGGGATGCATGTCCTCGGGTCCACGCCCGGCGACTGCGGCAGCATGGCCGCGCCGATGAAGTGCTCGGGGAAGAGCCGCGACACTCGAAAGCACAGCTCATTGCAGATCGCCGCCCAGGTGGAAGACACCTCGAAGTCGCCGATGTGATGCGCCATGAAGCTGGCGCGCGGGCTGAAGATGGTGAGATCCGAACCACGCTCCTTCATGAACCGCAGCTGGTTGGTCTCGATGGACTCGCGCAGCTCGTCGTCCGAGATCTTGAGGTTGTCCACCTTGGGCTTCACCGAGGGGTCCTTGATGCCCGCGATCTGCTGGTTGCGCCAGTTCTCCAGCGCCTTCGGGGCCGTGGTGTAGTGGCCGTGGCAGTCGATGATCATCGTCGCGGTCTCCAGGTGTCGGATGGGGATTCAGGCCGGCTCCATGCCCTGCCGTCGCTTGGCCTCGGCCGCCTCGGGCTCACGCATGAAGTCGAGCAGCGCCCGCGCGGCCTCGGGCTGGGTGGATGCGGCGCACACGCCGCCGGCAAAGGTGGTGACGATCTCCAGGCCCGGCGGCATGGGGCCCAGCACGTCGATGCCCTCCAGGTGCATCAGCTCGCTGAGCTGCTGAAAGCCCAGTTCCACATCACCTCGGGCGACGAGCGTGCCCACCGGCACGCCGGGCGGCGCCTGCACGATGCGCTCGCGTATCGTGCAGGCGATACCCCACCGCTCGAAGAGCTTCTGCAGCGCCACGCCGCTCGGGCCAGTGGAATAGCCCAGCGTGCGTGCCGCGAGCACGGCGCGGCGCAGCGCATCTTCGGAACCGATGTCAGGTTGGGGCGCGCCGCGTCGCACCGCGATCGCCACGCCCGAGCGCACGAGGTCGGCCCGGCTGGCGGGCACCACCCTGCCAGATGCGGCGAGCTTGTCGATGGCGTCCGAGGCGAGCACGGCCACGTCGAACGGCTCGCCCGCCTGCACACGCCTGGCGGCATCCACGCCGCCCACGGATTCGAACACGACCTCCACGCCGCTGCGCCGCTCATAGGCCCCGGCCAGTTCGGCGAGCACCTGGCGCGTGGCCATGGAGGAAATGCCGGTGATCCTGGTCGTCATGTCGGACTCTGCAGCCCCAGCGGGGCGTCGTGCATCGGGGACCATGGAGGCGTTCAGAGGCATTCTCGTCAAGCGGCTCGCTAGCGAAGGGTGAGGGGATTCTCTGGACGGCGACCCTATCGAACAAGTTCTGGCACAGGTTAGCTGCTATTCAACTTCGGCATACCTCGTGCCAAGATGCCGCGATGAACCTGAACCAGCTCGAAACCTTCGTGCACGTGGCCGAGCACGGCAGCTTCAGCAAGGCGGCACTGGTGCTGGGAATGGCGCAGCCAGCCTTGAGCCGCCAGGTGCGTTCTCTCGAAACGGAGCTGCGCGAAACGCTGCTGCTGCGCAACGGCCGGGGCGTGCAGCTCACCGAGGCCGGCCGTCGCCTGCTGGAGCATTGCCAGGGCATCCTGCACCTAGTGAGCCAGGCGAAGGAAGACCTCGCCGCGCACCGCCACGAGCCCATCGGGCAGATCGTCATCGCCATGCCCCCTACCCTGGCGCGGCTGCACACGCTGCCGCTGATCCAGGCGTTCCGCAACGAGATGCCCAAGGCGCGTCTGGCCATCATGGAAGGCTTTTCGGTGCACATCACCGAGTGGCTGGTTTCGGGGCGCACCGACCTCGCCCTGGTCTACAACCCCGAGCCCCTGCCCTCGCTGGAGATCCTGCCTCTGCGCCAGGAGCGGCTGGGTTTGGTGAGCCCGGCCGGGGCCGCGCCCGCCGGTCCGATCGGCCTGCGCGAGCTGTCGCGCTACCCGCTGGTGATGCCGCAGCGGGGGCACATTTTCCGCAAGCTGATGGAATCCGCCGCGGCACTGGCGGGCGTGCAGCTGGACGTCGAGTACGAAGTCTCCAGCGTGCCGGCGCTGCTGGACCTGGTAAGCGCAGGCATCGGGCATGCGGCGCTGGGCGAGGAGGCGATTCGCTCCTTCGAGCATCCGGAGCGCGTGACATTCACGCGCTTTCGCGGCACGGACATCAAGAGCACGCTGTGTCTCGTCACGCCCTCGCAGAAGCGTTCGACACCGCTGATGCAGCGCACGGCCGCGTTGCTCATGCGGCTGGTGCGTGGAGGGTGAGGTTGCGTGGCGTGACCTGCCCTGCTGACAACCCGTTGTCAGCAGGGTCGCTGCAGGATGCGCTCCTCGTTCAACCCCTATCGAGGAGAAATGCCATGAGCACACCCGGCAACGCCATCAACTGGTTCGAGATCCCCGTGAGCGACATCGACCGCGCCCAGGCCTTCTACGAGAAGATGCTGGGCAAGTCGCTGCGCCGCGAACCCATGGGTTCCTGCGGCGTCCTTGCAGTAATTCCCTACGAACAGCCCGGTGTCGGCGGCGCGCTGATGTCGGGCAGCGAGGCGCCGCAGCCTGCCGCGCAGGGCACGCTGGTGTACCTGAACGCCGATCCTGCGCTCGATGCGGCCATCGAACGCGCCGTTGCCGCAGGCGGCCAGATCGCGATGCCGCGAGTCGAGCTGCCTGATGGCATGGGGTTCTTCGCCCACATCCTCGACACCGAAGGCAATCGCGTAGGCCTGCACGCCCTCAAGTGACGCTTCGGGCGTGGTGCTGCGGCGCTGAGCCGCGGCACCACGTCGAGGCGCACGCCACAATGCCGAACCCCGCACCCGCCCCATGCCGATCCGAGCCCGTCGATGCGCCGTACCGACCGTCTGTTCCAGCTCGTACAGCTGATCCGGGGCCGGCGCTTGTCCACCGCCGCCTACCTGGCCGAACGGCTGCAAGTCTCGTTGCGCACGGTCTACCGAGACGTCGCCGACCTGTCGATCCAGGGCGTGCCCATCGAGGGCGAGGCGGGTGTCGGCTACCGCATGCGCTCAGGCTTCGACCTTCCGCCGCTCATGTTCTCGGCCGATGAAGCGAAGGCCCTGGTCGCCGCGGTGCGGCTGGCGCAGCCGAGGCTGGACGTCGGGCTGTCCATGCAGGCAGAGGGCGCGCTGTCGAAGATCCTCTCGGTGCTGCCCGCGGCCACGCGCGCAGCGGCCGAGAGCCTCGCCGTCTACGCGCCGTCGTACCCGCTGCACGAGCCGATGCGCAGCAGGCTCGAAGCCCTGCGCCTGGCCACCGAGTCGCATTGCAAGCTCAGGCTGCACTACCGCGATCTGCGCGAGGCCGAGAGCCATCGCACGGTGCGCCCCCTGGGCTGCTTCTACTGGGGCAGCGGGTGGACGCTCGGCGCCTGGTGCGAGGAGCGGGCCGACTTCCGCAACTTCCGCGTCGACCGCATCCTGCAGCTGGAAGTGCTGGAAGAACACTTCCGCGACGAACCCGGCCGCACGCTGGCGGACCTGTTCCGCTCCGTCGAGAGCGAACGCTGCCAGGACGTGGAGCGACCCGGCCTCAATCGCTCTTGATGTCGCGCGCCTTGATGATGGCGGCGTATCGCCGGCTGTCATCCTCCAGCACCTGACGGAACTGCGTCGGCGACAAAGGGGTGGCCTCGGCCCCGAGGCCATTGATCGTGCCGCGCACCGCCGGCGTCGCCAGGATGCGGTTGATCTCGCTGTTCAGGCGCTGCACGATGGGCTGCGGCGTGCCGGCAGGAACGTAGAAGCCGTGCGTCGTGCCCGCATCAAGGCCCTTGAGCCCGGACTCGTGCAAGGTCGGCACCTGCGGGAACAGCGGCGAGCGCTTGAGCCCCGCCACCGCGAGCATCTTTAGCCTGCCCTCGCGCACGTGGCCGATCGCGATGCCGGGGTCGAAGTAGTAATCCACCTGCCCCGCCAGCAGGTCCTGCAGCGCGGGCGCGGCGCCCTTGTAGGGCACGTGCACCGTGTGGATTCCCGCCTGGCCGTTGAGCATCTCGGCCGCGAGGTGCGGTCCGGTGCCATTGCCGGCCGACGCGTACGTCAGCTTGCCGGGATGCGCCTTGGCGTGGGCGATGAACTCCGAGATGTTCTTCGCGGGCAGCTCCGGCCGGGCCACAAGGAACAGCAGCATGCGAGAGGCCGCGGCCACCGGGATCAGGTCCTTGGTGGGGTCGAAGGGCATCTTGCCCTGCAGGTTCGGATTGATCGTGATGGTGCTTCCGGCCGACATGAGCACGGTGTGCCCGTCGGGCTCGGCTTTGGCCACCAGGTCGGCGCCGATGTTGCCGCTCGCGCCGGACTTGTTCTCCACCACGACGGGCTGCTTGAGCACCTCCTGCAGCGGGCCCGCAACGGCGCGGCCCACGACATCGGGCGAGCTGCCGGGCGGGAAGTTCACGATGAGCTTGACGGGCTTGGTCGGCCAGGCGGCCTGCTGCGCATGAGCCAGCGGCCCGGCGGCGAGGGGCGCCAGCGTGGTCAGCAGCGCCACCACCTTGCGGCGGGAAAGGTTCATGGGATGTCTCCTTCGATTCATGAAATGAGGGCGCGACGCGGCTGATCAGGCCTCGATGGGCAACCCGGTGAAGTTCTCGGCGAACTCGCGCCGGCCGGTTTCGGTGCCGGTCATGTAGCGCAGGTCGGCGAGTTGCAAGCGCTGCACGAAGGGGCTGTCTTCCGGAAAGCGGTGGACCATCGTGCAAAGCCCCGACGAGAAGCGCTGCACCAGCCACATGCGGCGCAGGCAGATCTCCGAGTAGCGCTCCAGCACGTCGCGCGAGCCTCGCCGGTAGTAGTCGACCAGCGCGTGGCCGAGCACGCGGATGTCGGCCACGGCCGAGTTGAGCCCCTTTGCTCCGGTGGGCGGCACGATGTGCGCCGCGTCGCCGGCGAGGAAGAGCCGGCCGTGCTGCATGGGCTCGGCCACGAAGCTGCGCATCGCCGTCACGCCCTTTTGCAGGATGCGGCCTTCCTTGAGCCGGTAGTCGTCGCCCTGCTCCAGGCGGGTGTGCAGCTCGCTCCAGATGCGGTCGTCCGACCAGTGTTCCGGCTTGTCGTCGGGCGGGCACTGCAGGTACAGGCGGCTCACGGTCGGCGTGCGCATGCTGTGCATGGCGAAGCCGTTCGGGTGGTAGGCCCAGGTCACGTCACGCGCGGGCGGCGTTTCGGCCAGGATGCCCAGCCAGCCGAACGGGTAGATGCGGTCATAGCCCTGGGCCACGCCGCGCGGCATGGATTCGCGCGCCAGGCCGCGAAAGCCGTCGCAGCCGGCGATGAAGTCGCACTCCAGGAGTTGCGCACGGCCCTCCGCCTGGAACCGGATCGCGGGCCGGTCGCCGTCGATGCCTTCGATCGCGGTGACCGGCGATTCCCACAGCACCGCGCCACGCGCGGCCTCGCGCGCATCGACCAAATCCTTCACCACCTCATGCTGAGGGTAGACCATGGCGATGCGTCCGCCGGTGGCCTCGGTGAAGTTGACGCGGTGCGACGCGCCCTCGAAACGGAAGTCGATGGCGTCTTGCACCATGCCGAGCCGGCCCATGCGCTCGCCGAGCCCCACCTGCCGGAAGAACTCCACGGTGCCGTGCTCCAGCACGCCGGCCCGCAGGCGACCCTGCACGTGCTCGCGGCTCTTCGCCTCGACCACCACCGATTCGATGCCCTGCAGGTGCAGCAGGTGCGACAGCAGCAACCCGGCCGGTCCGGCGCCCACGATACCCACTTGCGTACGCATCGCGTGACTCCTCAGCTGTTGGCCGACAGACCCAGCGCCTTGATGAGCCGCGCGTACTTGGCCGTCTCGTCCTGCTGGAACATGCGCAGCTGTTCAGGAGTGCTGACGACGACGGTGACGCCGTCCTTCACCAGCGAGTCGCGCACCTTCGGATCGGCGAAGGCCTGCACCGTCTCCTGATGCAGGCGTTGCACGATGGGCGCGGGCGTGCCGGCCGGTGCGTACAAGCCGAACCAGAGCAGCACCTCGTAGCCCTTCACACCGGCTTCCGACATGGTGGGCAGGTCGGGCACGGCCGGCGAGCGCTGCAGGCTCGTCACCGCCAGCGCCTTGAGCTTGCCGGTCTTCACCAGCGGGAGGGACAGCGCCGTGCTGTCGAACAGGATGTCCACGTGCCCGCCCAGCGCGTCCTGCACGGCCTGCGCCGGGCCCTTGGCCGGCACGTGCAGCAGCTTCACGCCGGCCATCGACGCCAGCATCTCGCCCGCAATGTGCCCCGAGGTGCCGATGCCCGCCGAGGTGTAGGTGAGCTTGCCCGGGTTCGCCTTCGCCTGGGCGATGAGATCGGCCACGCTCTTCGCGGGGTTCGACGACTTCAGGAGCAGCATGTTCGGCACCGTGGCCAGCAGGCTGATGGGCTCGAAGTCCTTGGCCGGGTCGTACGGCAGCTTCATCAGGCTGGCGTTGATGGCATGCGATGCATGCGAGCCCAGCAGGATGGTGTAGCCATCGGGCTTGGCCTTCGCCACGGAGTCGCTGCCGATGGTGGCGCCCGCGCCAGCCTTGTTCTCCACGACCACCGGCTGTCCCATCGACGCCTGCATCTTCTCGGCGAGCGAGCGTGCGATGCGGTCGGTCAGGCCGCCGGGCGGGAACGGCACGACGAACTTGATCGGCTTGTCGGGGTACCCCGGCTGCCCGGCATGTGCCGCCGGCAGCATGGCGGCCAGCATCGTGGCCGTGAGCATGGTCCTGCGCTTCATGAGGTCATCTCCTTGACCGGCGTAGCGGAGGCCTCCTCCGCCGCGGCCATCTGTTCAAGCAGCCGGCGCACGCGCGACGGCCCGGCATCGATCGCCAGCCAGGCGTACTGGCGCACGCCCGTCACCTCCTGCTCGTGCTGCACCGCGGTGCACATCACGTTGTCCTCGGAGAAGGTCGAATCCATGCCTCGCGTGAGCTCCTTCTGGAACTCGTCGTCGCCCACGCGGAAGTTGCGCACGTGCATCCAGAAGAAGTGAGTGGTGCGGTCCGTCTCGGGCGTGAGGAACTTGTAGCTGAAGGCCCGCAGCCCGCGGTCCATGTTCTCCTCGGTGTGCTCCTGCCCCGCGTCCATGGTGGTCACGTCCACCCGCGAGACGCACGGCGCGTAGTAGTGGTAGTACTGGCAGCGGTCCGTGAGCCCCTTGAAGTTGCCGTGCTTCTGGTCGATGGGCGGCGGGGGCGCGTTGTCCGTCCAGCGCCAGCTCACCACGTGCTGGCCGTCCTGTTCCACCTTCACCGGCACGTCGCTGGCGGCCGGGTTGCCGATGGTGCCCACGTGCACGTACGTGGTGTGCGCCGGGTCCTGCAGGTTCTCGGCGATGTTGAGGTAGTCGCAGCCATGCAGCTGGTAGCCGCCGTCGATCACGGCCCAGCCCGGCTCGCCGTAGCGCAGCACGCGGTGGATCGCCGAGGGATCCGCCAGCGCCGGCTCGCCCATCCAGATCCAGATCGCGTTGTAGCGCTCGACCACCGGGAAGCTGCGCACCTTGGCGGTGGGCGGAATCTGCACCTGCCCGGGTATGCGCGCACACTGGCCTGTGCAGTCGAACTGCAGTCCGTGATAGCCGCACTCCACCACATCGCCCACCAGCCGGCCCAGCGACAGCGGCGCGAGCTTGTGTGCGCAGCGGTCGATGAGCGCCGCGGGCGTGCCGTCTTCCTTGCGGTAGAGCACGATGGGTTCGTTGAGGATGCGTCGCTTGAAGAGCGCGCGGCCGACCTCGTGCGACCACGCCGCGACGTACCAAGCGTTCCTGATGAACTTGGTCACAGCGTTACTCCTGGTGGCGGGGCTCGGTGCCCCGCGTTGTGCTTACTGCCGGTCGGTGAGGCTCACGAGCCCCATGCCGCTGGTCATCGGCGCGTAGTAGTTGCGATGCACGCGCCGCACCTCGTCGTGCAGCGCACCCCGCATCACGAGCCACATGATCAGCTCCACGGCCTCGGCCCCGGCGGCGGCCATGATGTCCTTGTGCGTGAGCTGGGTGAGCGCGGACGGGTCCTTCTCGAGCTTGTCGAGGAAGTCGTTGTCCCACTGCGAGTTCATGTGACCCATGCGCTCGCCATGCAGCTGGTGCGACATGCCGCCCGTGCCCACGATCGCCACGCGCAGGTCCTTCGGATACGAGTCCACCGCCTTGCGGATCGCGCGACCGAGCTTGAAGCACCGCGCAGCTGTCGGCAGCGGATGCAGCAGCACGTTCACGACGACCGGAACCACCTTCACGCCCCAGCCCGGCTCGTGAGAGAAGAGCAGCGGCAGTGGTACGAGCAGGCCGTGGTCGACCTTCATCTCCTGGCACACCGTGATGTCGAACTCATCGTTGATGAGCGACTTGATGATGTGCCACGAGAACTCCGCGTCGCCGGGAACCGTCGGCAGCTTGCGCTCGCCGAAGCCCTCGTCGCCGATGGCGTACTCGTCCGCCGCGCCGATCGCGAACGTGGGGTACTTGTCGAAGAAGAAGTCCGTGCCGTGGTCGTTGTAGACGACGATGGCCACATCGGGCTTCGCCTCGGTTTCGAGCCATTGCTTGACCGGGACGTAGCCGTCGAAGAGCGGCTTCCATGTGGGATCCACCTGCTTGTTCGCGTCGTACGCGCGGCCGATGGAGGGGACATGCGAGCTTCCGATGCCCGCGACGATCTTGGCCATGTTCAAACTGCTCCTTTGCCGCTGCGGGTCTTAAGAAACTGCTCCAGCGTTTCCCCGCGTTGCTGCGCACCCATCGTGTACAGGCCCACGCCCAGGCATTCGGCCACCTTGATCATCAGGTAGACGTTGCCGCCGAGGTCCTTGATCAGGCGCAACCAGTCCTGTTCCCGGACGGCCTGCTTCTGTTCCTCGGTCAGGCCGTACTTGGCCATGTACGCTTCCCTGTCCGCCTTGAACGCCTCGCGGTTCTCCGGCTTGGTCAGCGACATGCACATCTTGTTGAAGGGGTAGCCCATCCTCGACCGCGTGTAGTCGAACGGATAGGTGCCCGGGATACCCCAATCCTGAGGCTTCATCTCTTCCATGGCGTCTCCTCTCATTGCTGAGGAATCCTGGCGGCGACGATCACGCCGCGCCAACGCTGGATCTCCGAGTTCAGCAGCCGCCCCAGCTCCTGCGGCGTGCTGCCCTGAGCACGTACGCCCAGCGCTTCCAGGCGCTTGCGTACCTCAGGGGACTTCACCGCCTCCTGGATGGCGGCGTTGAGCTTGTCGATGACTGGCGCGGGCGTGCCGGCCGGCGCGGCGAGGCCGTTCCATGACGCCACGTTGTAGTTGGGTAGGCCCGACTCCTGCACGGTCGGCACGTTGGGCAAACCGGGGAAGCGGCGGTCGGAGGTGACCGCCAGCGCGCGCAGCCCCTTGGGCCCGGGCGCGAGCTGCGCCATCATCGGCCCCAGCACCTCAAAGCCCACGTCCACCTGGCCGGCAAGCAATGCGGTCTGCAGGGCCGGCGTTCCGTTGTAGGGCACGACAAGCGCATCAATGCCGGCCGTCGTGCGGAACAGCTCTGCCGAAAGGTTCTGCGTGCTGCCCACCGCGATGGTGCCGATGCTCACCTTGCCCGGCTGGGACTTGGCTTTCGCGATCACGTCGGCCACCGTTTTGAAGGGCGAGTTCTGCGGCACGAACAGTGCAAGGTCGAAGTACGCCAGCGTGCCAACGGGCGCGAAGTCTTTCACCGGGTCGTAGGGCAGCTTCCTGAACAGTCCCACGCTGACGGCGTTCCCGTTGGAGATCAGCAGCAGCGTGTGGCCGTCCGGGGCCGCGCGCGCCACCGCGGCCGACCCCACGATGTTCCCCGCGCCTGGCTTGTTCTCGATCACCACCGCCTGCTTCAATGATTTCGACATGGCCTCGCCCACCGTACGTGCGGTGATGTCGGCCACGCCGCCCGCCCCGAAGGGCACGACGATGGTGATGGCACGCTCCGGATACTGCGATTGCGCGCAAGCTCCGAACGCAGTGAGTGAAAGGGCAAGGCAGAGCAGGAATTTCATTGCAGCGGGGACATGTGGCGCCGGGCAGCACCTTTACAACGCAGGCCGCAAACAGCGTGCCCAAAAAGATGCATTTCAAGGCAGGCAGCTTAGGGAAAGCAGCCTCCCGCGATAAGCCCGCGCCGCATGGACACACTGTCCATGCAGCGGGACAATTTCCGGGATGAACTGGGACGACTACGACGTGTTCTGCCGCGTGGTCGAGCAAGGCGGCTTCAGCGCCGCCGGCCGCGCGATGGGTCGTCCCCGCTCCAGCATCAGCGCATCGGTCATGCGACTGGAGCATGAGTTGCAAACACGGCTGCTGGAGCGCACCACACGCCGGCTGCGCATGACTGAAGCAGGCGAATCGCTTTACCAGACCATCGGACCGCTGTTCATGCAGCTGCGCGAGGCACGCATGGACCTCGCCGCCCAGGAGGGCACGGTCTACGGCACCCTGCGCATGGCCTCACCCTACGAGTTCGCTGCGCACCACCTGGCCGCGGCCGCCTGCACTGTCATGGCACGCTACCCGCAGCTGTACGTGCAGATCGATATCGAATATGCGCGCGTGAGCCCGCACGAGCGGCCCTACGACATCGTCTTCACCCTGGCGGACATCGACACGCTCACCGCCGGCACGATCGCGCGCCGCGTGTTCTCGCTCCAGCCCGCGGTGTTTGCGGCTCCGCCCTTGCTGCAAGGGCGCGATGCGCCGGCAAAGCCCGAAGACCTCAGCGAGTTTCCCCTGATCGCGACATCGAGCGAGATGGAATGGCGATTCGTCGGCCCCGATGGCTTGCAACACGGCGTCGCCATGGTTGCGCCTCGCTTGCGTACATCCAACGCCGGCGTGCGTCTGCAAGCCGCCATTGCGGGCATCGGCATCGTGCGCGTCGGTGCGGCGAGCTACGCGGCGCAGGCGGTCCGCGAGGGCCTGCTCAACCCGGTACTGCCCGCCTACACCTGCACGCCGGTGCCCGTGTACGCCCTGCTCCCCGGGCAGCGCCACATGCCGGCGAAGGTGCGCGTGCTCCTCGACACCCTAGGCGAGCAGCTACCCAGTCCAGGCGCGGACAGGCCGCAAATGCCAGTCTTCAGAGGTTGACTTCCCGGAACCTGAGCCCCCGGCCAGTGATGCAGAGCCTTTCGACAGGCTCAGGATTCGTCAGGCTGACCACTGGCCGAGGCGAGCCGACGGCCGAGTTCAAGCCGTGCACTCTTGCGCAGCACCGCCTCCTCGTAGCGGCGCGACTGCACATCGCTGGCCGGCACCAGCTGGGGCACGGGCACCGGCCGGCCACTCTCGTCGACGGCCACCATCGTGAAATAGCAGCTGTTGACATGCCGCCGCTGCTGCGTCCGAATGTCCTCGGCCAGTACCTTGATGCCGACCTCCATGGACGAACGGCCGGTGTGGTTGACCGACGCGAGAAAGCTCACCAGCTCGCCTACATGAATGGGTTGACGGAACAACACCTGGTCAACCGACACGGTGACCACGTAGCGGCCGGCATACCGGCTGGCGCAGGCGTAAGCCACCTGATCCAGCAGCTTCAGCAGCGTACCGCCATGCACGTTGCCGGAGAAGTTGGCCATGTCGGGCGTCATCAGCAACGTCATCGCAAGTTCATGGCGGTCCACGGTACCCTCCCTGTGTCAGCGCGTCCGAGCAGAGCCGAAGCCTGTCCGATGCGAGCCAGATCGTATTGGCTTGGCTGCCTCGAGCATCACCGCCTCGTCACGATCCAGGACCCGCTCGCGTAGCGGGCCGGTATTGAGGTGACAAAAGCAAAACGGGTTAGCCCGTATGGAGCTAACCCGTTGCTTTTCGATGGTCGGGGTGGCGGGATTCGAACTCGCGACCCCTTGCACCCCATGCAAGTGCGCTACCAGGCTGCGCTACACCCCGACGAAGCCTCGAATTATACGGGTGAATCAGAGTCAATCCGCCACTTCTTTCACACGGTAAGCAGGCCACGTATCGAAAGCAGTTCCTGCCGCATCTGCACCAGTGAGATCTCGGTGGGCTGGACCTGCGGCTGCTCGACCTGCATCGGCTCGACCGCGGCATCGGCCGGGAGGTCTTCGATGACCTCGCCCTCGCTCATCGTCGCCTCATGAATGTCCAAGCCATGGACATCAGAAGCAGGCTGCGCGCGCGACGATGTGGCTTCCAGCAGCTGGTTGCGGGCACCGCTGATGGTGAAGCCCTGCTCGTACAGCAGTTCACGTATGCGCCGGATCAGCAACACCTCATGGTGCTGGTAATAGCGCCGGTTCCCGCGGCGCTTCATCGGCTTGAGCTGAGTGAACTCCTGCTCCCAGTAACGAAGCACGTACGGCTTCACGCCGCACAAATCGCTGACCTCGCCGATGGTGAAGTAGCGCTTGGCGGGGATGGCCGGGAGTGCTTTCTCCATTGAAATCAACAGCCTCCACCGGGAAAGTTAAGACTCTACTCGAACTGTTCGTCTGCTGATACGTCGCCCTGCACAACGCCCTTCAATTTGTGACTGGCGTGAAAAGTGACGACATTTCGGGCCTTGATCGGAATGGCCTCGCCCGTGCGTGGATTGCGGCCGGGACGCGGCGCTTTGCGGCGGATGTTGAAGTTTCCGAACCCCGACAACTTCACGTCCTGACCAGACACCAGCGTCCCGTGAATGATGTCGAAGAACGCCTCGACCATGTCCTTGGACTCGCGCTTGTTCAAGCCGAGGCGTTCGAACAGCAACTCCGCCAGCTCGGCTTTGGTGAGGGTGGGGGTCTCCAGGCTGGGGAGCGCGACGCCCGAGCCGGGCTTCTCGTTGTCGTGGTCAGCCATCCATCAGCTCCTCAGCCGCACACCCACGCGTTCACGTAACGTCTGCAGCACCTGCGCCATCACCGCCTCGATGCGATCGTCCGTGAGCGTGTTCTCATCATCGAGGAGTTCAAGGCGCACAGCCATGCTCCTCTCGCCCGGTGCCATGTCCGCAACGGGCTTGGCGGGTTTGTACACATCGAATAGTTGGACCGAGCGAACCAGCGGCGAGGGCGTAGCGCGAACCGCTTCGATGAGTGCCTCACAAGTCACTGCCTCGCCCGCGACGACCGCAATATCGCGCCACACTGCCTGGTGGCGCGCCAGCGGGACGAAAGAAGGCACGTCTCGCTCCAGGAGCGGCCCAAGATCCAGCTCGAACAACACCGGCGCAGAAGGCAGTTCGTAAGCCTGGCGCCAACGGGGGTGCAGTTCGCCAATGAAGCCCAGCGTGCGTCCAGCCCACTCCACACGCGCACAGCGGCCCGGATGCAACGCCGGATGTGATGTCGGCACGAAACGAGCCTGCCGAGGCGCCAGCAGCGCTTCGATATCTCCCTTCACATCGAAGAAGTCCACCGGCCGGTCTTGCTCGCCCCACTGCAAGGCCTGCGCGCTGCCCCAGGCCAAAGCGGCCAGACGCGCTGGCTGGGCCACTCCGGCCACGCTCAGTTCCCCCTCGACGGCAGCTGGATCGCGCCGGTACACGCGACCGATCTCGAACACTCGCGCCCGAACGGCCTTGCGCGCAAGGTTGTGGCGCAGGACGTTGACCAAGCTGCCGATGAGGCTGGAGCGCATCACTGCCAGTGGACTGGCGATGGGGTTCAGTACGCGGATCGGATCATCGTTGCCAGCGAGCTCACGCTCCCAGCGCTCCTCCACGAAGCTGAAGTTGATGGTCTCGAAGTAGCCCATGCCAGCCAGGAGGTGACGCAGCGCATGCGGGCTGCGCCGGCCTTCCGGCTGTGACTGCGCGATCACCGGCGCGAGCGGCGGCGTGTCGGGAAGCTGGTCGTACCCGACTACGCGGATCACTTCCTCGATCAGGTCTTCCTCCAGCTGCAGGTCGAAGCGCCAGCTGGGCGGCGTGACCTGCAGCTCGCCCTCGCCCTCGCGACACGCCAGCCCCAGGCGTTTCATCACGCCGGCGCACTGTGCCTGCGTCACCGGCATGCCGATCACCTTGGCAGCGCGTGCCACGCGCAAGGTGACGGGCTTGCGCTCGGGCAGTGCAACGACGTGATCGTCCATCGGGCCAGCCTGACCGCCGCAGATCTCGAGAATGAGCTGCGTGATGCGCTCGATGTGCTCGACCGTCGTCGCCGGGTCGACGCCGCGCTCGAAGCGATGCCCGGCGTCGGTGGAGAAGTTGAACCGCCGCGAGCGGCCGGCCACCGCTTCCGGCCACCAGAACGCGGCTTCGACGTACACGTTCCTGGTGTCATCGGACACCGCCGTACGCTGCCCGCCCATGATGCCGGCCAGCGACTCCACCGCCTCGTCGTCAGCAATCACGCCCACGGTCTCGTCGAGCTCGATGGTGTTGCCGTTGAGCAGCTCCAGCGACTCCCCGCGGCGAGCCCATCGCACCGTGAGGCCACCGCGGATCTTGTCGTAGTCGAAGATATGGGAGGGTCGGCCCAGCTCGAACATCACATAGTTGGAGATGTCCACCAGTGCCGTCACCGAGCGCTGGCCGCAGCGCTGCAGCCGCTCGACCATCCATGCCGGCGTCTTCGCCTTCGTGTTGACGTAGCGCACGATGCGGCCTGAGAAGCGCCCACAAAGGTCACGAGCCTCGATCGTGACACGCAGCTTGTCCCCATGCGCGGCGGGTACGCGAGGGAATGAAGGCTGCTTGAGCGGCACGCCGGTGAGTGCCGCCACCTCGCGCGCGATTCCGAAGACACTGAGGCAATGCCCGAGGTTGGGCGTGAGCTTGAGTGTGAAGAGCACGTCATCGAGCAACAGGTGCCGGCGCACGTCCTGGCCCACCGGAGCATGCTCGTCCAGCACGAGCAGCCCGGCGTGCTCCTCGGAAAGTTTCAGTTCGCGTGCCGAGCACAGCATGCCCTGGCTTTCGACACCGCGCAGCTGACCCAGCTTGATCTGGAACGGCTTGCCGTCGTCACCCGGTGGCAGTTGGGCACCCAACAGCGCAGTCGGCACCTTGATGCCGGCCTTCACGTTGGGCGCGCCGCAGACGATCTGCAGCGGCGCCTCACGACCCACATCCACGCGACACACGGTCAGACGGTCAGCGTTCGGGTGGCGCTCGGTGGACAGCACATGGCCAATCACGACGTGGGTGAAGGGCGGCGCCACCGGGCGCATCTCCTCCACTTCCATGCCCGACATGGTGAGCAGCTCGGCCAGCTCTGCGCTGGAAAGGGGCGGGTCGCAGAACTCCCGCAACCAGGACTCGGGGAATTGCATGGCTGATGGATGCCCGCGTTGATTACTTGAACTGGCCGAGGAAACGCAAATCGCCCTCGAAGAACAGGCGCAGGTCGTTCACTCCGTAGCGCAGCATGGTGAGCCGGTCGGGCCCCATGCCAAACGCGAAGCCGATGTGGCGTTCGGGGTCGAGCCCGAAGTTGCGTACGACATTTGGATGCACCTGACCCGAGCCGGCCACTTCCAGCCAGCGGCCCTTGAGCGGCCCGTGGCCGAAGGCGATGTCCACTTCGGCCGAAGGCTCGGTGAACGGGAAAAACGACGGGCGAAAGCGCAGCTCCAGATCCTCCGTCTCGAAGAACTCGCGGAAGAAGCCCTTGAAGACCACCTTCAGGTCCTTGAAGCTCACGTTCTCGCCGAGCCACAGCCCTTCGCACTGGTGGAACATCGGCGAGTGCGTGGCATCGCTATCCACCCGATAGGTGCGCCCGGGCGCGATGACGCGGATCTCGGGCATCGGGTCGCGGCCGGCGTGGCGGGCCGCGTGCGCGCGTGCATAGCGCACTTGCATGGGCGAGGTGTGGGGACGAAGGTTCAGCCAGCGGCCTTCGGCATCCTTCATGTCGACGTAGAAGGTGTCCTGCATCGAGCGCGCGGGATGGTTCTCCGGGTTGTTGAGGGCTGTGAAGCTCATCCAGTCGGTCTCGATCTCCGGACCATCGGCCACGTCGAACCCCATGGAACCGAAGATCTGCTCGATGCGCTCCATGGTGCGGGACACCGGGTGCATTGCTCCCAGTCCGGGCTGGCGCCCAGGCAGCGTGACGTCCAGCGACTCGGCCTGCAACTGCTGCTCCAGCTCGGCTTCCGCCAGTGCCTGGCGTCGCGCGTTGAGTGCGGCTTCCACCTGCTGCTTGGCGGCGTTGATGAGCGCACCGCGGGACCTCTTCTCCTCGGGCGCGAGTACACCCAGTGCCTTGAGCAGATCAGTGACTCGGCCGGCCTTGCCGAGGTAGCGCGCCTTGGCGTTTTCCAGCTCGGCCGGTGTGGGGGCCCGGGCGAAATCGGCCTGCGCGTCATGCACCAGTTGATCGAGGTCGTTCATCGGATCCACAAAAAACAAAAGGCCGAACGGAGGTCGGCCTTGGAAGCTTGCCCCGGGCTTGCCGCCCAGGGGCATCGCGCGCAAGGCCATATCGGGCCTTGCATCGCGACCTCAAGCGAGTTGGGCCTTCACCTTCTGGACGATGCTGCCGAAAGCGGCGGGATCGTGTACGGCCATGTCGGCGAGAACCTTGCGGTCGATGTCGATCGACGCCTTTTTCAGGCCGGCCATGAACTTGCTGTAGGTGAGTCCCATGCTGCGGGTCGCCGCGTTGATGCGAGCGATCCAGAGCTGACGGAACACGCGCTTGCGGGTACGGCGATCGCGATAGGCGTACTGCCCAGCGCGCATGACCGCTTCCTTGGCGATGCGAAATACGTTCTTGCGGCGGCCGCGGAAGCCCTTGGCGAGCGCAAGAACCTTCTTATGACGGGCACGCGCGGTAACACCACGTTTGACGCGAGGCATGTGTCTTCTCCTTCAGTTCAGAAGCGGGTCACAGACCGGCGAAAGGCAGCATCTGCGCGACGTGCCCCATGTTGGTCTCGTGCACGGCGACTGCGCCG
>CBINBY010000085.1:0-19978 GCA_966248995.1 uncultured Burkholderiales bacterium | reverse complement strand
AGCGCGAACGGTGCTGGTCGGACCGGCACGACACCCATGTCTCGTTCACCCACCCGTTCGGGCTGAGCTTGTCGAAGCCCTGCCATCACGGTCAGCACGGCGCTACCACACGCTTAGCGCGAACGGTGCTGGTCGGACCGGCACGACACCCATGTCTCGTTCACCCACCCGTTCGGGCTGAGCTTGTCGAAGCCCTGCCATCACGGTCAGCGCGGCGCTCCCACACGCTCAGCCCAAACCGTGCTGATGGGATCAACCTGCGCGAACCTTGCTGGTGGGCACGCTCATCGGGCTGGGCAGCTCACGCGGCCCAACCCGAGCCAGAAAGCCGATGGCTGTCTTACTGCGAGACGCGAACGACGCGGCCGTTCAGCGGCTGCACCGGCCGCGCATTGGCAGGATAGAGCTGCCGGAATTGGTGGATCGCCTCGCGGGACACGTGTACCGGCTGGGTCAGCACCATCCAATGCACTTGCTCGGAGCACGGCGGTGTCGTGAGCGAGCCCTCGTAGTCGTAATAGCGGCGTTGCGCCGGAAGAAGCGCGGCGAGGTCGAGCTCCAGTCCTTCGACGGTCAGCGTTTCGCCCGCCTGGCGCGGCAGGTGCGACAGCACCGTTTCGAACCCGGTGTTGGGCTTGCCGGGTTCGATCAGCGCCGCGACCACCGCAAACCGGCCTTCGGCGTCGCGATGGACGAAGTGGGCCACCATGGCGCTCGCCTTGCCGGCCACGTGCTCTTCGCTCGGCGTGTGGAAGTGGAACTGCACGAGCTCATAGCTGTGGTCGCCCACGCGCAAGGTCTGCCCGGGCGGTACGTTCACCTGGACGGTGTGGCCGTTGTTGACGATGGACGGATGCACGCGCCCATACGAGAACTCCAGTGAGGGCAGGGACGCCGCTTGCGGATCGCGGATGTCGATCGGGGACTGGACCTGTCCCTTGGCGCATGTTTCGAACTTGGGATCGATATCCGCCCAGTGGGCAGCGCCGTGGGGGCCACGATATTCCCAATGCGGGGCGGGAGACGCGGCGATGGCGGCGTGAGCGAACAAGCCTGCGGCGGCGAACAGAGCAGCGTGGAGAGGACGAAGTTTCATGGAACGGACTTGACGAACAAGAGGTGAAGCGCCCGTAGGGTTGCGCGGTTCATGCGCTTTCCCGGTGTAGTCGCGCGGCGCCGAAGCGCGAATGAAGTGGCCTGGAGCGGCCTGCGCCTGTCGGCACGCGGAACGGAGACCGGTGCCGGCAGGCGCTACGTATTTTCAGCCGATCGCCGGATCCTTTGGCCAGTGCAGATAGAGGTCGGCGGGGTGGCCGTGCTTCAAGTCGACGCTTCGGCTGCGAGTGATGCCGCCGGCCTCGGCCACCACGCGGTAGTGCCCGGCAGGCAGGTTCACGCCGGTCAGCGGTCCTGCGTCCTTGAGCGAGAACACGTCCTTGCCTGCGGCGTTGTAGATGTCGACCTTTACGTCGGCCAGGTAGGCGTTGTGGCGCCCCTCGGAGAAGGTGAGGTGCAGGTTGTAGTCCTTCATGTGGCGGGCCATCTCGGCCGCCTCTTCGTGCCCCACGCCGCCGGTCTGGTACGCATGGCGGCCGGCCGCCATGTCGTGCGCCGAGGCCACGGTGAGCGCGCCGCCAAGCACGGCGACGGCGGTTGCGACGCGGAGGGTCTGACGGATGTTCACGATGCGCTCCTTGCTCGATCCGCGGTGGATGCCGCAAGTTCATCGTGCCCGGCGCCCGGGGCAGCGTCATGGCAGGACGGGGTCCGCTGCATGACACTTGACATGTGGTGCGTCATGGCGCCTTGCGGCCGCCGCGTCATCGCACGCGGCGGCCGGCGCACAGGACTAGAACCCGACGCGCACACCCACGGTGTACTGGTCGATATCGGGCCGGCCGTCGAAGATGTGTGCGTGGTAGCGTTCCCACTCACCTCGCAGCGCCACGTTGCTCGTCAACGTGTACTGGGTGCCCAGCCCGACCTTGAGGGCCGTTCCGGAGTCGTCGCCCCGGGAGGTGTCGAGGTTGACGTGCGCGACACCCACGCGTCCGAGCAGCGACCACTGGTTGTTCAAGGGCAGGAGGCCTACCCCATCCAGGAACGCGGCACGGCCGTCGACGTGGTCAGCGGGGTGCTCGATGTGCCCGAGGTCCGCGACACCCGCCTCGACCGCGAAATTCGGAGTGGCTTGATAACCCCCATACAGCTTGCCGCTGACGCCGGAACCATCGCCCTCGATTCCGTTGATCGGATCCGCGTAGTGCGGCGCGCCCAGGTTGGCGCCGGCATAGAAGCCCTCGGCATGCGCAGCGCCGCAGTTGATGCCCATGGCAGCGAACAGACTACCGGCGACCAGCGAGAGGGAAAGTTTCTTCATCATCTGCTCCTTCAGTTTCAAGACGCCCGCATGGCGTCTGGCCCGCGGACAGTTCCATGCTCGGTGCGCCGTGTGTCTGACCGGTTGTGTGCCGGCGTATACCCGTGACACCTGCAATGCGTCTGGTCACGCGGCTCCGGTGGCGTGGCTGGGCAGCGCATGGAGCAGGCGGCCGCAGCGCACCTGCATCAGCCGGTCGTGCAAGGCCACGAGCTCCGCGCGATGGCCGATGTGCAACACCGCCGATTGCGGTGCCTCGGCCCGCAGGCGGTACAGGAGACGTTCCTGCCCCTGCTCGTCGAGCGCGGATGTCGCTTCGTCGAGCAGGATGCAGCTCGGCCGGTGCAGGAAGACACGCGCGAACTGGAGGCGTTGCTGCTCGCCGGGCGACAGGCGCTGCGACCAGGCCTCGGCATCGTGCAGCCGCGGCACGAGGGCGGCGAGTTCGGCATCGTGCAGCGCCCGCACCATGTCGCCCATCCTGAAGGCCTGCGCCGTGCACGGGTAGGCGAGTACCTCCGCGAGCGTGCCGTGCGGCAGGTAGGGTCGCTGCGGGACGAACATGGCGTCGGCCGGCACCTGCGCGTGGCCGGCCCTTGCCGGCCACAGCCCGGCGAGGGTGCGCAGCAGAGAACTCTTGCCGCTGCCGGTCGGGCCCGTGACGAGCAGCCAGTCTCCCGGGTGCAGGCTCAGCTCCGGTACCTCCAGCAAGGGGCGCTCGCCGGGCGGACCGACCACGATGCGCCGGGCTTGCAGCATCGCCCCGCGGTCGGCGTACGCGTCGTCGGGGGTCGGGAGCGCGGGTGGCGTGTCGTCATGGAGCCGGTCGCGAAACGCTGTCAATCGCAGCACGGTGGCACGCCAGTCGGCCAGGCTGCCGTAGGCATCGACGAACCAGCTCAGCGCACCTTGCACCTGCCCGAAGGCCTGGGCCGTCTGCATGAGGCCGCCGAGCTGGATCTGCCCGGCGAAGTAGCGCGGCGCGGCGGCCAGCAGCGGGAAGACCACCGCCGCCTGCGCATAGCCCGCGCTGAATGCAGTGAGTCTCTTGTTGTACCGGATGAGCAGGCTCCAGTTGCCGCGGATGGCCTCGAAGAGGCTGCGCAGCCGCCGGTGCTCGGCCGGCTCGCCGCGGGCCAGCGCAATGACCTCGGCATGGTCGCGCACCTGCACGAGGCCGTAGCGGAAGTCGGCTTCGACCTGCTGCTGCCGGACGTTGGCCGATATGAGCGGCGCACCGAGCCAATGCACGATCACGCTGCCCGCCGCGGAGTAGACGATCGCGATCCACACCAGATGCCCCGGCAAGTCCCAGCCGTGCGCAGGCCAGGGCACATGCAGGCGGCCGGACAGCTGCCACAGGATGACGATGAACGACAGCAGCGTCACGACGGCGTTCAGGAGCCCGAGCCCGAGCTCGAGCGTGGTGCCGGCGAAGGAGCGGATGTCTTCGGCGATCCGCTGGTCCGGATTGTCCAGCTCGCCGGCGTTCACGCGGCACGGCGTGCCGGGCTGCAGCCAGCGGGCGAGCAGCTGCTCGGTCATGCCTTCCCGCCAGCGGATCAGCAGGCGCTGCTGCATGTTCAGCCGGGCCACCGCCAGCGCGATGTAGGCCGCGGCCAGCACGCCGAACACCAGGATCTGGCGCCAGAACAAGGCCAGGTCGTGCGCCTGCAGCGCGTCGTAGAAGTCGTTGTTCCAGGTGCTGAATCGGACGTTGATCCAGACGATGGACAGCGTGGAGGCGATCAGTGCCGCGAGCATGCCCCACGCAAGCCGGTCGCGGCGCCAGTATGGCCTGGCAAGCGTCCATGCGGCGCGCAGGCCGGGCTTACCCTGCGCGTCCATCGCGCGTCGTGCTCAACCGCAGGTCGAACGATGCACCGGCTTCCAGCGTGACGGTGTAGCGCCGGTGGATGCCGTCGACCCGGGTGGTGACGTGATAGGTGCCCGGCGGCAGCGCCACCTCGACCAGCGGGGACGCTTCGCGAACGGCGAGGATGCGCTGCCCCTGGAGATCGTGGATCTCCAGCGCGGCTGGCTGTCGCTCGTGCGGTGGGCGGGCCGCGTGCCAAGCCCGCAAGCGGCGCAGGAGCGCGGCCAGGCCATGCTCCTGCGCCCCGCGTTCCGCGCCCGTGTGGATCAGGAGCCGCGCCGCGGAAGCCCCGTCGGTCAGGGCGAGCGTTCGGATCTGCACGGCCGTGGCTCAGGCGGCGGTATTGGTGCTGTCGGGACTGAGCTGCTCCAGGGCGTGTTGCAGCGCTAGTTCGGCGCTCTGGTAGCGGCCGCGGCGGGCGTGCCATGACGCTTCGTCCAGCGCGGCCAGTGCGGCCGTCGGCGTGGGGCCGCCCGCCTTCTGCAGGCTCGCCCGTGCCGCGCGCAGGTCGGCAACCGCTTGCCCGTCGTGGCCGCAGTACAGCTCGACCCGGGCGTGAGCGATGTCGGCCACGGCTTGCGCGGTGACCGCCGGAGACTCGGCACGCAGCTCGTCGGGCGGGCAGTAGCTGCCGGCACTGACCAGCGCGCCGACGAGGCTCAGCATGGAAGTGGACGTGAACACGAGGGACCTCCTGAGAATGAAGAAGGAGATGCGTGTCAGTCTGGAAGCCGGCCGTGTCACTCCCGTTGCTCACCCGGCGCCACAGATGACAAATGCCATCTGGCACATGCCATTCGCACGGCGAGAGCCGGTGGCTTCAGTGCAGCAGCGCGGCCAGTACGCGAGCGAGATCCGCCCGTTGCAGCGGCTTGGCGAGCACCCGCGTCACGCCGGCCGTGGCCGCGCGCCGGGCCAGCGCCGCGCCCCCGTAGCCGCTGACCAGCAGCACCGGCAGGTCGGGGAGCCGCTCGCGCACGGCCTGCGCCAGTTGCGTGCCGCTGAGCCGGGGCATCACCTCGTCGGTGATGACTGCCACGTACCGGCCGGGTGCCTCGCACAGGGCCTGAAGGGCGGCTTGCGGATCGGTGTAGCCGTCGGGCTCGTACCCCAATGTCCTGAGCATCTCTTCGGCCATCGCGACCAGCTCGCCCTGGTCATCGACCACGAGCAGCCGCTGCCCAGTACCCGCCCGAGCGGCTTCGGCTGTCTCGGCCCGGCCGGCCGCTTCGGCGGACTCGGGTAGATAGAGCGTGAACCGCGCGCCGTGCCCGGGCCGGCTCTGTACGTCGATCGCACCGCCGAATTCGGCCACCACGCCGTGCACGACGGCGAGGCCCAGCCCGGTGCCCGATTGCGCCGCGCGCGTGGTGAAGAAGGGCTCGAAAAGGTGCTCGGCCACCTCGGCCGTGATGCCGCTGCCCTGGTCCGCCACCGTGAGCGCGACGTAGTGCCCGGGGGCGAGCGAGCTGTGCGACAGGACCCGCGCCGCCTGCACATCGATGCGCTGCAGCGCAACCGTCAGCATGCCGCCTCGCGGCATCGCCTGCATGGCGTTCGTGCACAGGTTCATCACTGCCTCGAAGGCCTGCGTGGGATCGCCGCGCAGCCGCGCGCCGGGTGCTTCGAGCGCGCGCTCCAGCACGATGCCCGGCTTGAGCGAGGCCGATAGCAGTGCGAGCACCTCTTCCACTACGGGCTCCAGCTCGAAAACCATCGATGCGCGCGCTCCGCCGCGGCTGAAGGTGATGATCCGCTCCACCAGCGCCTTGCCGCGCAGGCCGGCTTGCAGGACATGGTCGAGGTAGCGGGCCTGGTTGCTGCCGTCGGAGGCCTCGTCGCGCGCCATTTCGCCATAGCCCACGATGGCGGCCAGCACGTTGTTGAAGTCGTGTGCCACGCCGCCGGCCAGCGTGCCCAGCGACTCCAGCCTGCTGGCGCGGGCGACCTGGGCTTGCATTGCGCGCTGTGCCTCGGTGCGCCGGCGGGTGGCCAGCACCGCGAAATGCACGGCCACCGAGCTGATTTTGAGCAGCAGCAGCAGGGCGACGGCAGCCGCTTCAGCCGTTTCGCGCCAGGAGGCCAGCACGATGTCGAGATCGCGCGTGACGACCACCCGGACATCGAACGGCGCCAGCGAGTGCATCGCCACCAGCTTCTCGTGCCCATCGGGCAGCCGCCGCACGACGACGCTGGCCGGTGGGGCAGGGGGCTGCGGCCCGCCGGACTCCAGCAGCTCGGGGGTCTCCAGCTCGCTGCCGGCAAGGAGGCTCCCATCCCCGCGCATCACTGCCATGCGCGCATCGCCGGCCGGCGACACGGCGCCGAAGGCACCGAGCAGTTCTGCCGAAGGCATGGCCGCGACGATCCAGCCCGCGGGCAGCCGAGGCGTGCCCTCGAAGTGCAGCGCCAGCGCGACCATTGTCTCGCCCTCGCGCTCGCCGCCGAAAGGTCGGCTCCAGGCCCAGGTGCCCGGTGGCAGCGTGTGCAGCGCTGGCGAGAACGAGGTCACGTCGGGCAGGGGTGTTGTGTCCGATGCCGCGAGCGGGCGGAAGTCGGGCCCGGTCAGCCACACCGTGCGCACGAGCGGCAAGAGGTCGGCGCGTGTGCCCAGCGCTTGCACGGCCGCATCGCCGGCCAGGGGCAGGCGCTCCTCCTGCCACTCGGTACGCAAGGCCTGCAGGCCCCACTGCACGCTGTCGAGTCCCCGGTCCATCTCGTCGGTCAGCGCGAGCGAGAGCAGGGCGAGTTCGCGGGTGTGGCCTTCGATGGCATCGCGACGCAGGTGCCACAGGGTCAGGCACGCCGCGATCACCAGCACCAGCCAGAACACGAAGGCGATGGACCAGGGTCTCCACCCTTCGGCGGGGCGAGGCGTTCCGGCGGGTTCCATGCTCGGTGCGGAAGTTACCGGGTCCATGACATCTGACATTGCGGCCGCGGCATTGTCCACGGTGTGCGGGAGAGGCCCTGCGCTACGATGGCCCGCGACCATGAACGCCGTCACTCCACCTCACATCCTCGTGATCGACGACGACCCGGCCGTCCGCAGTCTGGTCGTCGAATACCTGGGAAAAAACGACATGCGCACGAGCGCCGGCAGCTGCGGGCGCGAGATGTTCGAGCTGCTCGAACGCGAAGCGATCGATCTCGTCGTGCTCGACCTGAAGCTGCCCGGCGAGGACGGCATGCAGCTGGCGCGCACCCTGCGCGAGCGGGCCGGCGTGCCCATCGTCCTGCTCACCGGCCGCAATGAGGAGGCCGATCGCGTGATGGGGCTGGAGCTCGGCGCCGACGACTACGTGACCAAGCCCTTCAGCCCGCGCGAGCTGCTGGCGCGGGTGCGCGCCGTCTTGCGGCGCTACCAGGTGCAAGCCACGCTGCCCGAGCGCGACAACGCGCGGCGCGCCTTCCGCTTCGCGGGCTGGGAGCTGAACCTGCGCACGCGCCGTCTGGTGGCACCCGATGGCCGCGCGGTGCCGGTGTCCAACGGCGAGTTCAGCCTGCTGTGCGCGCTGTGCCGCGCGCCCCAGCGCGTGCTCACGCGCGACCAGCTGCTGTCGATGTCACGCCTGCACGAGGGTGAGGTCTACGACCGCACGGTCGACGTGCAGATCCGTCGCCTGCGCCTGAAGATCGAGGCCGACAACGCCCAACCGCAGCTGATCGTCACCGAGCGCGGTGCCGGCTACCGCCTCGCCTGCGAGGTGGAAACGTTGTACTGACTCGTACTGAAGCTGCCGCTGCTCCACGCGGTCACTCGGCCGCTGCCCGTGCAGGCTCCATCGCCACGAAGAGCCGCTCCTGCCCCCGCTGCACGAGCAATGCGACAGATGAGCCGGCGCTCGCCAGCGCGGCATGCGCGCTTTCCACCGATTCGACGGGCTTGCCATTGACGCCGAGCAGCACGTCGCCGGGCGCCAGGCCGGACAGGGCAGCGCTGCTGCCCACACTCGCGATCAGCACGCCCCGCGTGCCCGCGGCGCGGCGCTCCTGTGGCTGCAAGGGCCGCAGCGCCAGGCCGAGCGGCCGCTCGGCCAACGCCACCGGCGCCACGGCCGCTGCTTGCGGGTGGTCGCTCCCGTCGCCCAGCGTCGCTTCGATGCGCCGCTGCGCACCGTGCCGCCATACCGCAAGCGAGACCCGGTCGCCGGGCAGGTGCATCGCGACGGTGGATGAAAGATCACCGGACGCGACGATCGGCTGGTCATCGATCCGAAGCACCACATCGCCGGGCTGCAGGCCGGCGCGCGAGGCCGGGCCGCCCTGCTGCACCTGGGCGATGAGGGCGCCCGCGGGCTTCGCGAGCTTGAAGGCGGTGGCCAGTGGAGCGTCCACATCCTGCACCGTTACCCCCAGCCGCGCATGCGCGGCATGGCCTGTGGCGACGATTTGCTCCTGCACGCGTTTGGCAACATCGATCGGGATAGCGAACGACACGCCCTGGAAGCCTCCCGACATGCTGTAGATCTGCGAGTTGATCCCGACCACCTCGCCGCGTGCATTGAACAGCGGCCCGCCGGAGTTGCCGGGATTGATGGGCACGTCGGTCTGGATGAAACGCACCGCGCCGTCGTCGGGCAGCGAGCGCCCCAGCGCGCTCACCATGCCGGCGGTGACCGTGTTCTCGAATCCGAAGGGCGAGCCGATCGCGAGCACCCATTCGCCGGCCCGCAGATGCTTGGCGTCGCCCAGCCGCACCGTGGGCAAGCCGTTCGCGTCGATCTTGAGCACCGCGATGTCGGTTTTTCCATCCGTGCCGAGCACCCGCGCCCGGAACTCGCGGCGGTCGGTGAGGCGCACGATGACTTCCCGCGCGCCTTGCACCACATGCGCGTTGGTGAGCACGATGCCATCGGGCGAGACGATGAAGCCAGAGCCTTGCCCGCGCACCGGCACCTCCAGGCGTGGCATGGCGCCGCCGTATCGCCGCCGCAGCAGCTCCAGCAGTGCCTGCGTGGAATCGTCATCGCTGCCTTCCTCGGCCAGGCTGCGCACCCCGCTCACGCGCACGTTGACGACCGCCGGCCCCGCCTTCTCGGTGATGCTGGCGAAGTCGGGCAACACGATGTCCGTGCGCTGCGTGGCGGCGGAAGGGGCTTCGGGGGCGGTACTGGCCCGCACGGTCCGGCTGAAGCCGGCGAGCCCGGTCAGGGAGGTGAGTGCGGCCACGCCCAGGGCGATGGCGGAAAGCGCGAGACCACGGTTTGCCATGAATATCGTCCTGCAAGAAGAAGAGAAACGGGAGGACCGAGGGCGGGATGCTCTCGCCCATGCGCTCCTGCGAACAGGTTCGAAGAGCGTCGGTCGCTGCGTTTGCAGATCCATGAACGGCGCGGCGAGGTGTGATGACGGACGTCACACGGAGGGTGACGCCGAGTGCCGGTTTCGTCCGGGCAGCTGCGGCGCTAGAACGATGACTATGCCCGCCCCGTAGCCGGCGGCACGTTGACGATCAAGCGCGAGGTCCGACCTCACGCAGAAAGGCTGCAATTTCGGCATTGACTGGGTCCGGGTGCGTGACGGGCGCCATATGCCCCAGGCCCGGGAACTCGACCACCCGCACACGCGGCAGGATGGGAAGCACTACGCGTGCCACGGCGTGCGCCGATTCCGGTGACTGCGCGCCAAGCATGTACAGGATCGGGATGTCCAGCGTTGCAAACGCCTGCGCCGGCGTGGCCTCGTTCAGCAGCGCATGCCCCCACCGGCGCACGTTGACGATCGAATCGGTGATGGCTTGTCGCCGTTGTTCGGGCATGGCACGCCAACTGCCGGTGCCCATCCAGAAATCGATGAAGTGCTGGGCTGCGCCCTCCCTGTCGCCGCGGTCGAGGGCGGCGGCCGACGCCGCCGCGGCGTCCCGGATGCCGTCGGCGCCGTTCGGCGGCGGTTGCTGAGCGTCGACGAGCGCGAACAGCGTGGGCTCGTACAGCGCGAGCGCCTGGAAGCGATCTGGATGAAGCACGGCGGCGACCAGCGCAACGGCGGCCCCGTAAGAGTGGCCCACGATCGCACAAGGCGCGCCGGCGAGCTTGAAGACGGGTTCGAGGAAATGAACCTCGTCGCTCAAACGGATCTCGCGATCGGAAGGCCAGTCCGGGCTCTTGCCGGAACCGAAGGAGTCAGGCGCGAGAACGGTGTGGCTGGGAGCCAGCACGTCCATCAGGCTGCGCCATTGCGCCGAGTTGCTCGCATTGGCATGTATGCACACGACCCCCGGCCCTTGGCCCGCCTGTCGAACAAACGGTTCATCAGCACGCATCGTCGCTCCCGAGGGAATGGTCGATCTCGCGATCAACCTGCGCAGTGTCGGTGACCGTCCACCTTCAGGCAAGGCGGGCGCAGCCATCGCGAGGGCGTCAGACGGGTGTCTGGAGAAATGCCTTGGCTCGCGGATCGTCTGCATAGGTCACGTTGATGCGCAACCAAGGGCAGGAGGACACGTCGGGGGTGAAGATGGATCCTGGAGTGAAGCTCACGCCCCGCGTCGCCGCGGCGCTGACCAGATCCGCGGCGTCCTCCACCGAGGGCCACCGCGCCCAGAGAAACATGCCGCTCGAAGGACGGAAGAACAGCTCCCAGCCGGCATGGGTGACGAGTTCGCTCGTCTCGGCGAGTTGTTGCTCGACACGTCTGCGCAGCCTCTCAACCAGCTTCCTGTAGCTACCGTTCTCGAGCATCACCGTCAGCACCTCTTCGGCGAATCGCGATGAGGAGATGCTGGTCAGCATCTTCACGTCCACCAGCTTCCTGATGATTGCAGGAGCGCCCGCGATGAATCCGACGCGCAGCGAGCACGACACGCTCTTCGAAAAGCTGCCGACGTAGGTCACACGGCGAAGCTGGTCGAGCGCCGACATCCGGGGCGTCGGGTCAGCCTCGAAGTCGGCGTAGATGTCGTCCTCGATCACGTGGAAGTCGTGCTTTTCGGCGAGCTGCAGGATGCGGTGCGCGGGCGAGGGGGCGAGCGTCGTACCGGTGGGGTTGTGGCACACCCCGTTGACGAAGAACAGCTTCGGTCTGTGCATCGTCAACAGCCGCTCCAGCACCTCCACGTCAGGTCCCTGCGTGGTACGCGGGATGCCGACCATCTGGATGCCCTGTAGTTTGAGCAAACCGAAGAGGTTGTAGTAGCCCGGCGTTTCGACAAACACCGTGTCGCCAGGCCGCAGCAACAGCCGGATCAGTAGATCGAGCGCATGGCTCGCGCCGCTGGTCAGCAGGATCTGATGGACGGGTACCTCGATGCCCAGCGCGAACAGGCGCCGGCACAGACTCTCGCGCAGCCCTGGCGCGCCGAGGGGCGTGCCGTAGTCGAACAATCCCGCGCGGTCACGCCTCGCGGTCTGCCGGATGGCGTAGGCCAGTTCCTCGCCTTCGCGCCAGGCCTCGGGCAGCCAACCGCAACCGAGCTTGACCCGATTCCCCTGGTCGTTGAACAAGTGCCATAGCTCGTCGGTGACGGTCTCCGCGTCGCCGGGATTGGAGATGCCTTGCGCCGCGCGGGCCATCGCATCGTCGACAAAGTAGCCGGACCCGGCGCGCGACCTCGCCAATCCGCGGCTGACGAGGCGGTCGTAGGCCTCGATGACGGTATTGCGACTGACACCCAGATCGGTCGCGAGCCGACGGATTGAAGGCAGTCTGCTACCAGCGGGAAACTCCCTGGCGTTGATGCAGGCCCGGACTCCCCGCTCGACCTGATCGGCCAGTGGCACGCCCGAGTCACGCTCGATTTCGATCTTCACTGACCTCATCGGGGACGGCTCGCTCTTCTTTCTCTTGTTTCTAGATGGCATCTGTTTGGACAAAGTACGGGTACGCTTCGGGACAAATATCGTTCAACTGTACCTAGAGCCGTACCCATCCAATGACTATCCTGAGTCGCCTTCAACGCATGTCGACGGAGTCTCAGCCTCATGTCTGGAAGACGGCACGCAGCACTGCTGGCGTTCGCCCTTTGCGTCATCACAACCGGAGTCAACCTGCAGGCACCTTTGTACGCCACCTATGCCAGGCAGGATGGCTATGGCCTCACGGCCACCACAATCGCCTTCTCCTGCTACGTCGCCGGTGTGATGCCGGTCCTTCTCGCCCTAGGAGGCTTGTCGGACCGGATCGGTCGCAGAAACGTCATGCTCATCTCGGTCGTTCTTTCCGCGATGAGCACGGGCTTGATGCTGGCGCACCCACACATCGAGTCCCTGGGGCTCGCGCGATTCGTCCTCGGCGTAGGAACCGCGCTGATGTCGGCCACCGCGACCGCCTACATGATCGAGTTGGTCGACGCGGCAGAAGCAACCAGCGCGGCCAACTGGGTCACGGCGAGCACGTCGATCGGCTTCGGCCTCGGACCGGCATTGACCAGCCTGTGCCTGCTTTTCAACGAGACGGTGTCGCCGCCCAGCTTCATCCTCCACCTGGCCGGCACTGCGGTCGCGGCGGCTATGGTCATCGCACTGCCGGACACCTCGACCGAGCACGCCAGCAGTCGCTCTCCCATGCTTCGGCTACCGTACTTCACGCGTGAAGGCAGCTGGTACGGGGGCGCCATTTTGCTGTGCTGGGCGACCACGGGGCTGGTGATTTCAGTCCTGCCTTCGGTGCTGGCGAGGCACGGACTCTCGAAGTACTCAGGCCTTTCTGCGATGCTGGCGATCAGCTGTGGCCTGCTGTTCCAGCCCTGGGCTCGCAGACTCGATCCCACCCGGTCGACGCGGCTCGGCATCTTGGTCCTGCTTCCTGCCTACGCCCTTCTGGCCTGGGGAGCGTGGTCCGGCTCACTGACCGGGGTTCTGATCGGATCCTTTCTTGTCAGCAGCGCATGCTACGGCTTCGTCTATCTGGGTGGGCTTGCCGGGGCGGTCAGTGCGGGAGGGAGCGAGAAAACGAGAGCCAGCGCGGCGTTCTTCTTGATGGCGTACATCGGCTTCAGCATTCCGGTGATCTTCACCGGCATGGTGGCCGACAGGTTTGGCGCCACGACTGCGCTGGTTTCGTTTGGGGTGCTCCTGTTGTTCGGCGCTGTGCTGCTTTTACTGCCCCGCGCCTCGAGCCTCTCGAAACTGAGCGCGAGGACGGCCTGACCCTGAGCCGAAGCGGTCAGGCCTGGTCCCTGTTTTCGCTCAGCCCACCCGGCTCGTGATCGCCTCCGCAAAGCGTCGGGCGCCTTCTTCCGAGAACGGCAGGTTCAACGAAGGCTCGCAGACCTCGAGCTCCAGCACCAGAGGCTGCCCGTCGTATCCCTTGATCAGGTCCACGCGCGCGTAAAGGAGCGGCCGATCCAGGCGCAGGCAAGAGGCGGCGGCGGCGAGGGCCGCACTGGCGATCCTTCGCTCCGCTTCATCAGCGACGCGGGCTGCCCGAAAGTCCTGGGTTGGAACGTGGACCGTACCGTCCGGCATCAGCATCGCACCCTTGCGAATCGCGTGGCTGTAGACCCCATCGAAATACGTCAGGTCGGTCTCGCCGTGCGTGTCGATGGCGTCGAGATACGGCTGAAGAATGACGTGATGTCCTGCCTCGATGAGCTTCGAGAGGTAGGCGACAGCCTCCACCTCGCGCTCGCGGGCGAAACGCTGGACGCCCTTCGAATAGGCTCCGACCGTAGGCTTGATCACCACCTCGCTGGCCAACGAATGCGCTCCGAGAAAGGCCTTCCAGGATCGCTCGGTGTCTTGCCCGGGCTCGACAAAGCTCGTTGGCACTGTCGGCACTCCACGGGCTGCCAGATCGGCCAGGTAGTACTTGTTGAGGTTCCAGCGCGCGACGGAAGGGGGATTGAAAAGATGGGTCGCCCGGCTGACGTGGTCACACCAGTCGAGAAACTTCGGCAGACGATCCACGTAGTTCCACGGACACCGCAAAACGGCGGCGTCGTATTCGGACCAGACGATCGTGCTGTCTTCCCAGTCGCACACCTCCGCTTGCAGGCCGGCTTCCCGGCAAGCAGGCAGCAGCAGCGGCATGTCGTAGTCGATCGGCAATGAAGACGCGCTCGCAACCAACGCAACTTTTCTCATCTCGGGCACCTCACCACGGCAGTCGCTCACCAAAGTGGAAGTACTGTCCGGTCGGACCGTCGCCCTCCAACAAAGCCATGGACACGCTGGTCCTGGCGCCCACCGACACGTCCAGATCACCGGCGCCGTTGTTCATGCCGGTCTTGGTATAGCCGGGGTGCACCGCATTCACCTTGATCGGGGTGTCTCTCAGCTCGTATGCGAGGTGGACCGTCCACGAGTTGACGGCACTCTTCGTGGCGCTGTACGCGGGCAGCGACTTGAACATCGGGGAATGGGCGTACGAATGCCTGTCGTTGTGCACTGTCAACGACGCGAGCAAGCTGGAAACGTTGATGATGCGCCCCGCGGGTGATTTGCGGATCAGCGCCAGAAAGGCCTTCGTTACTTCGACCAGACCGAAGAGGTTTGTGTCGAAGGTCTTGCGCCACTGGTCCAACGGCTGCTCGGAGGGGTGCCTGCCGTACTCTTCGATCCGGATGGCGGCGTTGTTGACGAGGATGTCCAGCCGTCCGTGCTTCTCGGCGACATGGGCGACCGCGGTGGCGATGCTTTCGGAGTTGGTCACGTCGAGCGTGAGTCCGTCCACCTCCAAACCGGCGGCCCGCAGTTGCGCGGCGGCTTCGGCCACGGCCACCGGCCGGCGCCCGCTGAGCAGGACGCGAACGCCATGCTGGGCGAGCTGGCGTGCGGTTTCATGGCCGATGCCCCGGTTCGCTCCCGTGACGAGCGCAATTTTTGAATTGTGTGTTGGCAATCTGATCTCCCCTTCAGATGCGGTGGGCGACCCCGGCGAGCTCTTCCTCCGGCCGTGTGATCAAAGAAGACAGGAATTGCGCCACCGGAGGCCCGAAGCGTTGAGGCTCGACCAGGAACGCGTCATGTCCCGCCAGCGAGTCGAGCGACAGGAACTGGACATCCGTGCCTCCCGCCGACAGCCCATCGGCGATCTGACGTTGCTGCTGCACTGGAAAGAGGATGTCGCTGCGTACGCCGATCACAAGTGCTCGTTCGACACGCAGCCGGGACAATGCAAGGTCAGCGTTTCCGCCCGCCCGGTCGCCTAGATCGAACCAGTCGATGCAGCGGCTCAGATACAGGTAGCAGTTGGGATCGAAGCTTCGTGAGAAGCGCAGCGCGTGGTACTGCAGATAGCCTTCCACGGCGAACTCCGGCGTGAACGGCGGGTCTGTCGTTCCAAGGTCCGCTCCCAGGACAGTCCTGCCGAAGCGGCCGTTCCATTCCTGTGCGGACCGGTAGGTGATGAAAGCCAGTTTGCGCGCCATGAGCATGCCCCGCTTCGGGTGGCACGCCTCGTCGTACTGCCCATCGTTCCAGTCTGGATCGCTCCAGATTGCCTCGCGCTGCAGCGAACGCATCGCGATGGCAAACGGCAGCGAATGCACCGCGCCGGAAATGTTGATGTGGGTCCGGGCGAGGTCGGGGTGACGTGCAAGCAGCGCAAGCGAACTCATGCCCCCCATTGACACGCCGATGACGCAGGCGAGCCGGTTGATCCCCAGGGCGCGCACGACATGCGCACCGGCGTCCGCGATGTCTTCCATCGACAGGGCCGGAAAGCTCAAACGATAGGCGCGGCCGGTCTGCGGATCCACCGATGCGGGCCCGGTTGAACCCTTGCAACTGCCGAGCGAGTTGACGCATAGCACGTACCACTGGTTGGTATCGACTGGCTTGCTGGGGCCGACCATGTCTTCCCACCAACCGGGTGAAGGATCTTCGGCGTGCGATGCAGCGTGGGCGTCAGCAGACAGGCCGGTGAGAATGAGGACGGCGTTGTCTCGAGCAGCGTTGAGCCGTCCGAAGACCTCGTAAGCCACGCGGGCGCCATGCAGCGTGCCGCCCCGCTTCATGGCAAAGCCGGGAGGAAGCTCGACAAAGCGGGTCCCGGGGGAAATGCATTCCCTGCTCATCGTTCGTCGGACAGCGCTGCTTCCAGTGCCGCAACGGGAAGGGACGGCGCAGGGGCATCGAGCGAGGCGAGCCACTCGTCGTCCGATCCTTCATTCACCTCCTCAAGGAGGAACGTGGACAGATAGCGCTCCCCTGTGTCGGGCAGCATGGCGAGCAGCACCGCACCGGCTGGGGCGCGGGCGGCGACCTGCAAGGCCGTGGCCAGGGTGGCACCAGCGGAAATGCCGACAAAGATGCCCTCTTCCGCTGCAAGACGGCGGGCCGTGTCCCGCCCCTCGATCTCGTCGATCAGCACGAGTTCGTCGATCACCCTGCGATCGAGCACGCTGGGCACGAAGTCCGGCGCCCAGCCCTGGATCTTGTGAAGCTGCCAGGGCTTGCCCGACAGCACCGCAGCGTTCGCGGGTTCCGCGGCGACGACTCGAACACCGGGCCGGGCCAGCTTCAACATCTGGCCGACACCAGTGAGAGTGCCAGTGGTTCCGAAGCCGGTCACGAAATAGTCGAGCCGCTTGCCGGCAAAGTCGCTGAGGATCTCGGAGGCGGTCGTCTCGCGGTGAAAAGCCGGATTCGCAGGGTTGTCGAACTGGCGTGCGCGGAACCAGCCATGCTTCTTCGCCAGTTCATCGGCGATCCGGTTCCCACCGCTGCTGCCCAGGGCGCCGGGGAACAGGATCACCTTCCCGCCATACGCCCGGATCAGCTTGCGCCGCTCGATGGAATAGGAGTCCGACATTACGGCGACAAACTTGTAGCCCCGCGCCGCGGCCACCATGGCCAACGCGATACCGACGTTGCCGGACGTGCATTCCGCGATCGTGTCGCCCGGCTTCAGCAATCCCCTGGCTTCCGCATCGAGCACAACGGAGAGAGCAAGGCGGTCCTTGACGGATCCGCCAGGGTTGAAGGACTCCACCTTCACATACATGCTCACGTGGCTGGGCGCAAGCCTGTTGAGCTTCACGATCGGGGTGCGGCCGATGGTTTCGAGAATGCTGTCGTAGAGAGCCATGTGTTCTTGACCTGCCCGTAGGCGATGGAAGTGGGGGGTTACCGTGAGGCGAAGCGGGCGAATACTGGTGAGACGATGTCCGCAATCACCTCGAGCGCCTTCTCGTTTTCGCCGGCCGATTCGGATGCATTGAATTCCGCCAGTTCGATTCCCAGGATTCGGTCGTGCGGCAACGCCTCGAAGATGGCGCGGATCTGTGCCGGCAACATGCCGTCAGGCACGGAGTAGTCCGCTGGCAGGTAGCCGGGCTCCAGCACGTCCCAGTCGATGTGAATCCATATGGGCGCATCACCGATCACCGCCAGGATGTTTTCGGGCGTCGCGAGGGCAGGGGGAATGAGCAGGACGCCCGCCTTCCTGACGAGCTCGCGCTCTTCCGGATCAATGTCGCGCGCTCCCACCAGGACCACCTGGCTGGCCCGCAGCCCGGCCCCATGCCCGCTGTCCCACAACCCGCAGACACCCGCAAGCACCATGCCGCCAAGATACCCCGAACTGGTCGTTTCCGGTGTATTGAAATCACCGTGCGCGTCGATCCAGAGAACCACTGCGTCCGGGTGCTCCCTTGCCACGACGGGCAGCGAAGCGAGGCTCGCCGAGCAGGTATTCGAGAGGAGAACGGTCAACCCGCCCGCTTTCACGCTTTCGTCGACAGCGTTGGCCAAGCCCTCCAGTGTTTCCCTGGCTTGCGGCAAGCTGACCGTCCAATCGTCCTTCGCGTGTGGTGCCGGTGTTCCGATGTAGCGGGACCTTGTTCCATACCGCTTTTCAAAGGCACGAGCGGTTCGGGCGGCGCCCTCGATCATGCGGGCAGCCCGATCCGCCACGCGGCCTTGAGAAACGATCACTTCAATCATTCAAAGACTCCAATTCATTGATCTCTGCAAAGCGCTCGTGGCGAAAGACAAAAGGACATTTGTCCGTACGCTGGACGTTTTCCTCCACGAGCCCGTATTGCGACCATTCGCTGTTGCCGGTGCCGTAGGTGCCGAGTTGAAGCGCATGCGGCATGCCGTCATACCGCTCGATGCGCTTGCGAATATTGGCCCGCACCGTGCGGCCACCGGGCGTGTCGCCGGCGAACACATCGAATCGTTCGCGGGGGTTGATGACCAGCACGAAATGCTCCCCCAGGTTTCGGCTGCGGCGGCTGCGGTGAGCCGGGCTGCTCATGTTGCAAAACAAGGGCATGCCGTTGAAGCACATGGACCAGGAATCGGAGTTCGGGTCCTTACCGACCCCCTCCGGCCAAGGCGCGGGATCGATGTCGTGCAGGCGCTGCAACACCCGCCAGCCCATTTCGTGATACTGCGCAACTGTTTGCGCATGGACTGCCTTGACGGAAAATCCAACGACGAGCGGATAAGCAGTGTCAATGCTGCCGTTCCATTCTTTCGACAACTCAACATATTCTGTAAGGCCCTCGGCAAAATGGCGCAAGCCTTGCTCTTCCAAATCTTCGACCAAGACAAACTTCAGCAATTGCTTGCGAAAGGCGTTCTTCGCGAAGACACAGGGAAAGTCGACATCTCCGTCGAGCCTGTGCGAAATATCAAGAAATAGCTGTCGATGCCATTCCTTCGGCGATTCAGCGATCTTTGGCTGAGAGACAATTCGCGATTGAATTTGATTCATGTTTGGCAAATCAAAATAGGATCGCTTAAGCGCCACGACGGGCGCGCTCAACCGGCTCGCTAATGGCACACCGCCCGGCTACGGGAAGTCAGGTCTGGACGTCGATGAGACGGCAGCGAAACTGAAGGGCATGCACGGGCCTGACTCCGGAGCGCTGAAGGGCTACCGGAGCGAAAAACAATTTGCACCTGGCGGATTTAAGGTGGGCAGCCTGGAGCACCATCCTCATGGGATGCCTGTCGCATCTCCCCACTTGATGGGTGGCGAAAGGATGGTGGTTTGTGCCGAGAAGAGACTCAGCTAGTGGGCCGCAGACGGAGCGGCGCTCCCCGGCACCGGATCAAAGAAGTAGACATGTTCCCCCTGCTGTGCAGTTCTATCGATTTGTCGCTGCGACTGCTTAACATGACTTTGGCGGCCCGGTACCCGCAGGCGCCTGTCTCTGCCAATGGCTCCAACCGCAGCAGCCTCAGGATATCTACTTGGGCACTGGGATCCGAGACACAGTTGGGTGGATTTGGCCCCATCCGTTACCTCAGTTTGGCCGGAACAGTTTGCTTGCGAAGCGGCGAAGAAGAAGGGACCCGCGAGACAACATCTCACGACGCCCGGCTTCTCGGGGGCGATTCTTCGCGGTGCGCCGAGTCGCTGCGCGCCGCTGTCGACGTCGCTAGTTGGCCGCACGCTACAGACGGGTTCCAACCCGGACCGATCGGCCGCTTCTAGAACATTCGGACGCCTTTGGTGAAGCCGTCATTCGGCCGGCCCTTAGTCCAGCGGACGGCAGTCAGTGTGAAGCAAGTAGTACCGGCGAGCAATTCGACCGGCATTCATGGCCATCTGCTTGACTCTCGGCTCTCGCGACGAGATGACAGTACACGACTAGGCTGTGTGAAAACGCGTTGATGGCTTGAGGTTGCTCGCCTAAATCGTGGTAACGCGACAGAGCGGGCCGCTACATGAAGCGATTCATCAGGGAGAAGAACGAAGCCAAGTCACCTTGCTGCCGGAGTGCTTGGATGACTACATCACAGAGGACAACGCCATTTGAGATGCCCTCTGATTTTCGCTTTCCAACGGGCCGCTCTCATGCCGCCGTTGGCTGCTGATCGTCA
>CBINBY010000084.1:0-21363 GCA_966248995.1 uncultured Burkholderiales bacterium | reverse complement strand
ACCTTCAACCTCGATTCATTGAACCAGTGTTGCGCTTCGGTCTTGAAACCGCCCTTCAAGCCCGAAGGCGCTGCCCTTTGTGTCGAGCAACTCGCGACTCAAATACTCGTTGGGGTGCATTGCACAGGTGACTTCGAGGTGCCCTACAGATGGATAGTGGTTTTCGGACACATAGGCCCCGCGTTGCTCAATCTGCGCATCAAAGGGCTGACTCCCGTCCATCCATCGGACGGAAATGTATCGGCCTGGCCGATAGTTGGCCTGGACGTACTTGGCAATTGGGAGAAGTTCTTCAAGCAATCTCTTCTCCAACTTGGACGGACGCCGACGAAGGCGCGAAGGGCCGTTTGCTCCTTCACGAATAGACTAAAAGAGTGAGTAGACCCGACTACAAAATACGAGTCCGTCGAGCAACAGATCGTGAAACTCGGCGAGCGGAGAGCCTTTCACTTTCATGAGGCCTATTTGAGTCGGCGCCGTCGAACGTAAATCAAGCCGCATAGCGAGGGTTAGCCTTCACTGTGCCTGGGAAGTTTCTGGAGCGCGGCCTCACAGCGTCGAGCAGATTCAGTTGAGCGAACCACGAGCCGCAAAAAGAACAAGTACGCGAGGAGCCCATTGCCAGCAGTGAACCCAGTTAGCAAGTACCGAAGAAACGGAGTGACCGTTGTTGAGCGTGAGAAGTATGCCGCTAGCCCAAACATGAGGATGCAACCGATCAGAAAGTAGACCAGGTCGATGCGGCATCGCAGCTCATTGAGGCGTTCCATCAGAAGTAGGTACGGGTCCGAGATGAGTGGATCAACTTGGTCTTCAAAGTCCTGTCGCCTTTTCGTTCTCCGGGCGCGATGACACAATGACTGGCGATCAATCCAGCGATCCAGCCAGGGTTTCGCATAAGCACTGATTAGGTTTATCAGGAGTGCGACGAAGACTGCGGTGAACCACCAGGACACTGAAGAAAGGTCGGAAAGCATCTTGTCGATGTTGCTCATTGGGTTGTGGTTCAGGGGCTATTACTGCGGCGGCGGCCAATGACGGCGCTTCCGGCCCACGTCAGAGCAGCGTCACCCCCGGCAGCGTAACCAAAGAGGTCTCGCGCATCACCTGCACGAAGTCGCTGACGTAAGGCTTGTCGGCCAGGCGTTCGGACGTGGCCGCATACAGGCGCCCGGTCAGCCCCGCCGGGCCGATGCGCTGGCTGGCGATGTAGCCGCGCTCCAGATACCCGCTGACCGCCCATAGCGGCAAGGCCGCCAGGCCGCGGCCGCTGGCCACGAGCTGCAGCATCGCGACCGTCAGCTCCGTCGTGCGGCGCGGTGGCTCGATGCCGGCTGGCTTCAGCACGCGCCTCACCAGGTCCAGCATGTCGTCCGGCACGGGGTAGGTGATGAGCGTGTGCCCGGCGAAGTCGGCTGCCTCCAGGTGCGGGCGGGCCAGCAGCGGGTGGCCCTTGGGCAGCAGGGCGACGATCTCGAATTCGAACAACGGGTGCACCACGATGCCGGTCTCGGCCTCGTCGAGGTCGGACACGATGGCGAGCTCGGCGCGGTCCTGGTGCAGCAGCGCCACCGGGTCGGCCTGGAAGCCCGAGACGATGTCCAGCTCGATTTCGGGCCACCGTTCTCGCAACGCGTCCATCGCGGGCATCAGCCAATCGAAGCAGGTGTGGCATTCGACCGCGATGCGCAACGATCCCGCCGCGCCGTCGACCAGCCGCCGAACGTCCCGCTCGGCTTCGGCGAGCTGCGGCAGCACCGCATCGGCCACGCGCAGCAGGCGCTGGCCCGGCGCGGTGAACACCACCGGCTGCGACTTGCGTTCGAACAGCGTGGTGCCGTACTGGTCTTCGAGCGCCTTCAGCTGATAGGACAAGGCGGACTGGGTCAGGTTGAGCAGTTGCGCGGCGCGAGAAAGGTTGCCCGTGTCGCGCAGCGCCACGAGCGTGCGCAGATGACGCAGTTCCAGAATTGAGTTCATGAGTTAGATTCAGGAAGACCACAAGAAAAATCCGTTTGAATCATAGTCAGCCTTTGCGGATCATCAAGCCAGTTTCATCAACTCGGGTCTAGCTCATGATTCGTACTCATATCCTCGGCTTTCCGCGCATGGGCGAGCGCAGGGAACTGAAGTTCGCGCTGGAGCGGCACTGGCGCGGCGAGATCGATGCCGAGGCGCTGGAGGAGGTCGGGCGAGAACTGCGCCGGCGCCACTGGGCGCTCCAACATTCCTCGGGGCTGGACTTCGTGACCGTCGGCGACTTCGCCTACTACGACCACGTGGCCCACCACCTCCAGATGTTCGGCTGCGAGCCGGCGCGCTTCGGCTTCACGGGCGAGGAGCCCGAACTCGCGCGCTACTTCACGATGGCCCGGGGCGTGGCCGCCGAGCATGCGCACGGTGCCACCTGCGGCTGCGCCCCCGGTACCGGCAGCGGCGGCAAGCCGGCGCTCGAGATGACCAAGTGGTTCGACACCAACTACCACTACCTCGTGCCGGAGTTCGGCCCGGACACCTCCTTCCGCCTCGCCTCCCGGCGGCTGCTCGGCGAGGTGTCTGAAGCGCAGGCGCTGGGCTACGCGGTCAAGCCGGTGCTGCTCGGGCCCCTGAGCTTCCTGTGGCTGGGCAAGTCGAGGACCGAGGGCTACGACCGGCTCGGCCTGCTCCAGCGCCTGCTGCCTGCGTACGTCGAGATCTTGTCGCGGCTCGGGGCCGCCGGGGTGCAGTGGGTGCAGGTGGACGAGCCCATCCTCGGGCTCGATCTGCCGCCGGCGTGGTCCGCGGCCTTCGAACCCACCTATGCCGCGTTGCAGGCGGCGAGGATGTCCATCCTGCTGGCCACCTACTTCTCCCCGCTGCAGGAGAACCTTCGGCTGGCCTGCGGGCTGCCGGTGGCCGGCCTGCACATCGATGCGGTGCGTGCTAGCGACGAACTGCCGGCCGTGCTGGATGCGCTGCCGCCGCACAGGGAACTGTCGGTCGGCATCGTCGATGGACGCAACGTGTGGCGCACCGACCTGGACCGCGCCCTCGCCACGCTGCGAGAGGCGTGCGTGCGTCGGAACAACCGGCTGTGGATCGCGCCCTCGTGCTCGCTGCTGCATGTGCCCTTTGCGCTGCGCGACGACGCCGCACTGGATGCCGACCTCCGTCAATGGCTCGCCGGTGCCCAGGAAAAGCTGAGCGAACTCCAGGTGCTGAAACGCGCACTCGGCACGGGGGACGCCGCTGTCGCGCACGAGCTGGCGAAGGCGCGGGAAGCCATCGCCACCCGGGCGGCCAGCCCGCGCGTGCGCAATCCCGCCGTGGGGCAGCGCGCTGCCTCGTTGCCGGCCGATGCCGACCGGCGTGCGTCGCCGTTCGCCGTGCGGCAGGCCAGGCAACGGGCCCGGTTCGCACTGCCTGCCTTTCCGACGACGACGATCGGCTCCTTTCCGCAGACCGCCGAGATCCGAGCGGCCCGCGCGGCGTTCAAGCGCGGCGAGCTGCCGGCCGGGGCTTACGAGGCCGCGATGCGCGGTGAGATCGCCCGCGCGGTGCGAGTGCAGGAGGACATCGGCCTGGACGTGCTCGTGCACGGCGAATGCGAGCGCAACGACATGGTGGAGTACTTCGGCGAGCAGCTCGAAGGTTTCGCCTTCACGGCGCAAGGCTGGGTGCAGTCGTACGGCTCGCGCTGCGTGAAGCCGCCGATCCTGTACGGCGATGTGTCGAGGCCCCGGGCCATGACGGTGGAGTGGACCGTCTATGCGCAAAGCCTCACGCAGCGGCCGATGAAGGGCATGCTGACCGGCCCGATCACCATCCTGCAATGGTCCTTCGTACGCGACGACCAGCCGCGGGCGGACACGGCGCTGCAGATCGCGCTCGCGATCCGGGACGAGGTGGTGGACCTGGAAGCCGCGGGCATCGGGATCATCCAGATCGACGAACCGGCCATCCGCGAAGGGCTGCCGCTGCGGCACGCGCAGTGGAAGGCGTACCTCGCCTGGGCCGCGCGGGCCTTTCGTGTGTCGGCAAGCGGCGTGGGCGACGAAACCCAGATCCACACGCACATGTGCTATTCGGAGTTCAACGACATCCTGTCCGAGATCGCCTCGATGGATGCGGACGTCATCACCATCGAGACCAGCCGGTCCGACATGGAACTGCTGCGCGGCTTCAAGGACTTCGACTACCCCAACGAGATCGGCCCGGGCGTCTACGACATCCACTCGCCGCGCGTGCCCGACGCGGCCGAGATGATCTCGTTGCTCAGGAAGGCCGCGGAAGTCGTGCCCAGGGATCGCCTGTGGGTCAACCCGGATTGCGGGCTGAAGACCCGCGGCTGGCCGGAGACGACCGCGGCGCTGGGCAACATGGTGCAAGCGGCGCGTGCCATGCGGTTCAGCGAGGCCGCAGCTCCAGCACGTACCTGACCGAGGTGGCGTCGGTGCCCGCTGGGTCGATGCGAAACCCATGCGTGCGTGCCAGATCGTGCATGGCCTCGTTCTCGCGCAGCACGTGGCCCACCAGGTGCTGCGTGCCGTGCGCTCGCTGGTAGCGGATCAGCTTGTCCAGCAGCAGGTGACCCAGGCCCCGGTGCTTCAGGTCGGAGCGCACGATGATCGCGAACTCGGCCTCGACGTTGTCGGGGTCGGCCAGCGCATGCACCGCACCCAGTGTCTCGATCGTGCCTTCCGGCGTTTTCGCGAGCGCGACGAACGCCATCTCGCGTGCGTAGTCGATCTGCACCAGCCTCGCCAGCTCGCTGCGGGGCAGCTCGCGCCGGCTGTTGAAGAAGCGCAGGCGCAGATCCTCCGACTCGATGCGCGACATGAACTCGCGGTGCTGCTCCTCGTCTTCGGGGCGGATGGGCCGCAGCAGCAGCCGCTGTCCCTGCCACATCACGCTCTCCGCCAGCTGGGCGGGGTAGGGGGCGATGGAAAAGCGCTCGGCGCCCGCCACGGGTTCGCGGCTCAGGCGCACGCGCGCATCGAGCGCCAGCACGCCCTCGTGGTCGGCCCACAGCGGGTTGATGTCGAGCTCGGCGAGCGCCGGCAGGTCGGCCAGCATCTCCGACACCGCAATGAGCACGTCGCACAGGGCGTCCATGCGCACTGCAGGATGGTCACGATAGCCGGCCAGCAGCCGTGCCACGCGCGTGCTCGCGATGAGTTCGCGCGCCAGCACGCGGTTGAGCGGCGGCAGTGCGATGGCGCGGTCGGCCAGCACTTCGACGGCCGTGCCGCCCTGGCCGAACAGCAGCACCGGCCCGAAGACCGGGTCGACGCTCGCGCCCACGATCAGCTCCTGCGCCATCGGCCGGCGCACCATGGGCTGCACGGTGTAGCCCTGCACGTGGGCACCGGGCCGCTCGCGGCGCACACGTTCGAGCATCTCGTCGACCGCGCGATGCAGTTCGTTCTCGTCGCGCAGCCCCAGTCGCACGCCGCCCACGTCGGACTTGTGGGTGATGTCGGGCGATCTGATCTTCAGCGCGACCGGGAAACCGCATTGATACGCGGCCTTCACCGCCTCGGCGGCCGACGCACCCACGGCCACCGTGGACACCACCGGAATGCCGTAGTCGCTCAGCATGGCCTTGGCCTGCGCCTCGTCGAGCATCTCGCGGCCTTCGGTCAGTGCGGTGGCGACCCGTTGGCGGGCCGCCATGCGGTCGGGCGGCTCGTTCTCGGCGGCGGTGGGGGCTTCGGTGAGCAGGGCGTGATTGCGGCGATGGGTGCGCAGCATGCCGAAGGCATGCACCGCCTCCTCGGGGGTCGGGTAGTCGGCCGCACCCGCCTCCTCGAAGATGCGGCGCGCATCGGCCACCGCCGCGTCGCCCAGCCAGCAGGCCATCACGCGCGCTGGCGCCTGGCGCACCAGCGGTGCGCAGGCCCGCGCGATGTCGTCGCTGCGCACGATGGCCGTGGGTGCGTGGGCGAAGAGCACGGCGCCGGTTGCGCGATCGGCCAGCAGCGCCTGCAGCGTGTCGGTGTAGCGGCGCACCGGGGCATCGCCAATGATGTCCACCGGGTTGGCGCGTGACCATGTGACGGGCAGGGCACGGTCCAGCGTGTCGCGCACGGAGGCCGGCAGCTCGGCCAGCGGAATGCCGGCCAGCGCCGCGGCATCGGCGGCCATCACGCCGGCGCCGCCGCCGTTGGTGACGATGGTGAGCGCATCGTCCCGGTTGGCGCCGAAGCGCGCCAGCGTTTCGGCGGCCATGAACAGCTCCTGCAGCGTGTCCACCCGCAGCATCCCGGCACGGCAGATGGCCGCGTCGAACACCATGTCCGATCCGGCGAGGGCACCGGTGTGCGAGGCCGCGGCCCGCACGCCCTGGCCGGCGCGCCCTGCCTTCACCACGATGACGGGCTTGTTGCGCGCCGCGGCGCGGGCGGCCGACATGAACTTGCGTGGGGCCTCGATGGACTCGATGTACAGGAGGATGGATCGCGTGTGAACATCGCTCGCGAGGTAATCCAGCAGGTCGCCGAAGTCCACGTCCGCCCGCTCGCCCAGCGACACCATGTGCGAGAAGCCGATGCGGCGCGACTTGGCCCAGTCGAGCACGGCCGTGACCAGTGCGCCCGATTGCGACACGAATGCAATTTCGCCGGGTAGCGCATCGGTATGCGCGAAGCTCGCGTTCAGTCCCAGGTGCGGCGAGAGCAGGCCCAGGCAGTTCGGGCCCAGCACGCGCAGCAGGTGGGGCCGCGCCGCATCCAGCGCGGCCTGCTTCTGCCCGGCCGACAGCCCGGCGGTCATGAGGATGGCCGCGCGCGTGCCCAGCCGTCCCAGCTCGGTCAGCAGCGGCGCCACCGTGGCCGGCGGCGTGGCGATGACCGCGAGGTCGGGCGCGGCGGGCAGGTCCTGCGGCCTGGCGTAGACAGGCTGGCCGTCCAGCCTGGCGTGCTTCGGGTTGACGGCATGGACGGGGCCCGCGTACCGACCGGCACGCAGGTTGCGCCACACGGTGGCGCCCACGCTGCCGGGACGGTCGGAGGCTCCGATCACTGCGATGGAGGCAGGGTCCAGCAGGCAATCGAGATGGCGGATGCTCATGCGCCCCTCGTGGTTTCAGCGCCGAAGCGCAGGGTTCGCGGTGGTCCTCAGTGCGACATGAGCACGGGCACGGTCATCGATGCCAGCAACCCGCGCGTCGCGCCGCCCAGCACGCGTTCGGCCCAGCGCGAATGGCCGTAGGCGCCCATCACCATCAGGTCGGCGCCCAGGTCGGCGGCGCGCGAGAGCATCGCGTCGGCGATGCCGATGGCCGTGCTCTCCACGCGCGCCTCTGCGGGTACGCCCTGCCACATGAGCCATTGGCGCAGCGCGTCCATGCGCTCGCCCAGCCGCTCGTCGGTGGGATCGCCGGCCTCGTTCCAGCTCACCACGTGCACTTGGCCGGCGCGTCGCAACAGGGGCAGCGCGTCGGACACGGCGCGTGCCGCCTCGCGGCTGTCGTCCCAGGCCACCATGACGGTGTGGCCGATTGCGTCGAAGCGGCCGGCATAGGGGATCACGAGCGTGGGCCGGGCGCTCTGCAGGATGACCTCCTCCAGCACGGCCTGGGCCTGCCGCTGGCCCGGCGCCTGCGGATCGGGCTGGCTCAGTACGGTGAGGTCGCTGCAGTGGGCGTGGTAGACGAGCGAGCTGACTGCGTCGGCTTCGTCCGTCACGGCTTCGAAGGACTTCAGCCCCGCGGCGCGGCACGCTTGCCTGAACTGCTCGACGGCCAGCGCGGCGCGCTCGCGCAGCGCATCCCAGGCCGCCACGGCGAAGTCGGCGAGCGAACCGGCGGCCTGCGGCACGACCGGCAGATCGACCAGCCCGGTGGGTGCCAGGCCGATCAGGCGGCAATCCATGTCGCGTGCGAGGTGGATTGCGGTGCGCGTGCGTGAGGCGCACAGCGGTTCCTGATCGAGGTGCACGAGGATGGTTCGGTACGTCACGGATCTGCTCCTGTGTCACGCTCCCCGGTGCATTCTTCGTAAGGATGTGGGCCGTCGCCTTGATGGTGCTCCGCTCACGGCACCAGCACGGCGGCTCCCTGCAGCCGCCCGCTGCGCAGATCGCCCAGGGCTTCGTTGGCCTGCTCCAGCGCATAGCGCCGGGTCTCGACGTGCAATGGCTGCTCGGCCACGACGCGCAGGAACTGCGCGGCATCCTCGCGCGTGAGGTTGGCCACGGACACGAGCTGACGTTCCTCCCACAGCAGCCGGTAGGGGAAGGAGGGGATGTCGCTCATGTGGATGCCGCCGCACACCACGCGTCCACCCTTGCGCACGGCCGCCAGCGCCAATGGCACGAGATGGCCCACCGGGGCGAACAGGATGACTGCGTCCAGCGGCTCGGGAGGCGCTTCGTCGGAGCCGCCCGCCCATTCGACGCCCAGCGTGCGCGCGAAGCCTTGCGCCGAGACGTCGCCGGGGCGGGTGAAGGCGTAAATGCGCCTTCCCTGCCGGAGCGCCACCTGCGCGACGAGGTGCGCGGCAGCGCCGAAGCCGTACAGGCCGAGCCGATGCGCGTCATCACCCGCCATGCGCAGCGAGCGCCAGCCGATGAGGCCAGCGCACAGCAGGGGAGCGAGCTGCACCGGGTTGCCGGAGGGCGGCAGCGCCAGGCAGTAGGCGTCTTCGGCCACCACATGCGTGGCGTAGCCGCCGTCGCGACCGTGGCCGGTGAAGATCGGTGTGTCGCACAGGTTCTCGTGGCCCGAGGCGCAGTACCGGCAATGCCCGCACGTGTGGCCCAGCCAGGGCACGCCGACCCGTTCGCCCGGCCGGTGCAAGGTAGCGCCGGGTCCTACGCGCTCCACGATGCCCACGATCTCGTGGCCGGGGACGATGGGCAGGCGAGGCAGCGGCAACTCGCCGTCCACCACGTGCAGATCGGTGCGGCACACCGCGCATGCCTCCACCCGCAGCACGAGCTCGCCCGGCCCGGGTTCGGGCGGGGGCCGCTCCTGCATGACGAGTGGCTGACCGGGGGCGAGTAGTGTCATCGCGCGCATCGCGAGGGTCACTGTAGCGATGGCTGCCGCCGCGAAGGAAGCGGGGTCTTGGATACGTTGGCGTGGCTGGCGCTGTGGGCGCCGACACGACTACTCGAAGATCAGCGGCACGGCGATCCAGCTGGGCTCGGCCTGGGGAGCGAATCGAAGCTTCGAGAGGTTGCGGCACAAGTCCGACAAGAGCGGAACATCTGCCTCGGGACCGGCTCTGCCGAGGACGCGCTGCACCAACGGTCGCACGGTCGTCACGGCCCCGTCCGCAGCCACATCGAGCGCGATGGTGGCAAACCCGTGGTAGCGCCCTGCTTCGGCAGCCACCGAAGCCTGTGCATTTGCCCGCACTTCGCCGAGATCACCTAGCCCGTCTGCCTCCAGCAAGGGCTTCAGCGGACCCTCCACGCTGACGCCTTTGCACTCCATGTGCCCGTGCAACACGATGCGACCTTCGCATGGGTTGGTGGTGCCTCGAACCTCGGGAACGCCGTGGATCAAGCGATCATCGAAGACCAGCAGTTGGTTGAACCGGCTGGGAATCTTTTCGTAGAAGGCCGTGCCGGCACCTGCTTCACGAAAGCGCCCGCCGGCCCAGTAGTCCTGCTCGCGAAAGATCAGGGTCTCGCCCCCCTCGAACCTGCGCGCGTCCCAGTGCGTCAACGAGAAGACGTAGCCGAACGCTCCGTTAAGCGAATCGTTGTGCAGGATCTGTTTGCAGCCTTCGACGTAAAGGCTCAGATAGGGCCAGGTAATGGTGTCCATGCCCAGCCGCCTCGTCACGAAGCGCCCCAGCTGTTCCATAAAGCGGTCCAGCACATCGCGCGCGATCACCTTTTCCGGCGAGGTGCGCAGATACGTGTACGAATCAGGCACGTGCCAGTAATTCCACACCTGGTGGTCTGGACCTGCTTTGTCGGGCTCGGCGAAGTGACGGTCGATTCCCTCGCGCAGGCCGAGCACGTCGGGAGAAAAATCCGGAATGGCGTGATAAGGAGCCTGCGCGTCGATCTCGAACGAAGAATGGACAGCTTGCACGCTCATCCCGTGCTCGCGCGAATGGAAGCCAGGAAATCGACCATTACATGTTGCCCTGCATATCGTTGGTAGGTAGATGAGAGCTGGCTGAGCAGCCTTCTTGGCAACAGGCTTTGCTTCATTCGGGCTTTCCATCCGTTGCGCCAAGCAGACCTATTCCAATTGCATCACCACGATTGTTCCTATCGGTACTTCCTCGGGGTCTTAGGCGGCAAGGCAAGACAGTGCAAAAGGCCCTGTAACAGCCAAACTGGGCGAGACAGGTTGCGCCTTGCGGGCGCCGGGCGGGCGCGCCCTCTACAGCGACGACGTGTCGGTCGGGCTCACGAATCAATGGGCATGCCGCCTGCCCATCGGGAGACCCACTCGTCCCATATCTCCTGCTGGATCTTGGCCAGGGCCTGCTGCCATGTGAGCAGGATGTCGAGTTGCGCCTGCTGCATCAGCACGATGAAGTCGGCGAAGGAGCGCATCCAGGCGAACGGCCAGGAAAACACTGCGCCCGCCGCGGCGGCGTCGTGGAAAACATCGGCCATCAGGATCTCCGGTGAGGGGTTTCGGCCACTCTAGTGCCGGCTTCAACCGGCGTTCGCGGTGCCGCTCAATCGACCGGATGACTGCGGGGGGAATGCGCGGGTCGCGCGCGGGAAACTGCGGTCGCGCTAAGAGCCTGCCGCGGCACCAGGCCGCGTGGCACGCAGGTGCGGCGTGAGCAGGTCCATCTCCTGCTCCAGCTCGCCCAGGCACGCCCTTGCCAGGCCTGTGTCGAACGCAGGCTCCTCGGCCAGCGCCTGCAAGCGGTGCGCCAGCGCGGCCGCGGGTTGCGCCGCGAAGGCCAGCAGCAGGCCCTTGAGCGAATGCGCGCGCAGCGCGAGCGCCTTGTTGTCGCCGTCGGCAATGGCCGCGCGCATCGCAGAAAACTCCTCAGGGATCGACTGCACGAAGGGCCCGGCGATGATCGCCAGCGTGTCCGGATCGGCGTTGCTCAGGGCCTTGCGATAGGCGGCGCTGCGCGAGCTGGAGCTGCGCGAGCGCCGCAGGTGGTGCTCCATGGCGTGCCGCAACTCTTCCGTGCGCAACGGCTTGGTGATGTAGTCGTCCATGCCTGCGTCGAGGCACCGGTGACGGTCTTCCGGCATGGCGCTGGCGGTGAGGGCGATCACCGGTGTGCGGGGCCGGTGTGTCTCGCGCTCGATGTCGCGCATGTGGCCCGTAGCCTCCAGCCCGCTCACGCCGGGCATGTGCACGTCCATCAGCACGAGGTCGAAGCGTTGCTCCGAGAACAGCATCACCGCCTGCGCGCCATCGGCAGCCACCGTGACCTGATGGCCCCAGCGGCGCAGCAGCGTCACGGTGAGCAGCTCGTTGACCGCGTTGTCCTCGACGAGCAGGACCTGGGCGCCGGCCATCTCGCGCCCGCTGTCGGGGGCGGTCCCGGGCTCCGCCTGCGGCGGTGCGGGGAGGGGGTACGACCCATGCTCGTCCGCCTCGAAGGGCAGCTCGGCCACGAACTCCGAGCCTCGTCCGGGCACGCTGGTGACGGAGATCCTGCCGCCCATCAGGTCGCACAGCCGGCGCGTGATCGACAAACCCAGGCCCGTGCCGCCGAAGCGACGGGTGATCGAGTTGTCTTCCTGGACGAAGGGGGCAAAGATCTGCGCCTGCCGTTCGGGACTGATGCCGATGCCGGTGTCGCGCACGGCAAAGCGCAGCCAGCGCCGCGGGTCGTCCTGTCGCGAGGCCACCTCCCGGACGCCAAGCACGACTTCCCCAGCCTCGGTGAACTTCACGGCGTTGCCCAGCAGGTTGTTCAGAATTTGCCTGAGCCGGCCCGGGTCGCCGATCCAGCGCGGCAGCAGCTGCGGGCTCAGCTCCAGGCGCAGTTCCACGCCGCGCTCCATGGCACGCGGCGACATCGGGGTGAGCGTGTCGGCCAGCAGGCGCGGCAGGTCGAACGCCAGGTGCTCCAGGCTCAGCTGGCCGGCCTCGATCTTGGAGAAGTCGAGGATGCCGTTGATGATGTCCAGCAGCGCCCCCGCGGATGACTTGACGATGCCGAGGTACTCGCGCTGCCGTGTGTCCAGCGGGGTGTCGAGCACGATGTCCGTCATGCCGATGATCCCGTTCATCGGCGTGCGGATCTCGTGGCTCATGTTCGCGAGGAACTCGCTCTTCATGCGGCTGGCGCTCTCGGCCGCCTCCTTGGCCTGCATCAGTGCCCGCGTGGCCTGCTTCTGGTCGGTGACGTCGATCACCGTACCCACGAGCCCGGTGATCTCGCCCTTCGGGCTGCGCAGCGCGGCCTTGCTGGCCACGCAGTCCACCGTGCGGCCGTCCTGCAGCCGCACGCGGAACTCGTAGCGCGCTGTCGCGCTGCCTTCGAGCACGCTGCGGTCGGTGCGCGCATGCATCTCGGCCAGTGGCTCGGGATGCGTCTGCTCCGCCGTGCGCCCGATCAGAGCCTCGCGAGACAGGCCGAACATCTCGCAATAGGCCTGGTTCACGCGTGCGTAGCGTCCGTCTTCGTCCTTCACGTAGATCGGCAGCGGAATGCTTTCGACGAGTGCATCGATGAACCCCAGCTGCTGCGCGATGCGCTCGGCCGCGAGCTTGCACTCCGTGATGTCGTTGAAGCTGCCGGTCACGCCCACCGCTCGGCCGCCCGTGCCGGCCACGGGCTGGGCGTAGGCCTCCACCCAGACCACCTCGCCGCGCCGTGTGAGCAAGCGCAGCTCGTGCGTGACGGAGGCGCGCGCGCCCGCAGCCAGCGCGAGGAAGTCGCTCACGCATTGCGCCCGGTCGTCGGGATGCACCACGTCGGTCAGGCGCATGCCCAGACTGGCCTCGGCACCGTACGCGGTGATTCGCTCCCATGCGGGGTTGAGGAAGGTGAGACGGCCGTCGCGATCGGTGCGAAAGACGATCTCGCTCAGGTGGTCCACCGCGCTCTTGTACTGCTCGTCGGCGCGCGTGGCCTGCCGCGCCAGGTCGCGGTCGGCGCGCTCGTAGGTGGCGCTGACTTCGTCCAGCAGCGGCTTCAGTGCCGCCAGCAGTCGGCGCATCCGAGGGTCCAGCCGCTCGTCCCTGGCCGCCTGTTGCGCCTGCCCGAGCAGGTCCTCGACCTCCCGGGCGTCGATCGTCTCCCAAAGCCTGGCGAGCTGGCGCAACAGGGTGCCGTGCATCTCAATCCGGGAACCGGGCGCGGATCGCGAGCACGTCGTCCCAGCCGGCGGTGAAGGCTCGCACGCAGCGCGGGTCGAAGTGCGTGCCGCTGTGCTCCTCGATGTAGCCGCGCGCGGCCTCCATGGGCCAGGCCTTCTTGTAGGGGCGCTGCGAGTTGAGCGCGTCGAACACGTCGGCCACCGCCACGATGCGGCCGCCCAGGGGGATCTGCTCGCCTGCCAGGCCACCTGGATAGCCGCTGCCGTCGAACTTCTCGTGGTGGGTCTCGGCGATCTCGCAGGCCAGCCGCAGCAGCGGGGAGTCGGTGTCGGAGAGGATGCGCCCGCCGATCTCCGCGTGGCGTTTCATCACGATGCGCTCGTCGTCGGTGAGCTGGCCGCGCTTGAGGAGGATGTGGTCCGGCGTGCCGAGCTTGCCCACGTCATGCATGGGGGCGGCCGTGAGCAGCGCCTGGGCGTAGCTCTCGGGTTCTCCCAGGTGGCGGGCGATGGAGGCGGCGTAATGCGCCATGCGCTGGATGTGGCCGCCGGTCTCCGGATCGCGGAACTCCGCGGCGCGGGCGAGCCGCATGATGATCTCGCGCTCGCGCAGCACGATGGCCTCGGTGGCCACGCGCACTTCCTCGGCCAGATGCGCGGCCCGGTCGCGCAGCAGGTTTTGCGCGCGGCGCAGCTGCAGCAGGTTGCGCAGGCGCAGCTTCATCTCATTGGAATCGACTGGCTTGCCGATGAAGTCGGTGGCTCCGATCTCCAGCGCGCGGCGGCGCACCTCGCTCTGTCCCGCGGCGGTGACCATCACGACCGGCACGTCGGCCAGGCTGGGCTCGGCGCGCAGCAGCTCGATGAAACGATGCCCGTCCATGCCGGGCATCATGTAGTCGACCACCACCAGGTCGGCGCCCTGTTCGCGGCAGAACGCCAGGCCGCGCGTGGGATCGTCGAAGCACAGGGCGTCCAGGCCCGTGGCCGCGCGCGCGAGTGCGGCCATCAGCGTGAGGTTGACCGCGTTGTCGTCGACGATGACGATGTTCATGAGCATGGGTGCGTGGCGGGCCTCATGCGCGAAATGATGACCGGCGCGGCGCATGCACGGTGCGGTGGCCGCGCGTGTGTGCGTGGCAGCCGTGAAATATGCCCGGCGGGGGCCTGCGGCTACTGAAAGTGACTCAGCAGCCGTTCGAGGGCCAGAGTGAAGGGCGCCTGCATCATGGGCAGGGTGAGCAGCACGCCGACGAGTCCCACGCCCAGCGTGATCGGAAAGCCGACCGCGAAGATGTTCATCTGCTGGGCCACGCGCGAAATGATGCCCAGCACCAGGTTGACGAAGAGCAGCATGGCCACGAGCGGCAGCGCGATCCACAGCCCGAGCGTGAAGACTTCCGCGCCCCATTCGTGCGGCCTGGTCGCACGCAGGAAGGCGAACGGCTCCGGGCCGGCCGGGAAGACGTGGAAGCTGCGCACCACGGCCGAGACCATGAGCAGGTGGCCATCGATGGCGATGAACAGCCAGCTCATCGATATGCCGAAGAACCGGCTCATCGCGGTCGACTGGCCGCCGCTCAGGGGGTCGAAGAAGCCGGCGAAGTTCAGGCCCATCTGCAGTCCGACGACCTCGCCCGCGAACTCGACGGCCGCGAAGACCAGCCGCGCCGCGAAGGCCAGCGACAGTCCGATGACGAGCTGCTGAACGACCAGCAGCACGGCCTGGGCCGTATCGAGCGGCACCACCGGCATCACCGGCAGCGAGGCCTGGGCACAAACGGCCACGAGCAGGGCCAGCGCCACGCGCACGCGCACCGGCACGCCGTTCTGGCTCAGGACGGGCATGGCGCCGAACAGCGCCAGCACGCGCAGGAAGGGCCACAGCAGCGGGCTGAGCCAGCCCAGCAGCTGGGCTTCGGTGAAGGTCAGCATCGGGCGGGGGGAGCGCCTGGGCTGCGGCGCATCAGCCGACGACCGTGGGGATGGCCTGGAGCGTGCGCTGCAGGTACTCGACCAGGGTGGTGAGCATCCACGGGCCGGCAATGGCCAGCACGGCGATCGCGGCCACGATCTTGGGGACGAAGGAGAGCGTCGCCTCGTGGATCTGCGTGGCGGCCTGGAAGATGCTCACCAGCAACCCGACGACGAGCACGGTCAGCAGCAAGGGCGCGGCGACGATGAGCAGGAGGTAGAGGCCTTGCTGGCCGAAGGTGAAGACTTGCTGGGCGTCCATGGTGTGCGGGCGTGGTTGGGGCGGGTCTGCGCCCGTTCGCACCGAGCTTGTCGAAGTGCTGGCGTGGGCGGTGCGGCCGTGCGTGCGGGGCTTCGACAAGCTCAGCCCGGCCCTTCGACAAGCTCAGGGCGAACGAGGGGGCGGTTCGGCCCTTCGACAAGCTCAGGGCGAACGGGGGGGCGGTTCGGCCCTTCGACAGGCTCAGGGCGAACGGGGGGCGGTGGTCGGAACGGAATGGGGTGGCCTCCTAGGTCGCGAAACTCGCCGCCAGCGAACCCAGCAGGAGGTTCCACCCATCGGCCAGCACGAACAGCATGAGCTTGAAGGGCAGGGCCACCAGCACCGGGCTCAGCATCATCATGCCCAGGCTCATCAGCACGCTCGCCACGATCATGTCGATGATCAGGAACGGGATGAAGATGAGAAATCCGATCTGGAAGGCGCTCTTGAGCTCGCTGGTCACGAAGGCAGGCACCAGCACCTTGAACGGCACCTGCTCGCCGGCCGTCTCGGGCTCCAGCTTGGCCAGCCGCGCGAAGAGCATGAGGTCGGCCTGCCGCGTCTGCTTGAGCATGAAGGCGCGCATCGGCACCTCCCCGCGCTTGAGCGCTTCGTCGAAGGCGATGCGGTTCTCGGCATACGGTTGCCACGCGTCGCTGTAGACCTTGTCGATGGTCGGGCCCATCACGAAGAACGTGAGGAACAGGCTCAACCCCACGATCACCTGGTTGGGTGGCGCGGCCTGCGTGCCGATGGCCTGGCGCATGAGGCTCAGCACGATGACGATGCGCGTGAAGCCCGTCATGAGCAGCAGCAGCGAAGGCAGAAAGCTCAGCGCCGTGAAGAAGAGCAGGGTCTGGATCGGTACCGAGTAGCTGGCACCGCCCGCGCCCTGGCCCACGAGCAGCGGCAAGGCGGCACCGCCCGCGGCCGCCTGGGCCCAAGCAGCCCCCGGCAGCGCGAGCAGCAGCATCAGGCCGGCGGCGCGCCGAGCACTCCGCGCGCAGCGCAGGCGTGAACCGTCAGCGACCACCCGAGGGCCCCCGGTCCTGGCGCAGGCGATCGAGCCAGGTGGCGAACGCCGGCGTGGCGGGAAGGGCGCCCGCGGGCTCTTCCTGCGGCGCCATGGTGTGCAGCGTGGTGATGCTTTGCGCCGTGACGCCCAGCACCAGCCAGCGGCGCTCCTCGCCTCGGCCCACCTCCACGGTAATGAGCCGATGCTGCGGCGACAGCGGCAGCACCGCCACGCTGCGCATCACGCCCGGCACGCCCATGCCCCCCATCGGGGTGCGCTTGAGCATGCGCAGCGCGAACGGAATCAGCGCCACGATGGCGACGAACCAGAGCACGGAAGAGATGCCCGGCGTGTTGTTCATGGGGAGAGGCTCGGTGGGTTGGAAGTCATCCGCGGCTGAGGCGCCGCATGCGTTCGCTGGGGGTCACGATGTCGGTGAGCCGGATGCCGAACTTGTCGTTCACCACCACCACCTCGCCCTGCGCGATGAGATAGCCGTTGACCAGCACGTCCATCGGCTCGCCGGCGAGTGTTTCCAGTTCCACCACCGAGCCCTGCGCCAGCTGAAGGATGTGCTTGATCGGTATGCGGGTGCGGCCCAGCTCCACCGTCAACTGCACGGGGATGTCCAGGATCATGTTGATGTCGTTGCCGGCCGCCGCCGTCGTGCCCGAACCGAAGCTCTGGAACGCCGCGGGCGACACCTGCTCGGCAGCCGTCTGCACCTCGGTGGCGGGCGAAGCCTCGGCGAGCGCGGCCGCCCACTCCGCCGCCATGCGGTCTTCCTCGCTCATCCCTCCCTGGGTCGCGGCGTTGTCAGGTGGCATGGTGGGCTCCCAGCCAGCTCAGGTTGGAGCTGGTCAACAGTTGATCGACCTTCAGCGCGTAGCGCCCGTTGGAAGTGCCGTAGTGGCATTCGAGGATGGGCACCCCTGCGACCTTGGCCTGGATGGAAGGCTGCAGGTCCAGCTCGATGAAGTCGCCCGGCTTGAACGCGAGCAGCTGCTCCACCGTGGCCGGCGCGGTCGCCAGCTCGGCCACGAGCTCGACCTCCGCCGACTGGATCTGCTGCTTGAGCAGGTTCACCCAGCGACGGTCCGGCTCGTTGCTGTCGCCCTGGATCGTCGAATACAGCACGTCGCGAATGGGCTCCAGCGTGGAGTAGGGCACGCAGAAATGGATGGTGCCGGTGGTGTCGCCGATCTCCAGCGTGAACGAGGCGGACACCACGATCTCGCTGGGCGTGGCGATGTTGGCGAACTGCGGCTGCATCTCGGAGCGCTGGTACTCCAGGTCCAGCGGGTAGATGCCCTGCCAGGCCTTGCGGTACTCGGTGGTGATCACCTCCACGAGCCGCGTGATGATGCGCTGCTCCGTGGGCGAGAAGTCGCGGCCTTCGATGCGCGTGTGGAACTTGCCGTTGCCGCCGAACAAGGCGTCGATCACGGCGAACACGAGCGTCGGATCGCACACGATGAGGCCCGAGCCGCGCAGCGGCCGCACGCTCACGATGTTGAAGTTCGTGGGCACCACGATCTCGCGCAGGAAGGCGCTGTACTTCTGCACCTTGATCGGGCCGATGGAGATCTCCGGGCTCTTGCGGATGAAGTTGAAGATCCCCAGGCGCACGTTGCGGGCGAAGCGCTCGTTGATGATCTCCATGGTGGGCATGCGCCCACGGACGATGCGCTCCTGGCTGGCGAGGTTGTAGTCGCGGACGCCGTCGGTCTGGACCTCCTCCTGCTCGAGCTTCTGGCTCTCGCCGGTGATGCCCTGCAGCAGGGCGTCAACTTCGTCTTGCGACAGGATCTGCTGGTTCATGTGGCAGGGGCGCGGGCCTACTGGATGATGAAGCTGGAAAAGTGCACGTGGCGCACCGGGCTTTCCTCGATCGGGATTGCCCCGCGGCGGCGCTTGGCCGGCTTCTCGTCGCCCTCGGCCTTCGGCTCCTGCAGCTCGATGCCCAGGGGGCGCAGCACCTCGCGCATGATCTCGCCGGCCAGTTCCTCCTTGCCGCTGCGGGTGAGCAGTTCCTTCGAGCTCTTGTGCGCCAGCACCATGAGGATGCCGTTGCGGATGGCCGGCATGTAGGCCTTGATCTGGTCGCCGAACTTCGCGTCGTCGAGCTCGAGCGTGATGCCGATCTGCGCGAAGCGCTCGCTTTCGCGGTCGGCCAGGTTCACGACGAAGGCATCCAGCGGCAGGAAGGCGGGGGGTGTCTTGCGCGCTTCGTGCTTGGGTGCGCCTTCGGCCGCCTCGCTGTCGCCTTCCTCCTCCGAGGCGGCCTCGGCCGCGGCGCGCTGCTTGTGCAGCAGCCATGCGACGCCGCCGCCGGCAACGGCCAGCAGGAGCAGCACGACGACTGCCACCACGAGGAGTTTTTTCTTGCCGCCGGACTTGGCCGGGGCGGGCGAGGCGCCGTCGCTTGCGACGGGCTGGGCGGCTGCAGCCATCGGTTCCCTTCCTGATCGCCCGCGCGGCGCCGGCCGCGCTTCGGGCATGTCATGAAGAAATTGTCAAAGGGTGTTGCAGCCGCGATGCGGGGAAATGAGGGGGGAAATCTGGGATATGTCCGCGATGGGGAGCCGCTGCGTTGGGCTGGCGGTTCAGGCGTAGAGATCCACCGCTCCCTGCGCCATGCGAACTGTGATGCGCTGCGGGGCCGCCTCGCGGGGCGCCGACGTGGCGGGTGCGCCGGGGGCGCGGGGGCCGGGTGGCAAATCGCCATGCTGCTGCCGCGCATGCTGCGATACGCCACCGCCCGACAGCGTGAATCCGGCCTCGCGCAAGGCCGCGGCCAGTTCGGGCAGGCCCGACTCGATCAGGGAGCGCGTGGCCGACGAATCGGCGCCGAAGTCCACGTGCGCACGCGAGCCCTCCAATGCGATGTGCACCGAGATGGGGCCCATGTCGGCCGGGTTCAGATGCAGTTCGGCGTGCTGAACGCCCTCGCGCGCCAGCACGCTCACCTGCACGCCCAGCGCCTGCCGGAATTCGGGCGCGGTGGCCGGCGTGGGGATGTCGACACTCGTGGGCGTCAGCGACGAAGGCGGCGGTTCATGGCTGGGCGCGCCATGTATGGCGGCGGCCCCGGCCAGGGAGAACGTTTCGAGGGTGTGGCCACGGCGATCCGCCGAAGCAACGTCGGTCGCCGCTTCGGCGCGGGGAGAGCCGGCCGTCAGCTCGGAGCTTGTGAACGATTCGGCCCGGGCCTCGAAGCCTTCGACACCTCTCGGCGTGCGAGTGGCCGGCTCCGAGGGGTCGGTGGTCGGCGAGGCATGGCGCCTCGACGCGTCGGCCCGCGCTGCAGCGGCGGAAAGGGCCGTGAGCGCGGCCGTGTCGGGGGCGGATTCGCCGGCATCGGGTTCCAAGGGCGACATGCCCTCGCCGGGTGCCGTGCCGTGGGCCGTCCATGCCTCGGGGGGCATGGAGTGCGGCCCTGCGTGGCCGTTCGCCGCGAGAGACGTGACCGCGGTGTCCTCGTCCTCCTCACCGCCCTTCGCCGTGGGCGGGGTGGGGCTCTCAGGGTTCGTCGCGGTATCCGTGCCCGACACATCGCGTGCTGTACGCGTGTCGCGGCTGGGGGTGGAGGGTCCGGCACGCCGCGCGGCCTGTGCCCGGCGTACGTCGTCCGGTGGCGTCGGTTTGCTGTCGTCGTCCTGCCCACGATCGCGCGCCGCTTCGGGCTGGGCCTCGCTCCGGGCGGCGGGCTGATGCGCGCCCAGGATCTGGGCGAACGCGCCCGGCTCGGCGCCTCCATTGACCGACGCACCCGGCATAGCAGGCGCGATGGGGGTGCAGGATGTGCTGGTCATGATCTGCATGGTGTCGGCCTCAGGCGGAATGGGGCAGGCCGTTGGGCGTGCCGGCAGCGGGCGTGGTCTTCCAGGCGATGCGGGAGGCGAACTCGTCGGTCTGCTTCTGCTCCTGCCGCTCGGCCATGCGCAGCACCTCCTGGTGGCGCCGCTCGATGAGCTTGCGCACCGAGGCCACCCTCAGCTCATGCTCCTGCAGCCGGGCCCGCGATTGCTCCATCTGCTGCGCCGCCTGCTGCACGATGCGCTCCTGCTGTTCCAGCGCGTGCGTCAGCCGCTCCATGAAGCTGCGGTAGCAGTGCACCACCTCCATGCGGCCTCCGGTCTTGAACTGCTCGTTCCAGCGCTGCTCGTACTCGCGCCGGTAGGCGAGCAGCTCCTGTGCCTGCGACACCGCGCCGGCGTGCCGGTCCGCGGCGGATTTCGCCTGGCCCCACGCCTCGTCGCGCTCGCGCTCGGCTTGCGCCAGCAGCGCCTGCAGGGGTTGCATGGGGTTCATGGCGATTCACCTTTCACGTTTCGATGTCCACGTCGAATGTTCACGTCGATGCGTCAACCCTGGAGCGCCATGCGCAGCTGGTGCACGCTGGCCGCAAGCGTGGCGCGCTCGTGCATGTCCTGCTGCAGCAGCGCGGTCATGGCCGGCTGCAGGCGCACCGCCATGTCGAGCTCTGGGTCGTGCCCCGGCGTGTAGGCGCCGAGCTGGATGAGGTCACGCGCCCGGGTCAGCTTGGACTGGAGCTGCCGCAGGCGCCGCGCGGCCTCGAGGTGCGTGCTCTCCGACACGCTGGTCATCACACGCGAGATCGACTTCTCCACGTCGATGGCCGGGTAGTGGCCCGCCTCGGCCAGCTCGCGCGAGAGCACGATGTGGCCGTCGAGGATGCCTCGGGCGGCGTCGGCGATCGGGTCCTGCTGGTCGTCGCCCTCGCTGAGCACGGTGTAGAAGGCCGTGATGGAGCCGCCGCCCGCCACCCCGTTGCCGCTGCGCTCCACGAGCTGTGGCAGCTTGGCGAAGCAGCTGGGCGGGTAGCCCTTGGTGGCTGGCGGCTCGCCGATGGCCAGCGCGATCTCGCGCTGCGCCATGGCGTAGCGGGTCAGCGAAT
>CBINBY010000083.1:0-21499 GCA_966248995.1 uncultured Burkholderiales bacterium | reverse complement strand
GCCGCAGCCCGTTCTCCACCAGGTTCTCGAGGGCGCGCTCGACCATGCCGATGTCGCCCCGCACCGGGGGGCACCAGGGTTGCAGCTGGAGCGCCATGCGCACGCCGGCCGACGAGGCATGCAGCGCGAACTTTTGTGCGATGTCCTGCGCGAGCTCGGCCAGCGAAAACGGCTCGGCCTGGATGCGTCCGGCGCGGCCGTCCAGCTTGGCGAGCTCGAACAGATCCGCCACCAGGCGGCCCAGCCGCTCGGCGTGACGCGCGGCCACTTCCAGGCAGCTGCGTTCCTCGGCTGCATCGAGCTCCCCGCGTCGCAGCAGCAGCGTCTCCAGGTAGCCCTGCATGAGCGTGAGCGGCGTGCGCAAGTCGTGCGACACATTGGCCAGCAATTCGCGGCGCTGCGCGTCGTGGCGCTCGAGTTCGGTGATCTGGCGCGCGATGTGGTCGCTCATCTGGCCGAAAGCGAAGGCCAGACGGTCGATCTCATCGCCGTCGTCGCGTGCCCAGGGCAGGTGCCTGGGCTTCGTGAATCGGCTGGCGCGAAAGTCTTCCATCTCCCGGGCCAGCAGGTGCAGCCGTCGGGCGTACAACCTGAACACCGACACGGCCACCAGCAGGGCAAAGGCGATGGAGCCGGCCACGAGCACCGCGCCCACCTCCACCAGCTCCCCCAGCTTCGGCATGGGCATCGAGCTGCCCATGAGCACGGCCCCGCCCGCGAGGAAAAGGGACGCAAGCACCACGGCCAACCGGCCCGACAGCGTGCCCCACATGGCGCGTCCTTCCTGGCGTATTGGATCAGTGCGCAGTGCGCGTGAACGTGTCGCGCGGATCCTTGCAGCGGTAGCCCACACCCCAGACGGTCTGGATGTACTCCGGCTGGTTGGGGTCGCGCTCGATCTTGGCGCGCAGGCGGTTGATGTGCGTGTTGACGGTGTGCTCGTAGCCGCTGTGCCCGTAGCCCCACACCTGCTGCAGCAACTGCGAGCGCGACAGCACGCGGCCGGGGCTGCGCGCGAAGTGAGTGAGCAGGTCGAACTCCTTCGCCGTGAGATCCACGGGCTCGTCGTCCACGCGCACTTCACGGCGCGCCACGTCGATGAACAGCCCCCCGATGCGGATCTGTTCGCCGTCGTCGCGCGGTGGTGTGACCTTGAGGCTCGCCATGCGGCGCAGCAGGGCCTTCACTCGTGCCACGAACTCGGCCACCGAAAACGGCTTGGTGAGGTAGTCATCGGCACCCAGCTCGAGGCCGAGCACGCGGTCGAGTTCGGACGACTTGGCAGTGAGCATGAGGATGGGCACCTGCGGCTCGCGGCTGCGCAACCGCCGGCAGATCTCCAGCCCGTCGAGCCCGGGCAGCATGAGGTCGAGCACCACCAGGTCATAGCCGCCGCGCTCGGCCTCCTCGGCGCCGGCCAGGCCGTCGGCGATCCAGTACACATCGCAATTGATGGCCGCCAGATGCAGCTGCAGCAGGCGGCCGATATCGGCGTTGTCTTCGATGACGAGGATGCGGCGGTTCATCGTTCTGGCCCCTGTCGGTGAGTAGGAGCGTCATGAAGCATAGGCAGCCGGCGCGCCGACGCCATCCGTGGCGCTGCGCAATGGATTGCGGGGACTACGGAGGGCCGCGATGGTCCTCGGCCCCTGCACCCAACCCTCTCCCCAGTGGGGGGAGGGGCGGGCTTCACTTGCGGCCCTTGTCGTCCCAGAATGCACCTTCCTCCTTTCCTTGCCCCTCGTGGGGCGGGCTGGGCGCAGCCCGGCCCCGGGGGCGTCAGAGCAGGGAGAGGGCTGGGGTGAGGGCCAGGAGCCCGTGGGCCCGCCCATCGGCGCCACTCGCCGGCATGCCTGATGCAACGAAGGCACGAAGTCGGACGGACCGGAGGTCCTCGCATGCAAGCCACCGCCATGCCTGCCACCCGCTCGATGCCGCGTGACGAGGATGCGCTCCTGCGCTGGATCGCGAGCGCAACCGCCCCCCTCACCGGCGGCGATTTCTTCCACACCCTGATGCGCAACCTGGCGCAGGCCTTCGACCTGCGCTGCGCCTTCATCGCCGAATGCGTGGATCGGCCGGTCACCCGCGTGCGCACGCTGGCCTACTGGTTCGATGGCGAGATGCATTCCAACTTCGAGTTCGACATTGCAGGCACGCCCTGCGAGCTTGTCGTCCGCGAAGGCAGCGTGGTGTGCATCGGCCAGGGGCTGGGCGAGCGCTACCCGCAAGCGCGCGAGCGGCGTCTCGAAGGCTACCTGGGCGCGCCCATCTTCGACACTGCCGGCCGCCAGCTCATCGGCCACGTTGCCTTCGAGACGGAGGGTTTGCTGGATCGGGCCATCCTCGACAGCCCGCTGTTCCAGATTTTCGTGTCACGTGCCGCGGCCGAGTTGCGCCGCAAGCGCGCCGAGGACGTGCTGCGGGCCAGCGAGGAGAACTACCGCCTGCTGCTGGAGCACCAGACCGATGTGATCGTCAAGTACGACCCTGATCAGCGACTGCTGTTCGTGAGCGCGTCGTTCTGTCGTCTGTTCGGCGTGGAGGAGGCAGGCCTGCTGGGCCGATCGTTCCGCCCCGAAGCCGCTCCTGAGGATCGACATGCCTTCCAGGCTGCGTGGGATGCCCTCGCCTTGGCACCGCACGAGGCGCGCTTCGAGGAGCGCGTGCATACCGCGCAGGGTTGGCGCTGCATCGCGTGGTCGCAGAAGGCCATGCTCGATGCCCAGGGGCGGCTGGCCGCGGTGGTGGCCGATGGCCGCGACGTGACCGAACGGCGGCGCGCCGAAGAGCAGGGCCGGGAGCACCTGCAGCAGCTCGCGCACGTGGGGCGCATCAGCGCCATGGGCCAGATGGCCTCGGCCATCGCACACGAGATCAACCAGCCGCTGACCGCGGTGCGCACCTATGCGCAGGCCTGCCAGCGTCTCCTGGCCGCCGGCGAGAGCCCCGTGACGCTCGCCGAGACACTGGAGCGTGTGGCCGTGCAGGCCGAGCGCGCGGCGCAGATCATCCACCGGCTGCGCGGCTTCATGGCACGCGAGGACGTGCGTGCCGTGCCGGTGGATGCGAACGTGCTCGCCGCGGAGGTGGTCGACCTGTGCCGTGCGGAGGCTTCCCAGTGCGGCGTGCAGGTGCAGCTGAGATTGCGGCCGGGGCTCCCATCCATGCGCGTCGACAAGATTCAGATCGAGCAGGTGGTGCTCAACCTGGCGCGCAACGGCATCGAGTCCATGCACCGGGCGCGATGCAAGGAACGCGTGCTGGCCGTGGAAACGCAGGCGCGAAACGGCGAGGTGTGGATCACCGTGCGTGACAGCGGCCCGGGCGTGCCGGCGGAAGCCGCACCTCGCATCTTCGACGCCTTCTTCACCACCAAGCCCGGCGGCATGGGCGTGGGTTTGGCGATCAGCCGCTCCATCGCCGAGGCTCACGGGGGCCGCCTGTGGCTGGACGAGTCGCCCGGCAAGCGCGGTGCGAGGTTCCATCTGGCGTTGCCGCCGGCCGCAGGCGCGTGAGTGGAGACGGATTCCGAGGGGAGAAGCCTGCATGGGAGACGATGCCGTCGTACACGTGATCGACGACGAGGCCGATGTGCGGCAGGCGCTGGCGCTGCTCCTGCGCTCCGTAGGGTTGGCGTCGCGCGTGTATCCGAGCGCGCAGGACTTCCTCGCCGAGTACCACCCCGGTGCGCCGGGGTGTCTGGTGATCGATGTGCGCTTGCCCGGCATGAGCGGCCTGGAGCTTCAGGAGCGCCTCGCGCAGGAGGGCGTGACGCTTCCCGTGATCCTGATGACCGGCCATGGCGACATCCCCACGGCGGTGCGCGCCATGCGCGCCGGCGCGCTCGACTTCGTGGAAAAGCCCTTTCACGACCAGCTCCTGCTGGACCGCATCCACGAGGGCATACGCCGCTCTCAGCAGCTGCAGGACGATGCCGGCGAGCGAGCGACGCTGGAGCGCCGATACGCAAGCCTCACCGAGCGCGAGAAGGAGGTGATGGCGCAGGTGGTGGACGGCCAGCCGAGCAAGCTCATCGCCGATCGCCTGGGCTTGTCCACCCGCACCGTGGAAACGCACCGCGCGCACGTCATGGAGAAGATGCGGGCGGCCTCCCTGTCGCATCTCGTGCGCATGGCCGTGGCGCTGGGGCCACGGGTGCCGGCGTTCAATCCTGGACGAAGATCCCGTTGACCCTGGTTTCGTTGTCCAGCCAGGCGGGCTTTTCCTGCGTGGCGTCAGGGCTGCCCATGCTGCTGCTGCTCGCGCTGGCCATGTTGCCGCCCATGGTGCTGCTGTCCGAAGGCGCTTGAGGGGTCTCGGTCGAGGCGCTCTGGCGTTCGGGCTCGGTCGTTGCCGTGCTTGCGCCCGATGGGTCGGCGGCGCATGCCGCGCCGGCTCCGAAGGCAGCAAGGATGGCCAGGACACGGGCCGGGTGAAGGAGGATCGAAGACTTCATGAGGCACTCCTTGGGCGGCATCGAGGACGACGTGTCCGCGATGCCCAGCGAGTATGGAGAGCCCAGGTCCCGATTCGGCCCCATACATCTCACGTTTCAGTGGCTTTTGGTCACGCCGAGGTCACGGTCGACCGAACCACCATAACGACAGCCCAAGTCCCGCCAGCAGCAGCAGCGCCGACGCGCCGGCGAAGAGCGCGGTGATCTCCGTGTCCTGCTTCTCCACCACCAGGCGGCCTTGCAGGCCCTGATAGATGCTCGTCAACTGCTGCCCGTCGGCGGCATGGAAGTACTCGGCCCGCGTGACCTGTGCGATCTGCCGCAGCGTCTCCTCATCCAGCCGCACGCTAACGGCATACCCTTCGGGGCTGGTCACTTCGCCCTCCTTGGTGCCGTAACCCACGGTGTACACCTTGATGCCACGGTCGGCGGCCAGCCGCGCCGCCTTCATCGGCTCGACCCCCTGGGTGTTCTGACCATCGGTGAGGAGCACGATCGCGGCCGACCGGTTCGAACCGGGTGGTACCGGCGGCAGGGCGGCCAGCGAGCGCCTGGCCGAGGTGCGCTTGGCACCCAGCGGCACGGCTGCCGTTTCACGTGGCTCGCTGGCGTCCACTTCGCGGTCCGGGAACAGCGCGGCCAGCGCTGTGAGGATGCCCTCGCCCATGGCGGTGCCGCCTTGCAGCTGCAGCCGGTCGATGGCGTCGAGGAGCTGTCGGCGCTGCGTGGTCGGCGACTGCACCACATGCGCGCTGTCGGCGTAGGCCACCAGGCCCAGACGAACCCGACGCGGCAGCCCGGCGACAAAATCCTTTGCGGCCTGCTGGCAGGCCCGCAGGCGCGTCGGTGCTACATCGGAGGCCAGCATGCTTCCGGACACATCGACCGCGAGGATGACCGTCTGCTGTTCGGTGGGCAGCGCCAGCAACGCGGCCGGGCGCGACGTGGAAACCAGCATGGCTGTGCAGGCCAGCATCAGCAACGCGGGCGGCACGTGGCGGCGCCAGCGCGCTTGCACGCCGAGCGCTTGCCTCACCAATTCGCCGTGCGAATAACGGATCGCACGTTTTTTGTGTCGTCGCAGCAGCCAGAGGTAGGCGGCGATCTGCAGAGGCAGCGCCAACGCCAGCCATAGCAGTTCGGGCAAAAGGTACTTCATGGCGACCCCCCGGCAAGCGCGCGCAAGCGCTCTCGGCCTGCCGGGCCACCGGTGGACGAGCGACGCTGCGACGCTCATTCCAGCATGAAGCAAGCGCGCAGTGGATGCACGCCCGCAAAGCAGGGGATCGCGGAGCTCCGGTCGTGGGTCCGCGGATTGCCACCGTGGCCGATTCAACTCACACGGCCGAACCAAAGCACCGACAGCCCTGCGCCTGCGATCAGCAGCAGCGCGGCCGCGCCGGCAAACAGCGCGGTGACCTCCGTCTCCTTGCGCTCCATCACGAGCCGGCCCTGCAGCCCTTCATACACCTTCACCAGTTCGTTGCCGTTGGAGGCGCGGAAATACTGGCCGCGCGTGAGTTGGGCCACCTGTTTGAGCATGTCCTCGTCGAGCTGCACACGCACGGTCCAGCCCTCCGGGCCCATGACCTCGCCGTCCCTGGTGCCGAAGCCGACCGTGTAGACCTTGATGCCCCGGCTCGCGGCGATCTGCGCCGCTTCGACCGGGTCGAGGCCGATGGTGTTCTGGCCATCGGTGAGCAGCACGATCACGGCCGACCGGTCCGAGCCCGGCGGTACCGGCTTGAAGGCCATCGTCGAGCCCGGCGCCATTGCGGGGGAGCCAGGGGGGAAGTGCCCGTTCATCCCGGGATCCGCAAACTGCGCATCGCGGTCGGGAAACAGGGCCGCGAGCGACATCAGGATTCCCTCTCCAATCGCCGTGCCGCCTTGCAGCTGCAGCCGGTCGATGGCGGCAAGCACCTCCGAGCGATCGGCCGTGGGCGGCTGCACCAGGTGCGCCGTATCCGCATACGCCACCAGGCCCACGCGCACATCGCGCGGCAGCCGATGCACGAACATCTTGGCGGCCTGCTGTGAAGCGCGCATGCGATTGGGCGCCACATCGGGCGCCTGCATGCTGCCGGACACGTCCACGGCGAGCATCACGGTCTGCCTCATGGCGGGCAGCACCACCGGGGCCGCTGGCCGAGCGAGCGCCAGCACCATCACCGCGCAGGCGGCCAGCAGCAGGAGCGGCGGTACGTGGCGCCGCCAGCTGGTCCGGTCCAGCGCTTCCTTGACTGCCCCCAGATGCGAAAAACGCATAGCCACCTTCTTTCGGCGCCGCATCAGCCACAGGTAGGCCGCCACCTGCAGCGGCAGGATCAGCGCGAGCCAGAGCATGTGTGGGGAGAGATACGACATGGCCCATCTGCGGTGCAGCGAGCGCCCGCCGCCGGGGCCGATGGGTACCGTAGCCCCTGCTGCGCTCAAGTCTGGACGGGCAAACGAAATACCCGCGCGCGATGCATCACTGGAAGACGCCCTCGATGGGGCTGCGCCGGGTTCGGCGTGCAACTCGGTGCAAGAGCCCGGTGCAGAGGCCGTGCAAGCGTGTCGTTATGACCCGCCCGGGCCCATTCCGGAATGGCCGGACGCTTCAGCCGCCAGCGCTTGAGCGTGTGTGCCGCTGCTGCTGCACAGGCGTCGCAGCAGATCGGCCAGCGCGAGGCCCAAGCCCGTGCCGATCACGTCGGCCAGCAAATCGGCCCAGTCCGCCATGCGAGTGGCCACCATCAACTGCAGCAGCTCGATCGCTCCGCCGTACGCGACCAGCGCAGCCGCCACGAGTGCGGCGCGCGACCACGCGCCGGGAAAGCCCAGCCCTCCACAGAAGGCCAGCGCGACGAAGGCGAGCACATGGTTGAGCTTGTCCCAGCCGGTGTCCGCGATGTGCGGTGGACTCGGGCTGAGCGCAAGGCCGGCGACCACCGCCATCAGCACGACGGCCAGCAGGCGCCACGCGCGCTCGGCGGATGGTCCGGTCAACAAACGGGAGGGGAGGAGGCGATACGACATGAGCCGGCGATTATCAGGGTGGCCGGCCCTGGGGCCGCAGTTCACAGCGGCATCGCTTGCGTCGGCTCGCGCAGTGATTCGAGCGAGCCGAAGTTGCTCTGTGCGCGGGGTATCGCCTGGGTGACTTCGGCGCGCGCGCCGTGATGCCGAAGGTCACGCGAGGCCGTGGGGCGGCCGAGCAGGAAGCCCTGCAACTCATCGCAGCCATGTTCCTGCAAGGCCCGCAGCTGGGCGGCCGACTCCACGCCCTCGGCATTGACCCGGATGTTCAGCGAGTGAGCGAGCAGCACGATGGAGCGCACGATCAGGCTGACCTTGGGATCCTTGTCCAGGTTCTGCGTGAAGGCGCGGTCGATCTTCACCTTGTCGAAGGGGAAGCGCCACAGGTACGCCAGGCTTGAGTAACCGGTGCCGAAGTCGTCCATCGAGATGCGCACGCCCATGGCCGTCAGCTCGTGCAGCGTCTGCACGACCTGCTCGGTGTTGCTCATGAGCAGCGATTCGGTGATCTCCAGCTCCAGCCGCGAGGCGGGCAGGCCGCTCTTGTGCAGACAGCGTCCGACCGTCTCCACCAGCTTGCCGCCGCGGAACTGCAGCGCCGACAGGTTGACGGCCAGGCTGAGCGAGGTGGGCCAGCACGCAGCTTCCTCGCAGCCGCGCTCCAGCACCCAGGCACCGAGATCGTCGATCAGTCCGCTCTCCTCGGCCAGCGGAATGAACTCGGCCGGCGACACCGGGCCGCGCTGCGGGTGGGTCCAGCGCACCAGGGCTTCGTAGCCCACCAGCGTGCGCCCGTCGCCTTCGTACAGCGGCTGGAAATGCAGGTGCAACTGTTCGTCCTGTAGGGCCTGGCGCAGGTCGCGTGCCGTGGAGAGGCGTTCCTGGCGCTGCAGGTCGGTCTCGGCGTCGTAGAAGCTGAAACGGCCTCGTCCGTTCAGCTTGGCGTGGTACAGCGCCGCGTCGGCCTGGTGCAGGAGTGCGTCGACGTTCGGGATATCGGGTCCGTAGATGGCTGCGCCGACGCTCGCGCCACCACGTACCTGCTGGCTCCGTACCTCGTGAGGCCGCGTGAGCGCCTCCACCACCCGCTCGGCCAGGCTCGCGACTTCGTCTGCGGAGTTGATGCCCGCCTGCAGCACCGCGAACTCGTCGCCGCCCAGGCGTGCCACGACATCCTCCCGGCGAACCAGTGCCCTGAGCCGTTCGGCCACGCCGCGCAGCACGGTGTCGCCCGCCGCGTGGCCCAGCGAATCGTTGACTTCCTTGAAGTGATCCAGGTCGATGCACAAGACCGCGAACGACGGACCACCCGCCTTTGCCAGGGCCTGTGCCTGATCCAGGGCCGCGCCGAAGCTGGCGCGATTGACCGCCCCGGTCAACGCGTCGTGGTGGGCCAGGTAGCGAACCTTGCGTTCGGCCTCCCGCTGGCGCTTGAGGTGCTGCTGCCATTGCCACACTGCCACCGCGGCCAGGGCGCAAAGCACCGCGGCAACGGCCAGGGCCACGTGACGGAACGCCGAGGCGATGCGCGCCTCGCGGGCCCCCTGGTCGACATAGGCTTGCACGACTCCCAGCACGTGGCCGTTGCGCTCGACCGGGACATACGCTTCGCTGTACACGGCAGGGCGGCCAGACAGGGGTTCGCGCTTGAGCGTCACCACAGTGCCCTTGCCTTGTGCGATGCCAGGGACCTCGTGGTGCCTGTGCCCGTCGGTCTGCGCAAGTAGGGTGGGGTCCCCCGGCCCCGGGATACGGCCTTTGTCCAGGTCGTCCGACACCAGCAGCAGGCGCCCTTCACGATCGAAGACCTTGAAGCGGAACACTTCGCCAGCGTTATGGAACTCTCGCAGTTCTTCCAGCAGCTCCGGTGTGACTTTGCCCTCTTCGAGGAAGTGGTCCACTCCATGCACATGCTTGACCAGGAAGGTCGCCCATTGCAGGGCTGCATGCGCCGCATCGGCCTGAAGCTGCTGATCGGCGGCTCGTGTCATCACAGCCGCCAAGCCGGCCAGCCCGCCTACCGCGGCAGCCACCCACAGCACGATGCTGCAGGCCAATCGCGAGGAGCGCGTGAAATATCGCCACGGCGAGGGATTCTTCGGCAAGGACATGCTCTGCATGGGTCGGATGCGCGCACCGGCACTTGCCACATGGTGACGCTTTCCGAACTTTCGTGCGCGCGCATTTCGACACACTTTTGTTACGGTCGTGAAGTTGCCTGCGAGCGATCCTGGACAGCGGCGGCTCGACCAACGGCATCTTCTTTCCGACGAGTTCGACAGTGGTGTAGCGGTAATGGCTGTGCGAGTCTTGGCGGTAGCGGACACACTGCGAGCCCCTGTATCGGGCTCAACTTCTTGGTTACTGAGGTGCTCTTGTAAACCGCTACTGCGACGACCGATGCGTAGCTTGGCGCGTTCCTGTGTCTGTCGGGACTTGCGATTCCGGCCACGGTGCACCTGAGTCCGCGATTCCTGTCGCGGGGGGTGTGTCGCGCCATGCCTCGACTCTCTTTCTCTTCATCGTCTCCCTAAGGGCATGGTGTTGTGGCACTTCATTTCATATACTGTATATCCATACAGCCATGAAACCAAAACACACTCCTTCAGCCCGTACCTTGCCCCCGTTGCAGTCCTCGCGTCTGCTGGATCAGGTGCGCGAGCGCATCCGGTACCTGCACTACGACATTCGCACGGAGCAAGCCTATGTCCATTGGATTCGGGCTTTCGTGCACTTTCATCGCATGCGCCACCCCGGTGAGATGGGGCGATCGGAAGTGGAAGCGTTTCTTACCAGGTTGGCCGTCGAGCGCCAGGTCGCGGCGCCTACGCACAAGCAGGCGCTCTCGGCGCTGCTATTCCTCTATCAGAAAGTGCTGGGACAGGATGTGCCATGGATGAACGAGATTGATCATCCCAAGGGCCATAAGCGTTTGCCCGTGGTGTTCACTCCTGATGAAGTATTGCGTCTGTTCGATCATGTGCCGGAGGGCGAGCAGCGACTGGTGATGCAACTGCTCTATGGCACCGGCATGCGCATCCCGGAGGCAGCCCGTCTTCGGGTAAAGGACATTGATTTCGAGCGCCGTGCCGTGATCGTGCGCGAAGGCAAGGGCGGCAAGGATCGGGTGGTTATGCTGCCCCTTGCGCTGGTACCCGCCTTGCAGGAACAGCTGGCTCGCGCGCGCATGCGGTGGGAAGAGGATCGCGACGCTGGCCGGGACGGGGTGCACATGCCCTCCGCTCTGGATCGGAAGTATCCCCGTGCTGGGGCCTCTTGGGCTTGGTTCTGGTTGTTTCCACAGGCACAGCTTTCGATCGACCCGCGTAGCAGCACATTGCAGCGACACCATCTGCAGGAGCAGGTGATCCAGCGCGCCTTCAAGCGAGCGCTTGAAGCTGCCGGCATCGCGAAGCCGGCTACGCCGCACACGCTGCGCCATTCCTTCGCTACCCATCTACTGCAAAGCGGCTATGACATACGCACGGTGCAGGAACTGCTGGGCCATGCCGATGTGAGCACGACCATGGTTTACACCCATGTTGTCCAACTGGGCAGCGGAGCAATGCGCAACCCGCTCGACGTGCTCGCTGGTTGGCTGCCTCCTCTCAGAGAGGGCGAACTGGGTGCGGCACATCCCGTCGCCGAGCCTGTCTTCCTCTTCCACTCCCCGCCGAAGGTCGAGATGCCGGCTGCAGCCTATCGGGTGACACTGCGCTTCCCCAAAGCAGCGGGCGCAGGTGCATGGGGCAAGGGGCGCCTCAGCACGACAGGCTTTGGTGAGGTGGTCCCTGGCGAGGAAGCCCTCAGCAAGGAGACCTTCAGCGTTGAGGAAATCCTGGGCAAGGGAACCTTCAGCGTTTGGACCGCCGTGGAAAGTATTTCCGGCACGTGCCATGTGACGGAGCAGACACCGCCGCTCTATCAGGTGGTCTCCGCCACGGCGGGGAGGGGAGGGCGAAAGGCATCCGCTCAGGCCCTGGCGTGTTGAGCGCCAGGTCCGAAACGATGAGGTGGTTTCCTGCGAAGTGCTTCCCGTCTTTCAAAGTGCAGGTTCATGCTCTCCGCCTACGCCGAGCTGCACTGCCGCAGCAACTTCAGCTTCCTTGCCGGCGCGTCGCATCCGGAAGAGCTGGTTGAGCGTGCACACGAGCTAGGCTACAGCGCGCTGGCCATCACCGATGAGTGTTCGGTCGCGGGCGTGGTGCGAGCTCATTCCGAGGCACTGCGACGCGAACTGCATCTGATCATTGGCAGCGAGATGAGGCTTACTCAGCCGGAGAGCGGCGCGCCGCATGCCCGTCTGGTATTGCTTGCGCAGACGCGACGCGGCTACGGCAACCTTTCGCACTGGATCACGGTGGCCCGTCGGCGTGCTGCAAAAGGATGCTATGTCGCGCACCCCGCTGACGTGGAAGGCAAGGTGCCCCATGCGCCCACGCTCGCTGGCCTGCCTGGTTGCCTGGCCCTGCTGGTGCCGGATGCGGCACAGACCTTCGAGGAGATCTACGCCCATGCGATGTGGATCAAGTCCTGGTTCGGCGATCGCGCGGTGCTTGCCTTGGAGCTGTTGTGCAGGGCCGGTGACGATGAGCTCGCCGACAAGGTGCGCCGCGTTTCGCAGGTCGCCGGCCTGTCTATCGTGGCGGCGGGAGACGTGCTCATGCATCTGCGCTCGCGCAAGCCGTTGCAGGACACGCTCACCGCCACCAGGTTGGGCCAACCGGTGGCTCAGTGCGGCTTGCGGCTTGCGCCCAATGCCGAGCAGCACCTGCGCTCGCGCAGTCGCCTCACCGCGCTCTACGAAAGCGAATGGCTGGATGCCACTCTGATGCTCGCGCGCCGGTGCAGCTTCTCGCTGTCCGAGTTGAAGTACGAGTATCCGGAAGAGATCGTGCCTCCAGGCGAAACGCCCGTAAGCCATCTGCGCAAGCTCGTGCATGCCGGTGTGCCCAAGCGGTTTCCCGGTGGCCTGCCCGAGGAGCATCGCCGGCAGATCGAGCATGAGCTGGCCCTCGTCGAGCAGTTGCGCTATGAACCCTATTTCCTTACCGTGGCCGACATCGTCCGCTGGGCGCGCGAGCGGGGCATCCTGTGCCAGGGTCGTGGCAGCGCTGCCAACTCGCTGATCTGCTACTGCCTGGAGATCACAGAGGTCGATCCTCGCCGCGCCTCACTTCTGTTCGAGCGTTTCATCAGCGCCGAGCGCAACGAACCGCCAGACATCGACATCGACTTCGAGCACCAGCGCCGCGAAGAGGTCATCCAGTACATCTATGGCAAGTACGGTCGGCACCGTGCTGCCCTGACCGCGGTGGCGATCTGCTATCGCCCACGCTCGGCATTGCGCGACGTCGGTCGCGCGCTGGGCATCGACTTGCAACGCATCGATGCGGTGGCCAAGGGCCAGCACTGGTTCGATGGGCGCACCATCAGTGCCGAGCACCTGCGTGAGAACGGCTTCGATCCCGATGCGCCGCTCACTCGGCTGTGGGTGGAACTTACCCAGCAGCTCATCGGTTTTCCGCGGCATTTGAGCCAGCACCCGGGCGGTTTCGTCATCGCGCGCGACCAGATCGAACAGCTGGTGCCCGTGGAGAACGCAGCCATGGAAAACCGCAGTGTCGTGCAGTGGGACAAGGACGATCTCGACACCCTCGGCCTCATCAAGGTCGACGTGCTCGCGCTCGGCATGCTGAGCGCAATGCGCCGCTCGCTGGAATTCATCGGCGACAAGCTGGGCCGCCGCTTCGAGATGCAGGACATCCAAGACGGCGACGAGCCCACTTACGACATGATCTCCCGCGCCGACACCATCGGCGTGTTCCAGATCGAAAGCCGTGCGCAGATGAGCATGCTGCCGCGCCTGAAGCCGCGGGTGTACTACGACCTCGTGGTGCAGGTCGCGATCGTGCGGCCCGGCCCCATCCAGGGCGGCATGGTGCATCCCTACCTGCGCAATCGCCAGGTGGCGGACGAGGAGATCGACTGCCCACAGGAGCTGAGGCCCGCGCTCGAGCGCACCAAGGGCATTCCCATCTTCCAGGAGCAGGTGATGCAGATCGCCATGCTGGCGGCCGATTTCACTGCGGGCGAGGCCGATCGCCTGCGCCGTGCCATGGCCGCATGGAAGCGCCGCGGCGGCCTTGAGCCCTTCGAAGAACGTTTGGTCGGGCGCATGGTGGAAAAGGGCTACTCGCAGGAGTACGCCCAAAGCATCTTCAGGCAGATTCAGGGGTTCGGCGAATACGGCTTCCCGGAAAGCCACGCTGCGGGTTTCGCCCTCATTGCCTATGCCAGCAGCTGGGTCAAGCTGCATCACCCTGATGCCTTTCTCGCGGGCCTGCTCAACAGTCAGCCCATGGGTTTCTACGCTCCTGCTCAGCTGGTGCGAGATGCGCGAGAGCATGGGGTGACGGTGCTTCCGGTCGATGTGACGGTGAGCGTCTGGGAATGCGTGCTGGAAGGTGAGGCCGAGACGGGCCGCAGCACTACCGGCGAGCCCATGCGCGCCGTGCGCCTGGGCTTGAACCGTGTGAGTGGGCTCTCCGAGAAGGTGGCGGGTCGCATCGTGCAGGCGCGAGAGGCGGGGCGCTTTGCCGGCCTCGAAGACCTGGCGCGCCGCGCCCAGTTGAACGCACACGATCTGCAAGCGCTCGCGGAAGCGGATGCACTGCAGGCGTTGGCCGGCCATCGGCACCAGGCCGCATGGGGTGTGGCGGGCATCGACACCCGGCCCACGGCGCTGCTGCGCGACGCTCGGTCGAGCGAAGTGCCGGCCGTGCTCGATGCGCCCACCGAGGTTGAGAACATGCTGGCCGACTATCGCGCCCTGGGCCTCTCGCTCAAGTGCCATCCGCTGGCGCTGCTGCGCGAATCGCTGGCCCGTTTTCGGGTGGAGACAGCTGCGGTGCTCAAGACCTATCCGCACGGCCGTCTCGCACGCGCCAGCGGCCTGGTCACCCATCGCCAGCGCCCTGGCACGGCCCATGGCACCGTCTTCGTCACGCTGGAAGACGAGACCGGCCAGGTCAACGTGATCATCTGGCCCAGGGTGTTCGAAGCGCAGCGCCAGCCGCTGCTGGCAGCTAAGCTGCTCACGGTGTATGGGCAGTGGCAGCGCGAGGGCGATGTGATGCACCTGGTGGCCATGAAACTGGTAGATCACTCCGCGCTGCTGCAGGGCCTGCAGAGCAGGAGTCGCGATTTCCGGTGACTTTGCATCTGCCGACCATTCGATAGAGTCGCGCCTGCCTCATTGCCGTGCGACTTCATGCTCTTCCTCCTGTCCCCCGCCAAGTCCCTCAATTACGACACGCCTGCGCCCGTGCCAGCGCTCGCTCCGCCCCTGTTCGCCTGGCGTTCCGCCGAACTCATCGAGACGCTCAAATCCCGATCGGTCGACGAGATTGCAGCGCTCATGAGCCTTTCTCCGGCGCTGGCCGAGCTCAACGTGGCCCGTTATGCCGCCTGGTCGCCCCGATTCACCGGACGCAACAGCAAGCCCGCCGTCTATGCCTTCGACGGTGATGTGTACGAAGGCCTCGATGCCGCCAGCCTCCCCGCAGGCGACATCGCTTGGGCACAGGACCACGTGATCATCCTCTCCGGCCTTTACGGCGTGTTGCGGCCGCTGGACAAGTTGCAGCCGTACCGGCTGGAGATGAGTACGTCGCTACCCACCGAGCACGGCCGCAACCTCTATGACTTCTGGGGAGAGACCCTCGCGGAGCACCTCAACACACGACTGGCGGCCGATGCCACGCCGGTGATCGTGAACCTGGCCTCGCAGGAGTACTTCCGCGCCGTCGACCGTCCTGCGCTCAAACCCCGGGTCATCCACTGTGCCTTCGAGGACTGGAAGGGCGGCCGCTACAAGATCATCAGCTTCTTCGCCAAGCGGGCACGCGGCCTCATGGTGCGCCATGCCATCCAGCACCGCATCGCCACGCCGCAAGGGCTGGAGAGCTTCAATCTGGAGGGCTATGCGTTGGACCGTTCCGTCTCCGACCCCGATCGCTTGGTGTTTCGCCGCCGTCTCGACTGAAGCCTTCGGTTTCAAGGAGTGTGTGCCATCGCGCACGCGGTGTGCGCCCGACGCCATCGGTTACTTCCCCGTCGCCCGTCGGCCCCCACCTGGCAGGCCAAAATTGACGCCATGAGCGTCCAGCAGATCACTCCCGAATTGCGTCAATGGATCGTGGCCCAGGCTTCGGCGGGCCACTCGCCCGATGTCGTGCTCAAGTCCATGATGGACAGCGGCTGGCAGGAGGACATCGCCGTGACGGCGCTCGAGGACACCTTGCGCGGCTACCTTGCCGACCACGCCAAGGCGAACGGTTTGCCGGTGCCGGTGCTCGTGCCCGACCCCATGTCGATGGAGGGCGAAACAATGCTGTCTTGCGGCGATCGCGAGGCTAGCGTCCTCACCTCCATGCGCAGCCCACGCGTGGTGGTGATGGGCGGGTTCCTCGCGCACGACGAGTGCGATGAACTGATTGAGTTGGCACGTGCGCGCCTGATCCGCTCGGAGACGGTTCACCTCGCCACCGGCGGCAGCGAGGTCAACGCGGCACGCACGAGCGACGGCATGTTCTTTACTCGTGGCGAGAACGAGCTGTGCCAGCGCATCGAGGCGCGGATCGCGGCACTGCTCCAGTGGCCGGTGGAAAACGGCGAGGGCTTGCAGGTGCTGCGCTACCGCCCGGGTGCGCAGTACAAGCCGCATTACGACTACTTCGATCCCGCGCAGCCCGGCACGCCGAGCATCCTCAAGCGCGGCGGTCAAAGGGTCGCCACGGTGCTCATGTATCTCAACACGCCCACACGCGGCGGCGCCACGACCTTTCCGGATGTGCACTTCGAGGCAAGTCCGCTCAAGGGCAACGCTGTCTTCTTCAGCTACGACCGGCCACACCCCATGACGCGCACGCTGCATGGCGGCGCGCCTGTCATTGCAGGGGAAAAGTGGGTCGCGACCAAATGGCTGCGCGAGGGGCGCTTCGACTGAATTGATCGAGGCAGCCCTCCAGGAAGCGCCAGGCTCTTTCCCGAACCCGGAGCTCGCCCACGAAAGCGCGTCAAACGCTTGGCAAGCCGCAGACGCCTGCCGCGCGGAACTCGGGGGGCGAAGCCGGCGACGGTCCGCCGGAGCGCCGCTGGCCCTGGAGGTGCCAGCGGCAGCGTCTCCCGAGGATGCCCGGATGCCGAAGAGGGGACCGGCAACGACAATCGTCAAACCCGATTGCTGGCGCCTGGGCAACCGGTCAGGCAGCGAATACAGGCGCGCTTTGGAAGATGGAGGTATCCATGTCTATCAAGGCGAAGCTTTTCGCTTGCACAGCGCTTGCATTCACATCGCTTGTCAGCACTGCGGGGCCCAATGAGGTCAGTGTGGACAAGGCCTTCAGTGCATGGAACAGCGCCTTCAACAAGGGAGACGCCAAGGGCGTTGCCGCGCTCTACACAAGCGATGCGGTACTTCTGCCCCCATCGCATGAGGTCAAGAGCGGTACTCAGATAGAGCAGTTCTTTTCGGGGCTCCTCGGCAACCGCGTCACTGGCCACACCCTGGAGCCCATCAAGATCATCGACGCCGGCGACACGCTCATCGTGGCCTCGAAGTGGTCAGCCAAAGGCCGCGACGACAAGGGCAACCCCACCGCGCTAGGTGGCATCGCGACGCAGGTGTTGCAGAAAGAGTCAGGCGGCAGCATGAAAGTCAAGCTGCACACCTTCAATTGACTTTCAGAATCTGCCAGTCCCGGTCTGCGTTCCCGGGACGGCAGATCAGGCTCGTACCTTGTGCGTCGTGTCGTCGCGCTTGGCGAAAGGGCGGCTGCGCTCGATGCGGCGCCACTTGCGCTGTTCCCAGGTCTGGGGACCTTCCAGCGGCCACTGTTCGATGAGCGAGCCCAGTTCGGCGCGCGGCACACGCATGTAGTGCGACGGCGTGGACGACAGCCGTAGCCAGAATCGGCCACGGCGCAGGCGCAAGGGCAAGGATGCGCGTGACTGCGGCACCCAATACACGCACCCGCGCTCGGCCCAGTAGTCCACCCGCTCGAAGTTCACACGACCCGCAAAGCCCGTCTCGGCGGGAAAGATGACGATGTCTTCGGACGTCTGAACCACCCCGTACTGCAGGTCGCCCGGCGACTCGCCGTTGCCGGAATACACGAATACCACGCGCTCGACCTGAGACGCGTTCACACGGTCCACCTCGACCTCGTCGCGAAAGATGACGATGTCTTGTCCTTGCCAGGCGGTCCGCCAAGTGCTTTGCATGACCAAATCCTCCAGAACACGGAACGCTAACGCGCGCTTGTGCGTGGGTCTGTGTCGAGTCGCTTCCGAATGCAAGGGCTGGTTGCGATCGGTTGCGTACGACGGATCAGCGCTTGGGTTGGGTCAGCCGGGGCTGGGGACGCGCATCCCTGCGCCCACCGCCGCCCGGCGCGGTGCCGTGCCCGGCAGGACGTGGTGTGCCACCAGGGGCCGAGGTGGGCGCTGCATGGCGCGCGGCGGTGTGTGAAGGCGCTGCGGCCGGCTGGCGGGCCGGGGTATGCGCTGGGTGGCGATGGTTTTGTGCTTGCTGCTGTGGCTTCGGGGGCGACGACTGGGAGGGCTTGGTGACCGGCGCCGCTTCACCGCCACGTCCCGCGGGCCGGCGTGTTGGAGCTTTGTTGCGCCCCCCGCTGCGTCCTGCACCGGCGCCGATGACCATGCGGCCCAGCACGATGGGCTCTGGCTTCTCGTGCGCTGGAGGTTCGAAGCCGGGCACGATCTCCTTCGGGATCTCGCGCTTGATGAGCTTCTCGATGTCACGCAGGAACAGGTTCTCGTCCACGCATACCAGTGACACGGCCTCGCCCTGCGCGCCTGCGCGGCCGGTGCGGCCGATGCGGTGCACGTAGTCCTCGGGTACGTTGGGCAGCTCGAAGTTCACCACGTGCGGCAACTGATCGATGTCGATGCCGCGCGCGGCGATGTCGGTCGCTACCAGCACGCGCAACGCGCCGCTCTTGAAGTCGGCCAATGCCTTGGTGCGCGCGCCCTGGCTCTTGTTGCCATGGATCGCCATGGCGCTCACCTCGTGCTTGACCAGGTGCTCAACCAGGCGGTTGGCGCCGTGCTTCATGCGGGTGAAGACCAGCACCTGGTGCCAGTCATTGCTCGTGATGAGGTGGGTGAGCAGGTCCTTCTTCAGCTCGCGCCCCACCGGGTGCACTTTCTGCGCGATCGTGTCGGCCGTCTGGTTGCGGCGCGCCACCTCGATCAGCGCCGGCTTGTTGAGCAGGCGGTCGGCGAGGCTCTTGATGTCATCGCTGAAGGTGGCGGAAAAGAGCAGGCTCTGCTTTTGCACCGGCACGATGGCCAGCACCTTCTTGATGTCGTGGATGAAGCCCATGTCCAGCATGCGATCGGCTTCGTCGAGCACGAAGATCTCCACGCGGCTGAGGTCCAGCGTGCCCTGCTGGTGGTGGTCGAGCAGGCGCCCCGGCGTGGCCACGAGGATGTCGACGCCCTTCTTCAGTCGCTCCACCTGCGGCTGCATGCCCACTCCGCCGAACATCACCATGGAGCTGAGCCTGAGGTACTTGCCGTAAGCGCGCACGCTTTCTTCGACCTGGGCTGCGAGCTCGCGCGTGGGTGTGAGGATGAGGGCACGCACGGCGATGCGGCCCTGGGCGTCACGTGCGGCGGGTTTGCACGAGAGGCGGTGCAGCAGGGGCAGCGTGAAGCCGGCGGTCTTGCCGGTTCCTGTTTGGGCGCCAGCCAGCAGATCGCCACCGGAGAGCACGGCGGGGATGGCCTGGGCCTGAATGGGGGTCGGCGCGGTGTAGCCCAGCTCATGGACGGCGCGCAGCAGCGGCTCGGCAAGACCGAGGGAATCAAACGACATGGTGTATACGGGGAATCGGCCTGTCGCTCGATGCGGTGAGCGCCAGTCGCAGGCAGACGGTGGGCGAGCGCTGGGGCTCGGTGTCAGGACTGAACGCAGCGCAGAGGACTGGGGCTCGCGCTGGTGCGGCGGATTGTAGCGGTGACGATGTGCGGTACGCGCGCATCTTCGGATCCGCCCTTGCGTTACTGGGGGTCGACACCTGTGCAGGCCGGGCCCGTGGCGAGGGAAGAAGCGTGCCTCGCACTGCAGCGACAATACGCCGCTCGGCGCGGTGCGCCCCCTTCATCCAAGACCGACAGCATGGCTCAGTACGTATTCACGATGAACCGCGTGGGCAAGATTGTTCCGCCCAAGCGCCATATCCTCAAGGACGTTTCGCTGTCCTTCTTCCCCGGCGCCAAGATCGGCGTGCTGGGGCTCAACGGCTCGGGCAAGAGCACGCTGCTCAAGATCATGGCCGGCATCGACAAGGACGTCGAAGGCGAGGCCGTTCCCATGCCGGGCCTGAAGATCGGCCACCTGCCGCAGGAGCCGCAGCTCGACCCCGAGCAGACCGTGAGGCAGGCGGTGGAGCAGGGCATCGGCGGCGTGCTGGCCGCCAAGGCGCGCCTGGAGCAGGTGTATGCCGCCTACGCCGAGCCCGATGCCGACTTCGACAAGCTCGCCGCGGAGCAGGCGGAGCTGGAGGCCGTTATCGCGGCAGCCGGATCGGAGAACACGGACCTGCAGCTCGAGCTTGCCGCCGACGCACTCCGCCTGCCGCCTTGGGAAGCCACCATCCGCAACCTCTCGGGCGGCGAGAAGCGTCGCGTAGCGCTGTGCCGCCTGCTGCTGTCCAAGCCTGACATGCTCCTGCTCGACGAGCCCACCAACCACCTCGACGCCGAGTCGGTGGAGTGGCTGGAGCAGTTCCTGCTGCGCTTCCCGGGCACCGTGGTCGCTGTCACGCACGATCGCTACTTCCTGGACAACGCTGCCGAGTGGATCCTCGAACTCGACCGCGGGCAGGGCATCCCCTGGAAGGGCAACTACTCGACGTGGCTGGACCAGAAGGAAAGGCGCCTGGAGCAGGAGCAAAAGAGCGAAGACGCCCGCATGAAGGCGATGAAGAAGGAGCTCGAGTGGGTGCGCCAGAACCCCAAGGGGCGCCAGGCCAAGAGCAAGGCCCGCATCGCGCGCTTCGAGGAGCTCTCCGACTACGACTACCAGAAGCGCAACGAGACGCAGGAAATCTTCATCCCCGTGGCCGATCGCCTGGGGCATGAGGTGATCGAGTTCAAGAACGTCACCAAGAGCTTCGGCGACCGCGTGCTCATCGACGACCTGAGCTTCAAGATCCCGGCGGGTGCCATCGTGGGCATCATCGGCCCCAATGGCGCCGGCAAGTCGACGCTCTTTCGCATGATCGCCGGCAAGGAGCAGCCCGATGCAGGCAGCATCACCGTCGGCTCGACCGTGAAGATGGCCTTCGTCGACCAGAGCCGCGACAGTTTGCTGGCCGACAAGACGGTGTGGGAAGACGTGTCCGGCGGCCTGGACAACCTGGTGGTGGGCAAGTTCGTCATGCCGTCACGCGCCTATCTCGGCCGCTTCAATTTCAAGGGCAACGACCAGCAGAAGCTGGTGGGCAACCTCTCCGGCGGCGAGCGCGGGCGCCTGCACCTCGCCAAGACGCTCATCGCGGGTGGCAATGTCCTCATGCTGGACGAGCCGTCGAACGACCTCGACGTGGAAACGTTGCGTGCGCTCGAAGACGCGCTGCTCGAGTTCGCCGGCTCCGTCATGGTGATCAGCCACGACCGGTGGTTCCTCGATCGGATCGCCACGCACATCCTGGCCGCTGAAGGCGACTCGAAGTGGGTGTTCTTCGACGGCAATTACCAGGAGTACGAGGCCGACAAGAAGAAGCGCCTGGGCGAGGAGGGGGCGCGTCCCAAGCGCGTCCGTTTCAAGGCCCTCAAATAGGCGCATAACTCCACACGAACGCCGCCGACGAGGCGGGCCGCCCGGGTGACGCGCGGGGTCACCAACTGCAAAATCGCGTCACTCGACTGCGCGAGAAAGCGCACACATCCAGGGCGGCACGAACGGTGCTTCCGAGCCGCCCGTTG
>CBINBY010000082.1:0-22210 GCA_966248995.1 uncultured Burkholderiales bacterium | reverse complement strand
GAGGTAGGGCCGGCAGGTGCAGATGTCGGAGCCGAACACGTCGGAGCCGTTGCACTCGTCGTGCACGCGGGCCGTGAGCGTCACGCCGGCATCGGCCAGGTCGCGGGCGTCGCCGAAGATGTACAGCGTCTGTCCGCCGATGGGAGGCAGGAACACCTCCATGTCGCCGCGCGTCACCAGCTCGGGGTACATGCCACCCGTCTCCTCGAACAGCGTGCGGCGCAGCTCGGCCTCGCTCACGTTGAAGCGCCGCGCCACGCCAGGCAGCCACCACACGGGTTCGATCGCGATCTTGGTCACCGCCGCCGACGCGTCTTCGAGCAGCACCTTGCCGTCGGCCGCCAGGCGCTGGAAGGCCATCGCCTGGCGCACCTCGGGAAGATGGATGCGTGCCTTGGTGACCGCGATGGTGGGGCGTACGTCATAACCCTGGCCGATGTGCTCGGCGTAGACCTCGGCCACCGAGGCGCCCCAGGGGTCGAGCGACACGATGCGCTCGGCGTCGCTCCACATCAGGTGGGGGCCGATGAGGTCCGTGGGCGAGGTGTCCGTCAGGTCGGCGCGATGGCCCCTCGGCAAGCTGCCGGCGGCGACGGCGAGCGCGCGGTACACGCCGTACGACCCCGAGTGGGTGCCGATCACGTTGCGATGGCCGCGGTGCGTGGTGGTGCCGATCACCGGCCCGCGCTCCGCGGCGCTCAGGGCACCCCAATGGATGGCGGGCGCCGAACCGGCTCCCTGCCCCGGATGCGAGGTCAGGCGGATGTGCCGGGCGCCCGGCGTGCCGGTGAGGTCGGATCCCATCGAGCTGCTCCCAAGTAGAGGCTGGCGCGGAAGGCACGCAAGCGCGCAGCCTTCCGGTCGATGAGGCATTGGACTACAAGCGCAGTCTCATGTGCAGGTCGTCGGGTGTGCCTGCGTTCACGGCGCTGCCGGCCGGCTCGCGGGCGATCTCGAAGCCCAGCGACTGGTACAGCGCCAGGGCGCGATCGTTGTCGGCGTAGGCGATCAGCGTGAGCTCCCGGATGCCCCGCGCGCGGCGGGCGAGCGCGATCACCCTGCGCATCAGCCGGCGCGCGAGCCCTCGGCCGCGATGCTCCGGCTCCACGAACACGCCCCACACGAAGCCCTGGTGCTCGAGGCCTTCAGCCTCCTCGCGGTGCCAGGCCGCGAGTCCCACCAGAACGCTGCTCTCGAAGGCGCCCACGATGGCGCGGTCCGGGGAGGCAGCCATGCGCTCGGCCACGATCGAAAGCGGTGTGTCGCGCTCGTCCTGGTAGGTGGAGGCGAAGGTGACCGGGTCTTCGGCCAGCGCGCGCAGGCGCAGCGCCCGGAATGCCGCCGCATCGGCGGAGGTGAGCACGCGCACGACCATGGCCATGGTCCTCCACTGGCTCCTTCAGGCCCTAATCGGCCAGCGGAAGCGCGATCTCGTCGATGCGTGCGAGCACTTCCGGCGTGAGCCGCGCCAGTACATCCAGCGCGCCGAGGTTGTGTTGCAGCTGCGACAGCCGCGACGCGCCGAGGATGACGCTGCTCACGCGTTCGTTCTTCGCGGCCCAGGCAATGGCGAGCTGCGTGACGCTGCAGCCCAGCTCCGCCGCCAGCCCTTCCAGCCGGCCCACGGCGATGTTGCGTTCGGCATTCGTGAAGGCCTTCTGGTAGGCCGCCATGCCTTTCATGGCGGCGCGGCTGTCGTCCGGGATGCCGGACCGGTACTTGCCGGTCAGCAAGCCGCCCGCAAGGGGGCTCCACGTTGTCAAGCCCAGCCCGATCTCCTCGTACAGCGGGGCGTACTCCTGCTCGACCCGGGCGCGGTGGAACAGGTGGTACTCCGGCTGCTCCACCACGGGCTTGTGCAGGTGATGGCGCTCGGCGATCTCCCACGCCTGCCGGATGCGGGCCGCCGGCCATTCGCTCGTGCCCCAGTACAGCGCCTTGCCGCGATTGACGATGTCGCTCATTGCCCAGACCGTCTCTTCCAATGGCGTATGCGGGTCGGGACGGTGGCAGTACACGAGGTCGACGTGATCGAGCCCCAGGCGGCCGAGCGAGCCGTCGATGGCGTGCAGCAGGTACTTGCGGTTGAGCGTCTCCCTGCGGTTGGGCGCGGCGCCCTCGCGGTCGAGTCCCCACCAGAACTTCGTCGACACCACGTAGCGCAGCCTCGGCCACTTCAGCGCACGCAAGGCGGCACCCATCAGCTCCTCGCTCCTGCCGCCCGCATAGGCCTCGGCGGTGTCGAAGAAGTTGATGCCCGAGTCGCAGGCGGCAGCCATCATCTCCCGCACGCCGGCCTCGTCGAGCCGGTTGTGATAGGTGATCCAGGATCCGAGCGAGAGCTCGCTCACCTGCAGGCCCCATCGGCCGAGTCGGCGGTAGTTCATCGGGGGATCCTCCTTGTGTGTGCCTGCATGCCCACCGCGTGCGGGACCGGGGGCGCGTCGGCATCTTAGCCACCGACCAAAGACCGTTCAGCCGCTCGCGCGGACCGCTCGGACAGCCGGTGTGGTTCCGCATGAACAAAGCCGGTTCGACACCGCTTTTCACCTGTGACCGCCGTGGGCTATCGTCGGCCCGTGAAGACATTCGAGCTCGTGCTGCTGCTGCCCTTCCTCGTCGCCTTCGGCATTGCCGGGCACGCACTGGTGTCGCGCGTGGTCAAGGTCGTGTTGTGGGCGTGGCGGCCGCTGGCCACTGGCGAGCCCGAGGCGGCGAGCTACGAGCGCAAGGTCCTTCACACGGCCGACCGCCCCATGCTGGAGGTGCTGGGCCTGTCGGGCGTCGCCGGCTTCGTGGGTTGGCTGGCCCTGGGCACCGGGTTCTTCTGGCTCTGGGTGGCCGCCTTGCTGCTGCTGGCCGGTGCGCTGGCGCTCGATCTGCTGAGATGGGAGCGCGTGGCGGTGGGCGCCAACAACCTGTGGTTCCAGCGCGGTTTGCGCAGCACCGTGCGGCAGGTGGCGCTGGAGAACATCCGCGACGTGGCCGTGCAGGAAAGCGAATCGCGCCTGTTCACCTTGCGGCATGGCCGCGGCAACCGGCTCGTGCGCCTGGCGGTGCGCATGGCCGACAAGCGCGTGGTCGCTCTGCCCAAGACCGATGCCTACGGCGGGGGGCGCGAGGCCGTGGAGGCGGTGGCCGACCATCTGCACTTGCGGCTCGCGCAGCTGCGCGCACGCGAGGCGTCAGAACGTTCGCGGCCCGCCGCGAGCGCTTCGCCCATGTTGCAGCCTCCTGCAGGCGAGGACGAGCTGCGGCGCGCATTGCGGCGCCTGCGCCGGGGTACGGCGTCACCTCAGGCCTCGTCGCGCTGAAGCAGGTGTGAACGAATCCGACACGCTCGATTCATCCGCATCTTGTTGATTCCGTCCGGCGCCGCGAAAACCGCACTGAGCCCGGCCTGGCTCTCTGGTTCCCTGGATGCAGGGCCATCCGGGGCAGATGGGAGAATTCCCTGATGAATGCCTTGGTGTCGGATTCCGAGCCCATCACCCTACCGGCGTCGGCGCGGCGGCGGTCGCACATCGCGCAGGCGATGGCCCGTGCGGGGGGAGGCATTGCCATCTTGCCGACGGCGGCGGTGCAGATGCGCAACGGCGACAGCGAATTCACGTACCGCCACGACAGCCATTTCCACTACCTCACCGGCTTCGCCGAGCCGCAGGCCTGGCTGGTAGTGACGAGCGAGGGGCGCAGCATCCTGTTCTGCCGGCCGCGCGATCCGGAGCTGGAGCTCTGGGACGGTGTGCGAATGGGGCCCGAGGCCGCCCTCGCCGTGCTCGGCGTGCACGAGGCGCATCCGCTGGCCGAACTCGACACCCGGCTGCCGCAGCTCATGGCCAACCAGGCGGCCGTGTGGTTCTGCTTCGGCCGCCATACCGCGCTGCCCGCCATGCTGGAAGGTTGGATGGCCGCGGTGCGGCGCCGCGGCCGCGAGGGCTGGGTCTGCCCCTCGGTGCTGCGCGACCTCAACCCCGTGCTCGACGACATGCGGCTGGTCAAGGACGAGGACGAGCTCCACATCATGCGGCGCGCCGCGGCCATCTCGGCCGGTGCGCACGTGCGTGCCATGCGCTACTGCGCCGAGCGATTCCGCACCGGCGCTGCGAGCGTGCGCGAGTACGAGATCGAGGCCGAGCTGCTGCACGAGTTCCGCCGCCACGGCTCGCAGAGCCCGGCCTACCCCAGCATCGTGGCGGCCGGCGCCAACGCCTGCGTGCTGCACCACGCAACGGGCGACACGCCGCTGCTGCCCGGGCAGCTGTGCCTCATCGACGCCGGCTGCGAGCTCGACGGCTACGCCAGCGACGTGACCCGCACCTTTCCCGCGGCCGGCCGCTACACCGGGCCGCAGCGCGAGCTGTACGAGGTCGTGCTGGCGGCGCAGCAGGCCGCGATCGCGGCCATCCGGCCCGGCGCCCGCCATCGCGACGCGCACGATGCCGCGGTGCGCGTGCTGGCCCAGGGCATGCTGGACTGCGGCCTGCTCCCCCGGGAGGCCGGCGACCTGGACACCGTGATCCGCACGGTGACCTACCGGCGCTTCTTCATGCATGGCACCGGCCACTGGATCGGGCGCGATGTGCACGACGTGGGCGAATACCTCTCCCTGGCAGAACCGCCCGTGGAGCAGCCCGACGGCAAGGGCGGCACCGTGGTCCGGCCGCCCTCGCGCATCCTGCAGCCCGGCATGGTGGTCACGGTCGAGCCCGGGATCTATGTGCGCCCGGCCGACGACGTACCGCAGAAGTACTGGCACATCGGCATCCGCATCGAGGACGACGCGATCGTCACGCCCGACGGCTGCGAGCTCATCTCCCGAGGCGTGCCGGTGGCGGTGGACGACATCGAAGCGCTCATGCGCTCCTGACGGCTGGACTTACGATAGCCGGCCCTGGTTGACCGAAACGGAGGGGTGGCAATGACGACCGATTCCGGATGGAGCCTGGCCGTGGTCGGCGCGGGCCCGGTGGGCCTCACGCTGGCATTGCATGCCGCGCGCACGTTGCCCCAAGTGAAAGTGAGCCTGTTCGATGCCCGCGCGGCGGACGTCGACGTGTCTCGCGACCCGCGCACGCTGGCGCTCTCGCTCGGCAGCGTGCAGCTGCTGCAGCGCCTGCAGGCGTGGAATGCCGACGCCGCGCAGCGCATCATGGAAGTGCATGTGTCGCAGCAGCCGCCTTCGCTGCCCGCACTGGTGGCCGACTGGATGGGCGAGCCGGAGGTGCGCATCCGGGCGGTCGACGAGGCGGTACCCATGCTGGGCGCGGTGATGACCTACGGCGACATCGTGGCGCCTCTGCAGCAGGCCTGGATGGACGCCTGCGCACGCGAGCCCGAGCGACTGGCCGCCCGTTTCGGCACCCCGGTGGCCGGGCTCAAGACGCTCGACGGCTGGGTGGAGCTCGACGCAGGCATCGCCGAACGCTACGACCTGGCCGTGGTGGCGGAAGGTGGCGTCTTCGCCGACCAAGCGCGCAAGGGCCTGCACCACGACTATCGGCAGACCGCATGGGTGGGAACGGTGACGCTGGCCGAGCCGCGGCCCGGCGTGGCCTACGAGCGGTTCACGCGCCACGGCCCCGCGGCCCTGCTGCCTCGGCGCGATGGGAGCCACTCGCTCGTGTGGTGCGTCGATTCGGCGCAGGACCCGGTGGCCGAGCTCACCGACGCGCAGCGCCTGGCCGTCCTCAATACCGTCTTCCACGCCGAGGTGGGCCGCATCGCCGGGCTGTCGCCGCTCAAGCGCTTCCCGCTGGGGCTCAATGCGCATCGCACGCTGACCGAAGGGCGCAGCGTGCGCATCGGCAACGCCGCGCAGACCCTGCACCCCGTGGCGGGCCAGGGTCTGAACCTCGGCCTGCGCGATGCCTTCGAGCTGGTACGTGCGCTGGCGCATTCAGACGATATCGATGCCGTGTTGCGGCGGCTGGAATGGAAGCGCGGGCCGGACCGCTGGATGATGATCGCGGCCACCGATTTCCTGGCGCGCAGCTTTACCTGGCGGCTGCCCGGCGCCGGCGCGGCACGCGGGCTGGGCATGCTGGCGTTGCAATCGCTCGGGCCGGCCAAGTCCGTGCTGGCGCGGCAGATGATGTTCGGCTCGCGCTGATCGGTGCCATGCGCGAGGCCGGTACAAAGTCCCGCTGAGGCGGTTCGCAGGCGCTCAATCAACCTCGTCGCGCAGGCGCAGCCGCTTGCAGCTCGGATGTGAGTACCACCGCGCCTGCTCGCACAGGTTCGTCATGCAGCGGTACAGGGAGAACTGGGTGCGGTTGCCGCAAAGCTCGCGCGGGCCCTGAGCTTCCCGGCCGGCCGTGGTTCGCGCCGGGGCGGCTCCCTTGGCGCGCCCTGTGGCGGCGGCGCGCGTGCCCGAGCTGCTGACGCTCGTGCGTGGACCGGCGGAACGGGCTGCGGTGTTGGACGGAGGCGGCACCACCTCCTGCTCCGTGTCGGCTGCGGGTGCCGAGGCGATGGTCGTGTCGCCGGACTTGGAGGTGTCCGCGGTATCCGTGTGCGCACCGGCGGGAGCACCCGGAGCCCCCGTGGGGGCGGGCGAGACTCCGGCGACTGCCGGGCTGCGCGCCGCCTCGGTGGCTTCCTTGGTGGCGGAAGGCTCGGCGATGTTGCCGGCCGACGAACCCGAGGCCAGGGCCGCGTCTGCCTGCGCAGGCGGGCGCACGGCCGGAGAGGCTTCTTCCGTCGTGCGCTCCGGCGGACGTTGCGGGACCGTGGGGAAGCGGGCGGTCAGTCCATCTTCCCGTGCCGCACGCGCGAAGGCGGATTGCGCTTCCTGCGAGTCGCGCTCGCGCTCCACCAGCCAGAGGCCCAGACCGACGGCCGCAGCGAGCACCACGCCCACACCCGCCATCGCGCGCTGTCGCCGGCGGCGTGCGGACTGGCGCAAGCCGGAGAGGTCCGGTGCGTCAAAGCGGTCGAGCCGGCGGTCGGCGTACACCCCGGCGATCCGGTCCGCGCCGAAGGCCGTGGCCTCGGGTGCCGGCGATGTTTGGGCAGTCGTATCAGCGGCCTCCGGCTGACGGCGCGGCGCGGGTGCCGCGGCTGTTGCCTGCGGCGGGACCGTGTGCGGGGTCTGCGGGGCTTGAGGCGCAGGCGACTGGGGCCATGGCTCGCCTTCGCCCTGGATGCGGCCCCATCCGTTGTCGCGCGAGCTTTCGACCGGAGCCGCGTCGGCACCCTCTTCCGGCACGGGCTGTGCGGCAGGGTGGTCGTCCAGCAGCGCCCGGAATTCAGCCACGCTTTGCGGTCGGTCCTGCGCGCGAGGCGACAGTGCCGCCTCCACCGCGCGCACGAAAGAGGGGCTGAACTGCAGGGCCTCGTCGGTGCTCTGCATGCGCGCGAGCATGTGTCGAAACGGCTCCGCGGCCGGCACGGCACGCAAGGCCGTGGGCGACGGAATCTGCCCGCTGATGCAGTAGCGGACCACGGAGGCCAGGGCGTAAAGATCGGTCCATGGGCCCAGGTGCCGGCCTGGATCCGGGTGGGTCTGCTCGGGTGGGGAGAAGGACGGGGCGAGCAACGACATCAGCGCGCGCGCCTGTTCTCCGACGATGGCGCGACGGGCCGCTCCCCAGTCCATTAGCACCGGGCGGTCGTCGGGCAGCAGCATGACCTTCGAGGGCGCGATTTCCCCATGCACGCAGCCGGCCTCGTGCAACATCGCCAGCGCGTCGAGTAGCCCGTCGAGCAGCGCGCGAAGCGAGGCCTCGTCGGGCGGCGCGTCCATGGACTGGCGCAGCTGCAGCAGCGAGGTGCCCGGGTAGTAGGGCATGGCGCGATACACCGTGCCGTTTGCTTCCCAGTGGCGCAATACGTGGACGAGCGAGGGATGGTGGCAGCGCGCGAGCATCTGCGCCTCTTCCACGAAGGCGCGCCGCCCGCGCTCGAAGGCCTCGGCGCTCGATTCGGCGCGCAGCCTCACCTGGGCACCGTCGTCCGCGCGCACGAGCAGCGTGTCGGGCAAATATTCCTTGATTGCCACGCGCCGCTGCAGCCCCAGGTCCGTGGCCATGTAAACCACGCCGTAGCCGCTAGCGCCGATCACGCGTTCGACCTGGAACTCGTCCAGCCGCGCGCCGACGGGAAGGGCATCGTCGCGGGAAGATGGGGTTTCGGTGGAGCGGTGGAGCTGCGGCGCGGCGGGGTCGTCGCCGCCCGGCTCCGGGCGCTCCGTCCGCGGTAGGGGTTTCATGGCATCAACCTTGTACTGCTTGTCAAGTGGACCACGCACCATGGTGAGCGTCTGTTCGGTTTTGTGAATCGGCGCGCCGCGCGGTATCGGTTTGAGCAAACCCCATACCCATACAGGGGAACCCGCCGGGGAAGCAAGGCACCGCAATTGCAAAAGCGCGGCAAGAGCGCGGCGCCCGCATTGCGACACACTGCGAGGCATGGGGCCCTCGGTCTTCCTCAAGCTGATCGCGCTGTTCGCGATCGTCGCGTTCGGGTGGGTGGCGGGCCGGCTGCGATGGCTGGGCGACGACGACCCCGCGCGCACGCTGTCGAACGCCGCCTTCTACATCTTCATTCCGGCGCTGCTGTTTCGCACCACGACGCGGGTGGAGTTCGCCTCGCTGCCCTGGGCCACGCTCGCGGCGTTCTTCGTGCCGGTCGTGCTCATGCTGCTCGTTGTGTATACGTGGCAGCGACGCGGCAACCGCGGCGGCCGCCTGCCCGCCGCCGCGCCCAGCGTCCGCGCGATTTCCGCCACTTTCGGCAACACGCTGCAGATCGGCATCCCGGTGGTGACGGCGCTGTTCGGCGAGGCGGGACTTGCGCTGCATGTCTCCATCATCAGCCTGCATGCGCTCACCTTGCTCACGGTGCTCACCGTGCTGGTGGAGCTCGACCTGGCACGCGAGCGCAGCCGCACGGGCCACGCGCGCTCCACGCTGTTGCACACCCTGGCGGCCACCACCCGCAACACGATCATCCATCCCGTCGTGCTGCCGGTGCTGGCCGGCTTGACATGGAACGCGCTGATGCCGCCGCTGCCGGCCCTGGTCGACGAGATCCTGTTCACCATGTCTCAGGCGGTCGTTCCGCTGTGCCTGGTGCTGATCGGCATGTCGCTGGCCTATTACGGTGTCGGCGGCGCGTTCCGGGGGGCGATCACCTTGTCGGCGCTGAAGCTGGTGGCGCTGCCGGCGTTCGTGCTCCTGGTGGGCCACTGGGGCATGGGCCTGACGGGGCTGCCCCTCACGGTGGTGGTGTTCGCGGCCTCGCTCCCCGTGGGCTCGAATGCGCTCATCTTTTCGCAGCGCTACGAAACCCTGGAGGCCGAGGCGACAGCCGCCATCGTCTTCTCGACCTGCGCCTTCGTCCTGACGGCGCCGGTCTGGCTGGCCCTGCTGCGCTGGGTCGTGGGCGCATGACGCAGGCCTTTTCCGCCGCGACGGAGGGGGGCGGCGGCCGGCCGGGCGGCAACGCTGCAGCCGGCGTGCGGTGTGACAATCGCCGTCCATGACCTCCACCGATCTCCAGGCCACCATCGCCCAGATGGGCGCGGCCGCGCGCGCGGCCAGCTCGAAGATGGCTGCCGCGCCGACGTCGGCGAAGAACCGGGCGCTCATGGTGCTGGCGCGCCGGCTGCGCGGTGAGGCCGCGGCACTCGCCCCGGCCAACGCGCGCGACATCGAGGCGGCCGAGGCCGCCGGCCTGGCCGCTCCCATGGTGGACCGCCTGCGCCTCACGCCCAAGGTGATCGACACGGTGGCCGAGGGCTGCGAGCAGATCGCCGCCATGCCCGACCCCATCGGGGAGATCACGAACATGCGCCGTCGGCCCAGCGGCATCAGCGTGGGCCAGATGCGCGTGCCGCTGGGGGTGTTCGGCATGATCTATGAGAGCCGGCCCAATGTGACGATCGAGGCGGCATCGCTCGCCATCAAGAGCGGCAACGCCTGCATCCTGCGTGGCGGCTCCGAGGCCATCCATTCCAACCTTGCGCTGTGGAAGCTCGTGCAGGCCTCGCTCGTCGAGGCCGGCCTGCCGGCGGAGGCGGTGCAGCTGGTGCAGACCACTGATCGTGCGGCCGTGGGCCACCTCATCGCGTCGCCCGAAGCGGTGGACGTGATCATTCCGCGCGGCGGCAAGGGCCTCATCGAACGCATCAGCCGCGAGGCGCGCGTGCCGGTGATCAAGCACTTGGACGGCAACTGTCACGTGTACGTCGACGCGCCGGTCGACCTCGAGCTGGCGCTCACGGTCACCGACAACGCCAAGACCCAGAAGTACAGCCCCTGCAATGCCGCCGAGTCGCTGCTCGTCCATGAGGCAGTGGCGGCGGACTTCCTGCCCCGGCTGGCTGCGTGGTGGGCGCCCAAGGGCGTGGAGCTGCGCTGCGATGCGCGGGCGCTGGCGTTGCTCGAACACGTGCCCAACGCCATGGTCAAGGCCGCGTCCGAGCAGGACTGGTACGAGGAGTACCTCGCGCCGATCATCAGCGTCAAGATCGTGTCCGGCCTGGACGAGGCCATCGCGCACATCAACCGCTACGGCTCGCACCACACTGACGCCATCCTCACCGCAAGCCATGCCCACGCGATGCGCTTCGTGCGCGAGGTCGATTCGTCCAGCGTGATGGTCAACGCTTCCACGCGTTTCGCCGACGGCTTCGAGTACGGCCTGGGCGCCGAGATCGGCATCAGCACCGACAAGTTCCACGCCCGCGGGCCGGTGGGGCTGGAGGGCCTCACCTCGCTGAAGTGGGTGGTGCTGGGCCAGGGGGAAGTCCGCACATGAGCGATCCCCGGCACGCCCTGGTGCTGTTCTCGGGCGGGCAGGACTCCACCACCTGCCTGGCCTGGGCGCTGGAGCACTACGAGCGCGTCGAGACCATCGGCTTCGACTACGGGCAGCGGCACAGCGTGGAGCTGGAGTGCCGGCTGGCCGTGCGGGCTCAGATCCAGCAGCGTTTCCCGGCGTGGCATGAGCGACTCGGCGAGGACCATCTGCTCGACCTGTCCCTGCTCGGGCAGATCTCCGATACCGCGTTGACCGACGAGCGCGCCATCGAGATGCGAGCCAACGGGCTGCCCAACACCTTCGTGCCCGGTCGCAACCTGCTGTTCTTCAGCTTCGCCGCGGCTGTGGCCTACCGGCGCGGGATGAAGGTGCTGGTGGGCGGCATGTGCGAGACCGATTTTTCCGGCTACCCCGACTGCCGCGACAACACCCTCAAGGCGCTGCAGGTCGCCCTGAGCCTCGGGCTGGACACGCCGCTCACGGTGGAAACGCCGCTCATGTGGCTCGACAAGACGCAGACCTGGGCTCTGGCCGCGGCGGTGGGCGGCGAGCCGTTCGTCGAACTGATCGTCGAGCACACCCACAGCTGTTACGTGGGCGACCGCAGCCGGCGGCACGACTGGGGCTATGGCTGCGGGCAGTGCCCGGCGTGTTCCTTGCGGGCGCGCGGATACCGCGGCTGGCGCGCACGCGAGGCCGGCGAGTCCGAGGACGCGGCGGCCTCGGCGCAGGTTTAAGGCTTTCCCTGACACGCCGCGCCCCATGACCACCGCTGAAATCACGAGCTCGGTCGTCGCTGGGGTGCTGCTGTTCTGGGCAGTAGGCGCCTACAACCGCCTGGTGAGCCTGCGCAACGAAATCGCGAGGACTTTCGTGCCGGTGGAGGCCCAGATGCGCCAGCGCCACATCCTCCTCGAACGCTGGGTCGAAGCCTTGCGCCCGGCGCTCGCGCACGACGCCGACGCGCTCGACAGCATCGTCGCGGCGTGTGGGCAGCTGCTGGCCGCGTGCGATGTGATCCGCGGCCGGCCCAGCGAAGCGCGTCCCATGGCGCGGCTGCGCCTGGCCGAGGACACGCTGGCCGAGGCGCGGCGGCGGGTCGCGGCTCCCCAGGCCGCATCAGCCGCGTTGCCCTCGGATCCGGCCTACACGGCGCTGGCCGATGAGATCGCCAACGCCGACACCACCTTGTCCTTCGCGCGCCGGCAGTTCAATGAGGCCTCGCAGAACTACAACGATGCGCTGGACCAGTTCCCCACGTGGGTGATCGCGGGGTTGTTCGGGTTTCGCGGGGCAGGGACGCTTTGATGAACGATATGACCGACCTCACCGTGACGTTCCTGGATGAAGAGCACGAGGCGCTGACGCGCCTGTCGGAATTGCAAGGCCCGCGCGAGCTGTCGGCGGCGATCCTCGCGCTGGTCATGCCTGCCGACAGCGAGGCCGCGCTGGCGGCATGGACCCTGGAGACGGAAGGATTGGCCGAGTTTCAGGCGCTGCGGGAAGACGCGTGGGCTCTCGGCGATGCGGCTCGCCTGCCCTGCCTGGAGGCGCTGCTGTCGCGCATGCGGCTGTTGCCCAAGACCGAGAGGCGCACGCTCCTGGAGGCGGCCCGGCGGGTGATGTCCTCGCACCGTCCGCTGCGCCCGTTGGATCGCCTCTACTGGCTCGCCATGCGTCGCCGCTTCGGCGACCTGGCGCCGGCTTCGATGCCGCAGAAAGAAAAGGACCCCGCGCAGTTGCCGGCGGACGCGGTGCCGCACGTGGCGGGAGTCACGGCCTACCTCTCGCGCATGGTTCCTGGGCTGGATGAGGCCGCGAGCCGGGCCTGGTATGCCCAAGCCCTCGGGCGTCTCCTGCTGCCAGAGACGATTCCCCCCTGGCAGCCTCCCGATGGCGTAGGGCTGGTCCATGCGCTGCAGGAGGTCGAAGCCCTGCCCTGGATGACCCGGCCGGTCCTCGTGCGTGCGTGGGTCGCAGCGGCCATCGCCATGCCGTCGCTGGTACGCCTGCCGGGCGGCGCCGCCGATGCGTTGCGATTGGTGGCCGGCCTGCTGGATTCCCCGCTGCCCCCCGAGCTGGCTCGCCACTACATTGAGTTGCCTTGGGCCACGTGATCTGAGTTGCGGTCGCCCCGGCCGCAGGGGAGATGCCGATGAAGCCGCTTGCTGCCTGCGTCTTCATGCTGGTGCTGGTGCCCGCCGCTGCACAGGATGCCGCTGCGCTGCGCATGCGCACGCTGGCCGCGACCTGCTCCAGCTGCCACGGCACCGACGGCCACACGGTGGCAGGGGCGGCGGTGCCCGGGCTGGCCGGCCGGCCAGCCGCTGAAGTGGCCGGGCTGCTGCGGGCCTTCAAGCGCGGCGAGCGTTCGCCGACGGTCATGCACCAGATCGCCAAGGGATACGACGACGCCCAGATAGACGCCCTGGCGGCTTACTTCGCCGCCCAGCCGCGCTGAGGAGGACCCATGGACCTGCAGCGGCGGCGGTGGATGCGGCGGGCGGCGGGCGCAGGCAGTGCGCTGGCGGCTCTGGCTTTGGCGGGCTGTGCCGGTCCCTCGCGGGCCGTTCCCCACCGGGCGCGCGTGCTCGTGGTGGGCGGTGGCTACGGTGGCGCCACGGCGGCCAAGTACCTGCGGCTGCTGTCCGACCATCGCCTGGAGGTGGTGCTCGTCGAGCCCGGCGAGGCCTTCGTTTCCTGCCCGCTCTCCAATCTGGTCGTGGGTGGCACCCGCACCCTGGCCGACCTGACGATGCCGTATACGGGGTTGGTCCGCTCGCACGGCGTCACGCTCGTGAAGGACAGCGTTGCGCGCATCGACCCGATGGCGAGGACCGTCACCCTGACCACAGGCGCCACGATCCGTTACGACAAGCTGGTGCTCTCGCCCGGCGTCGACCTCATCTGGGACAGTGTCGAGGGCCTCAAGGCGGCTCATGACCAGGGCCGCATCCTGCAGGCCTGGAAGGCCGGGCCGGAGACCCTGGCACTGCGCCGCCAGCTGGAGGCCATGCCCGACGGTGGCGTCTGCGCCATCGCCATTCCCGAAGCGCCGTACCGTTGCCCGCCCGGCCCATACGAGCGCGCCTGCCAGGTGGCGAGCTACTTCAAGGCCGCCAAGCCCCGCGCGAAGGTGCTGGTGCTCGATGCCAATGCCGACGTCACCTCCAAGCCGGCGCTGTTCAAGCGGGTGTGGGCCGAGCAGTACGCCGGCATGGTGGAGTACCGGCCGCAGCACCAGGTGGTGGCGGTCGATGCAGACACCCGCAAGCTGAAGTTCGAGCTGTACGACGATGAGAAGGCCGACGTGCTCAATGTGCTGCCCGCCATGCGGGCCGGCGCCATTGCCGTGCAGACCGGGCTGGCGAACGCCAACGGGCGCTGGTGCCTCGTCGACTACCTCGATTTCCAGTCCACTGCGGCGCGTGACATCCATGTGATCGGCGACGCGATCCAGATCGCACCCGCCATGCCCAAGAGCGGCCACATGGCCAACAACCACGCGAAGGTGGCCGCCGCGGCCATCGTGGCCGAGCTCGCCGGCTGGGAGATCGATCCGCTGCCCACCCTGACCAACACCTGCTACAGCTTTGTCGATGCGACCCGCGTGATCCACGTGGCGAGCGTGCACCGCTACGTGCTGCAAGAGCAGACGTACAAGGTCGTGGACGGGGCGAGCGGTGTATCCGTGGCACCCAGCGAACTGGAGGGCCGCTACGCATGGAACTGGGCGCACACGATCTGGGCCGACGCACTCGCCTGACGGGTGCCGCCGCATGACCGAGCACGATCCGCATCCCATCCCCGAGCCCGAACCGCTTGTCGACGAGCCGTCGCGTTCCACGGTGCCGATGGTCATGGACGTGCGCAGCATCGCGCTGGGCGTGCTGGCCGTGCTCGGCGTGGTGTTCACCCTGAAGTGGGCGAGCGCCGTCTTCATCCCGCTCATGGTTGGCGTGATGTTCAGCTATGCGCTGGATCCGCTGGTCGATCGGCTCCAGCGCCGCCGCGTGCCGCGCGCCGTCAGTGCAGGGGTGCTGCTGCTCGCCATCCTGGGCGGCGCCACCGCCATGGTGTATTCGCTCGCCGACGATGCCAATGCACTGGTCGAATCGCTTCCGCGTGCGGCGCAGAAACTGCGCGAGTCCCTGCGCAAGGCGCCGTCCACCGCCAGCCCGATCGAGAAGGTGCAGGAGGCTGCCCAGCAGATCGAGCAGGTCGCCGCCGAGGGTACGGCGCAGCGCCCGTCGCGCGGAGTGACGCGCGTGCAGCTCGAGCGGCCGCCCTTCAACATCCGCGACTACCTCTGGACCGGCACCATCGGTCTCGTCGCCTTGCTGGGGCAGGGGGCCATTGTGTTCTTTCTCACCTTCTTCATCCTGACCTCCGGCGATGCCTTCCGCCGCAAGATGGTCCGCATCGTCGGCCCCGACTTCGCCCAGAAGCGCCTCACCGTGCAAGCCATGGACGAGATCACCGGGCAGATCCAGCGCTACCTCCTGGTCCAGGTGTTCACCAGCACCGTGGTCGGCGTGAGCACCTGGCTCGCTTTCCACTGGATCGGCGTGCAGTACGCAGGGGTGTGGGGGCTGCTCGCCGGTGCGTTGAACTTCGTGCCTTACATCGGCGCGATCGTCGTGACCGGCGGGGCGGCACTCGTGGGCTTCCTGCAGTTCGGAAGCTTGCAGATGGCGCTCCTCATCGCTGGCGCCTCCTTCCTCATCCAGACGCTGGAGGGCTACGGCCTCACGCCCTGGCTCACCAGTCGGGCCAGCCGCATGAGCCCGGTGGCCATCTTCGTCGGCGTGCTCGCGTGGGGCTGGCTGTGGGGCGGATGGGGCCTGATCCTCGGCGTGCCCATCATGATGGTCGTCAAGACCGTGTGCGACCGCATCGAGGACCTCAAGCCGATCGGCGAGCTGCTGGGCGAGTAGCTGCCGGCAGCGGCGGGCGAGCGTGCTGGCTCAGGGCGAGCAGTCAATGGCCGCCGTCTGCACCAGCTCCTCGAACACCGCCAGCGTGGCCTGTCCCGTGAGCTGATAAGGATCGAGCACCGGCCGCTCCGAATACTTCAGCACCGTCCCCGGGTTCAGCCGCGACAGGTTGGCCTGGCCCATGGACCAGCCGGCGAAACGGCGCTCGCCCACCTCGTCATAGGCCAGCAGGACCAGATCGGTGTGCCGGGCATCGCGCGCAATGCGGTTGTACAAGGCGTTCACGGCGTTGCGCCCGCCCTCGAGCAACTGCAGGAACAAGCCATCGGTGTGCACCAGCACGCCGGTGACCCCTAAGGCAGCGTTGTGCGCGCGCGAGACACGAAGGATCGGGTGTAGCGTCTCCGCGGTGATGGGCTGCGCCGCCCGGCTCGTGTAGATGAGTCGCACCAGCATGGGTTCAGCTCCCGTTCTTCTTGCCCAGCAGCGCGAGGAATTCGCGCCGCAGGTTGGCGTCCTTGAGGAAGGCGCCGCGCATCACGCTGTTGGTCATCATCGACTCGTCGTCCTTGACCCCGCGCCAGTGCATGCAGAAGTGATCGGCTTCCATCACGATGGCCAGCCCGTCGGGCTTCACTCGCTCCTGCAGCTCGTTGGCCAGCATGGTCACCGCTTCCTCCTGGATCTGCGGGCGGCTCATGATCCAGTCGGTGATGCGCGCGTACTTCGACAGCCCGATGAGGTTGGAATGCTCGTTGGGCATCACGCCGATCCACACCTTGCCGAGGATGGGGCACAGGTGGTGCGAGCACGCGCTGCGCACCTTGACCGGGCCCACGATCATCAGCTCGTTCAGCCGCGAGAAATTGGGGAATTCCGTCACCGAGGGCATGGGGACATAGCGGCCCTTGAACACCTCGTGGATGAACATCTTCGCCACGCGCATGGCGGTGTCGTTGGTGTTGTGGTCGCTGTCGGTGTCGATAACCAGCGACTTCAGCACCTCGCGCATCTTCGCTTCCACTTCGGTGCGCAGTTCCTCCAACTCGCCGTCGCGGATGAACTCGGAAATGTTGTCGTTGGCGTGGTAGCGGCAGCTGGCCGAAATCAGGCGGTAGCGGATGCGCTCGGATGCCGGGGCGCCGGGTGCCGGAGACGGCTCCGGCCGAGCCTCATCGTCGCTCTCGAACATGGGGTGGGACGTCTCTCGCAACATGGCGCGCTCCAGGGGCGTACGGGGCGAGCGTAACAGCCACGAGCATCTGGTGTGCCCGGCGCAGCCCCATATGGGCTCGATAGACTGCCGCCGGTGAACAACCCTGCCACCTACTCGCTGCCCCTCGCCCGGCTGCTCTCGCACGCCGCGGATGCGGTGCAGGCCGTGCGCGCCGGCCGCTCGCTCAATGACGCACTGGCGGCCTGTCCGGCCGATGCCCGCCCCGGCACGCAGGCGCTGGCCTTTCATGCACTGCGGTGGCTGGGCAGTGCCCAGGCGGCGCGCGCCCGCCTCGCTCCCAAGACGCCCCCGCCGCAGGTCGATGCCCTGCTGCTCACCGCTCTGGCCTTGCTGTGGCCGCCGGGTGAGCCGCCGTACGCGCCTCACACTTTGGTCGACCAGGCGGTAAGCGCCGCGCGCGAGCGCCAGAAGGCGAGCGCCAGCTTCGTGAACGCCGTCCTGCGCCGCTTCCAGCGCGAGCGCGGCGCGCTGGTCGAGTCGCTCCAGCAGGACCCCGTGGCCGCGTTCAATCACCCGGCCTGGTGGATCGACGCGCTGCGCCGCGACTGGCCCGCCGATTGGCAGGTCCTGCTGACCGCCAACAACCGGCGCGCGCCGATGTCCCTGCGTGTCAATCTGCGTCGCAGCACGCCGGCGCAGTATGTCGAACGCTTGGCCGAGGCGGGCCTGGCTGCCCGGGCGGTGGGCGGCCAAGCCGTCGTGCTGGCCGAGCCCTGCCCGGTGGGCCGCTTGCCCGGCTGGGACGATGGCGATGTGTCGGTGCAGGACGTCGGGGCCCAGTGGGCAGCCCCTCTGCTGCTCCATCTGCCCGGCCCTGAGGGCATTCAGGACGATCTGAAGAAGGCGGCCGTCTCGCCCGAGCCGGACAGGGCCGCGCTGCTCGCTCCTGGTGCCCGCGTGCTCGATGCCTGCGCCGCGCCCGGGGGCAAGACGGCGCATCTTCTGGAGCTGGCCGACGTCGACGTGACCGCACTCGACAGCGATCCCACCCGGCTGCGGCGTGTGGAGGAGACGCTCGCGCGGCTGAAGCTCCAGGCGCGCACCGCGTGTGCCGACGCGGGCGAGCCGGCGGCCTGGTGGGACGGCCAGCCCTACGACGCCATCCTGCTCGATGCTCCGTGCAGTGCCTCGGGCATCGTGCGTCGCCACCCCGACGTGCGTTGGCTGCGCCGTCCCTCCGACCTCCCGGCGCTGGCCCGCACGCAGGCCCGCCTGCTCGACGCGCTCTGGCCCACCCTCGCGCCCGGCGGGCGGCTGCTGTATTGCACGTGCTCGGTGTTCAAGATCGAAGGCCAACAGCAGATCGACGCTTTTTTGCAACGCCGAGCGGATGCTTCCCACGTCGAGGCCCCTCGCGCGCCCGGGCACCTCCTTCCGCTGGCCGACAATGACCCGCAGGCGCCCGGCGCGCCCGCCCTCGGCTCCGATCCCGACGGCTTTTTCTACGCCTTGCTCCAAAAGAACTGAAGTGCCCGCACTGCCGTCGCCTCGACCGGATACGGATCACTGCCCCCGGCCCCGCGTGACGCACGCAGGCTGGCGCGCCTGGCTCGCCGGCCTGCTGCTCGGGCTCCTGGCCGTGCTCCCGGCACGCGCAGACGGTCCGGAGTTCACCGAATTCAAGATCTTGCGCAACGACGAAGGCGTCTTCCTGGACTTCGCCTTGCGCTTCGACCTGCCCCGCAACGTGGAAGAGGCGCTCCAGAAGGGCGTGCCGCTGTACTTCGTGGCCGACGCCGAGGTGTACCGCTACCGCTGGTACTGGCGCGACCGGCGCGTCGCACGAGCCACGCGGGTTTGGCGCCTCGCCTTCCAGCCGTTGACCCGAAAATACCGCGTGACCTTCGGCGGCCTGAACCAGAACTACGACACCCTCGCGGACGCGCTCGCGGCGGTGCGTCGCGTGGCGGACTGGAAGATCGTCGAGGAAGGTCTGATCGAAGAAGGCGCACGACACTATGTCGAGTTCAGCTACCGCCTCGACACAACCCTGTTGCCGCGCCCCATGCAGATCGGCATCGGCGGCCAGCCCGAATGGACGCTGATCGTCGAGAGGGCCCAGCGGTTCTGAGTCCCCGCAGCGCCTGGGAGCCGATGAAGTACCACCCCTCCCTTCGCCACCTCGTCTTGCCGTGACCAAAGCCAACCGCTGGGCCTGGATCATCTCGCTGGTCGCCGTGACCGGGGCGGGGCTGGTGCTCGCGTTCCTGCTGTCCATCGCCACCAACAACCGGCTGTTCTACGAGCGCCACTACACCTGGCTCTTCTGGGTGAACGTGTCGGTGGCTGCCTTCCTGGTCTTCGTGATCGGCGTGGGCGCGGTGCGCATGCTGCTGCGCGTGCAGCGCGGCAAGTTCGGCAGCCGCATGCTGCTCAAGCTTGCAGCCATCTTCGCGCTCGTGGGCGTCCTGCCCGGCGTGCTGATCTATACGGTGAGCTACCAGTTCGTGTCGCGCTCCATCGAGAGCTGGTTCGACGTGAGGGTCGAGGGTGCGCTGGATGCCGGCCTCAGCCTGGGACGCGCCACGCTGGAAGGGCAGCGCGCCGAACTGGCCGACAAGGCGCGGATGGCCGCCGAGCGCCTGGGCGACCAGACGGGCAGCCTGCGTGGCCGGGTGCAGCCGCTCACGCTGGAGCGTCTGCGCGAGCAACTCGCCGCCCAGGAGGTGGCCATCGTCGGCGCCAGCGGGCAGATCCTGATGGCCGCCGGCAGCTCGCCTGCCTCGCTGCTGCCCGAGCGCCCCTCGTCGCTGCTGCTGCGCGAGGCACGCATGACCCGTGTGGTGAGCCAGCTCGAAGGACTGGAGGAGGATGCCTCCGCCGGCGCGGCGCGCATCCGGGCGCTGGCCTACATCCCGAGCACCGACTTCGAGCTGGCGCAGCAGGACCGCTACCTCATGGTGACCCAGGCCGTGCCGCAAACGCTGGCGGCCAATGCCCTGTCGGTGCAGTCGGCCTACCGGGAGTACCAGCAGCGCGCCCTGGGCCGCGAAGGGCTGCGCAAGATGTACATCGGTACCCTCACGCTGACGCTCATCCTCGCGGTCTTCGGTGCTCTGCTGCTGGCCATGTTCCTGTCGAACCAGCTCGCGCGCCCGCTGCTGTTGCTGGCGCAGGGGGTGCGCGAGGTTGCGCAGGGTGATCTGAGCGCCAAGCCCGTCTTTGCGTCACGTGATGAACTCGGCGGGCTCACCCGCTCCTTCGCCGACATGACGCAGCAGCTTTCCGAGGCGCGCGCCATGGTGCAAAAGAGCGTCTCGCAGGTGGAAAGCGCTCGCGCCAATCTGCAGACCATCCTCGACAACCTCACCGCCGGCGTGATCGTGTTCGACCGCGGCGGGCACATCGAGACGGTGAACCCCGGCGCCACGCGCATTCTGCGTGTGCCGCTTTCCGCGTATCGCGGCCGGCCGCTGGACGAAGTGCCCGGCCTCAAGGCTTTCGCCAGCGCCGTGCTGCAGCGCTTCGACCTGCACGATGCCAGCCCCGAGGCCGGCGAGCGCGACCACTGGCAGGATTCCTTCGAGCTGCAGACGGCCGAGGATCGCGATACGCAGACCCTGCTGGTGCGCGGCGCGGCGATGCCTCACGGTGCACGCCTGATGGTGTTCGACGACATCAGCGAGGTCGTGTCAGCGCAGCGCAGCGCCGCCTGGAGCGAGGTCGCACGACGCCTCGCGCACGAGATCAAGAACCCGCTCACGCCCATTCAGCTGTCGGCCGAGCGCCTGCAGCACAAGCTCGAAGCCAAGCTCGAAGGCGCCGAGCAGGCCATGCTCGTGCGCTCCGTGGGCACCATCGTCAGCCAGGTGCAGGCGATGAAGACACTGGTCAACGAGTTCCGCGACTACGCGCGCCTGCCGGCCGCCCAGCTGCGGCCGCTCGACCTGAACGCGCTGGTGCGGGAGGTGCTCGTGCTCTACGCCCAGCAGCAGGAGGCGGGCCGACTGCGCTGCGAGCTGGCCGCGGACCTGCCGCCCATCATGGGTGACGGCAGCCAGCTGCGGCAGGTCATCCACAACCTGGTGCAAAACGCGCTCGATGCCGTGGCCGAGCAACCCGACGGCCATGTGGAAGTGAGCACCGAGCCCACGCGTACGCCCGACCACCACGGCGGTGTGCGCGCCGTGCGGCTTCAGGTGGTCGACAACGGACCGGGCTTCGCTGACAAGGTGCTCAAGCGAGCCTTCGAGCCGTACGTCACAACCAAGAGCAAGGGCACGGGGCTTGGCCTGGCCGTGGTGAAGAAGATCGCCGACGAGCACGGTGCCCGGGTACGCATCGCCAACCTGCCGTTGACATCGCCGCCGCAGGCCGTGGCGGCCGGGGCGAGCGCGGGCGGTGCACAAGTTTCGCTATCATTTTCAAAGCTGGCGCCTGCCAGCAGCATCATCTCCCCGCCCATCGCCACCGCCGCCCCGAGCCCCTCCTCCCCGGCGGCTAACGTGCGCACACTGAGTTGACCGACGGTTCATGGCCACCATTCTTGTTGTCGACGACGAACTGGGCATCCGGGCCTTGCTGAGCGAGATCCTCTCCGATGAGGGCCATAACGTCGAGCTCGCCGAAGACGCGGCGCAGGCGCGTTCATGCCGCGAGCGCCTGCGGCCCGACCTGGTGCTCCTCGACATCTGGATGCCCGATGTCGACGGCATCACGCTGCTCAAGGAGTGGGCCGCCGGTGGTCTGCTCACCATGCCAGTCATCATGATGAGCGGCCACGGCACCATCGATACCGCGGTAGAAGCTACCAAGTACGGCGCGATGGCTTTCCTTGAGAAGCCCATCACCCTGCAAAAGCTGCTCCGCGCGGTCGAGCAGGGGCTAGCCAAGCCCAATGCCCGTGCAACTGCGCCCGCCGGCATGCTGCGCCAGGACAACGTCCATGCGGGCGAGCCCGCGGTCTACAACCACACGCCGCACCCGGTCCTGTCTGCCGCGGTCCCGCTGTCGCTGGGACCGCGGTCCGAACAGGTGTTCGACCTGGACCGTCCTCTGCGCGAAGCGCGTGATGCCTTCGAGAAGAGCTATTTCGAATTCCACCTCGCGCAGGAAAACGGCAGCATGACCCGCGTTGCCGAGAAGACCGGCCTGGAGCGCACGCACCTTTACCGCAAACTCAAGCAACTGGGCGTCGACCTCTCGCGCAACAAGCGCGGCGGAGCTTGAGCGCTGCGGGAGCACACAAGCCGCGCTGCTATACTGCGCGGCTTCCGGCCAAGTAGCTCAGTTGGTAGAGCAGCGGATTGAAAATCCGCGTGTCGGTGGT
>CBINBY010000081.1:0-22682 GCA_966248995.1 uncultured Burkholderiales bacterium | reverse complement strand
GTTTCAACCCACGCGCGTCCCGTGAAGGACGCGCGACCGCCGCCCTGATCCCCTGGCCGCTCGTCTGAATTGTTACAACCCACGCGCGTCCCGTGAAGGACGCGCGACGCCGGGCCGCTGTGCTGTATCCCGTACTCCTCAAGTTTCAACCCACGCGCGTCCCGTGAAGGACGCGCGACACCCTTCCGGCCGGGCACGTCATCGGGCTCGATGCTGTTTCATCCCACGCGCGTCCAGTGAAGGACGCGCGACTCCGCGCCAGTAAGTTGAACTCCCACCACCAGATTTCCCGCTCGACGCGCGAACGTTCTCCGTTCGGCGCCGGGCAATGTCTGGGACGGAGGTATGCAAATGCGGAAATCCAACGAATTCAACCCCTTGCGCGGCGCGCGAAACCCCTCGGGACGACCCGACACTCAGGGTTCGCGCCGAGGGATCATAGGACGAGGGGGCCCTCGTAGTCCGTCGCCTTGAACTTGCCGTGCTCGCGGACCTTGCATCCGGCCGTGTTCGCCATCCGGTACAGGCGCAGGCAGTCGTGCTCCAGGTCCACTTCGGCGAGCAGCTTGCGCTCCAGCTGTTCCAGCTGCATCAGGGTGACCTGGCATTCGAAAACGGACTTCTGAACCCGCTGCCCCGTCGCCTCGCACACCTTCGCCACTCGGCGCAATCGCCGCCGCCCCTCACGCGTGGCCGTGTTCACGTCGTAGCAGACGATCACCAGCATGCTTTGGACCCTCATTTCATCGCGAACGGCACGTACGCGGCGATCTCGCCTCGCAGATGCCTGGCCAGCAGGCGAGCCTGCACCAGCGGTACGACGCCCAGCGGAACAGGCGTCGCCAGCAGGGGGTGGGTCAAGGATTCCTGTTTGCGCTCCTGGTAGGCGACCACCACCGCCTTGCGCGCGTTGCCTTCCAGCGATACGGCGCCGCCCTCGCGCACGGCGAAGTCATCGGGGCGGAGCTGGCCGCGGTTGACGAGGGTCAGTGCCAGCCTGTCCGCGAAGGGCCGGAACTCCTCCAGCAGGTCGAGGGCGAGAGCGGCGCGCCCCGGTCGCACCGAGTGCAAGAAGCCGATCTGCGGGTCGAGCCCCGCCGCTTCGCAGGCGCTGCGGCAGTCGTTCATCCACATCGCGTACAGGAACGACAGCAGCGCGTTCATCCGGTCGCGGGGCGGGCGTCGGCTGCGACCATCCATCGAGAACTCGGCCCGAAACTCCGCGCGTACCACGAGGTTCAGGCCCGAGAAGTAGGTGCGTGCCGCCTCTCCCTCGATGCCGCGCACTACGTCGGCATCGCGCGCCTGCGGCAAGCCGCGCAAACTCGCGGCCAGGTCTTGCGCACTGCGGGTGAGGGTGTCGGCCTCCGCCGTGTCCTTGGCCTCTCGCGCGCCACGCAACAGCACCTGTCGCTGGTTCCTGATCTTGCCCGCGGCCATGCAGCGGGCAAGCGCAAGGCTGAGGTCTCCATCGCCTGCCGCCTTGTGGTGTGCCTGCCGAAGCAGCACGTTGCCGCTGAGCTCGCCTTCCAAACGGGCCTTGAAGCGCCCGGTCGCATCCAGGAGCACCAGCGCAATGCCGTCCTCCGCCAGGCGGTGCATGAGCGGCGCGCTCAAGCCCACGTGCCCGAAGCAAACGACGGTCTGCAAGTGATGCAGGGGTACGCGCAGCCGCGTCTCCTGCTCCACCTCGACCCTCAGTGTGTCGTTGTCGAGCCGCAGCCGGCTGTCGGGCAAGGTGACGTACAGGGTGTTGAGCGCTTGCATGTGTTCGAAAACGCGGGGAGGGATCAGGGATCGGAGGCGAAGGGATCGCCAGCCCCATGGCCGTCGCGCAGGCGCAAGAGGGCTTCCGGCTGGCATCGCTCGGCCAGCGAGCAGTTCCTGCAGCGCCGCGCGTCGGGCGTGGGTGCGGGCAGGTTCTGCGACTGCAGCATCGTGCGCACGGCCTGCACGGTGGCTTCGACCTGCTCGCGCAGGGCGTCGGTGATGGGCACCACCCTTCTGCGCCGGGAACTGGCATAGAACAGCGCGCCTTCGTGCACCGCACGGCCCGTCATTTCCTCCAGGCACAGGGCCTGTGCGGCGAGCTGCACGTCGTCGCAGGCAGCGATGTCGGCCGCCTTGTGGCGGGAGCCATGCTTGTATTCCACCGGGTAGGGCGTGCCGTCCGGCTCGAACTCCACCGCATCGGCCTTGCCGATGAGGCCCAGCCGGTCGCTCCACACGGGCAGGGCGCGTTCGACCCGCAAGCCCGCGCGGAGCTCCACGCCGGGCTGGTCCACGGCGGCATGGACCGCTTGGCCCCGCAACGTATGGACGTTCTCGTCGAACGCCTGCTCGAGATGGATCAATCCGCATTGGCGCGGGCAGTAGGCCCAATGCTGGAGGGCCGAAAGGGGAAGGGGATCGGCCTCGTCCATCGCTCGCCGCGTATCAAGCGGTCCTACGCATGAGCTTGACGCCGGAGGGAAGTGCCCCTTCGTCGATGCTCACCGTGTAGTCGGAATAACCGCGCGGCAATTCGACGCCCGGCCTGAGCTCGACCTTCACCAGATCGAACAGGGCATGCGCATGCGCATTGCCGAGTTCCGATGCGTGCTCGAAGACATACAGGCCTCGCGTCGTCATCTCGCCGCGGGCGGCGGAGCGGTCGTGCTCGAACATGTCTTCCAGCGCCTTGAACAGAATGCCGAGATCGTCTTGCGAAAAGCCGGTCTGCCTGGCGAGGAAGGCCGACACGAAGCCGTGGGCGCGATACAGCCCATAGGGCACGGTGTGCTTGCGGCCCATGGTCCGGTTGTCGCCCTGCTGCTTCTCTGCCTCGGCCTCGGTGGCTACTGCCATGCGCGTGATCGAATGTTCGAGCGCCACGATGGGATGGACGGAGCGCGCGAAGGTCAACTGCACGGGGCCGCGCACCTGGCCGCAGTTGATGCCGGTGGACATGACCGCGCCGAAGGTGCGCACGTCGAAGAAGTTCTGGCACATCCACGCGCGGGCCCGCTCCACGTCGCTGGCCGTGCCCTTGCGCTTGCCTTCCCTGGCGCCCTTTTTCTTGCCGTTGTCCTCCGCTTCCGCGGCGGTGTCTTCAGCGGGCGCATCGAGCTTCAGCGCCGAATAGGCGCGCTGGTGCTGAAGGTTGAGCACCGCCTTTTCGCGCACGTAGATCTCGTAGCGCGGCTGACCGTCCGTGGGCTCGGCCTGGGTCTGGTCGTGGGTGAGGGCCACGTAGTTGCGCACCTTGCGCTTGAGGGCCACGTCGGTCACGAGTCCGTGGCCGTTTTCGGCGTCGAGCCGTGGCAGGTTGCCGGCGTCAGGGTCGCCGTTGGGATTGCCGTCCCTCACGTCGAACAGGAGGACGAAGTCGTAGCGGTGGGTGAGGCTCATGGTCATTGCGCTCCTTGAAGGGTCGGCGTGGCGGGGTCGGCCTTGCTCGTGAACAAGTCTTGTCGTTGGTGGTAGTAGCCCAGGGTAAAGCGGGCGCGTTCGGCCACCGGCTGGCTGGCGGGGAACTGGTACGTGGCGTCGAGCTGGTCCCAGATGGCACTCACGAGCTTCTCCCTCGCGATGTACAGGCCGCGCTTGCTTTTCTTCAGGTCGCTGAGGTGATGCTGGTTCAGTTGCACCAGCCGCGGAAACACGCTGGACGGATTGCTCATCGCCGCACCGAAATACGCATCGCGAATGCTCCGGTTCAAGTCGCGCTCCGCGGCATCGGATTGGATGCGTTCATATGCCGCGAACAAGCGGCCCAGCAGGTAGGCCGGCTGCGTGTTGCTCTCGTCCAGTGCCACGTCGATCTCCTTTCCATCGAGTTGTTGGTGTCGAATGAGCCGGTTCAGGCAGGCCTTCAGGAGCGCTGCGCGCAAGTGGCTCACATGGGGTACGGGCTTGCCGGCATCCGTCTTTCTGGATTGGTCGGCGCGGCAACGCTGCAGCACGGCCTGCAGCAGCGATGCAGGCAAAGGCAGGCCGTTGAGCAGCCGGCGCAGAACCTCGCCGCCGAGACTGGGTGGGATGTTGTCGGCCTTGCCCTGTACGGCGGTGGCCATCAGCAGCCGGGGCAAGGCAGGGTACTCGGGGTCGTTCGGTCCACGGGCAATGCGCAAATCATTGAACCACTCCCGTATGCGCAATGCGATGTCCTTCAGTGGCGCCGAGTGCCAGAACCGCACCGAGATGCGTGCGGCATTGGGGGCCAGGCCCAGAACGTGGAACGCATGCTCGCCCCGGCCGCCATCGAAGCGCCCCCTGTGGATCGACTCGTAGAGGGCACGGACCTGTTCGGTGTGCGCATCGGCGTCGTCGAAGTCACCGAACGCCTCGGCGAACCAGGCTTCCATGTCCGCGTCTTCGGATCGCTGCGACCAGAAGACGGTCGAGGCATCGCCCACCTGCATGCGCTGGCGCGAGTCGCGGGCGAGCAGGTGGTTCAGCGCGGTGGTGTAGGCGAAGGCGGCTTCGGCGCCCACCGGGGCGTTGCCGCCTTGTGTCTTGCCGTAGGAGTTGAAGGCGTCGAGGTTGAACGAGACGATGTTTGCGCCCGAACTTTGTGCGTTCCACACGCCCTTGATCGCCGCGTGCAGCCGTTCCGGCGGCACAAGGTTGCCGGTGATGAGACACACGGCAGCGGGGTCCGTTGTGTCGCCTTCGACATGGGGCGCGCCCGTGCTTGCGATGGCGGCCGCGACGGCAGGGCGCTGGCACACCAGATCGTCGTCGAGCCGAAGCCGGAAGCTGAGAACGGGATTGGTCTGCGCGATTTCGTCGCCTTCCGCCATGGCGGCAACCGCTTCTGATGGATTCGAATCCATGAACGCGAGCACGGCCCTGATGCCCTCGTCTTCGAGCGATTCCGGCGGCAGTTGCAGGATGCGAGCCCTGAAAGCGGCCTGCATGTCACGCAGCCGTTCGAGGTAGTCGGTGGCTTTGCCCTTGGCCTGCGCATCGGCCAGTTTCTTGGGGTCGGGGATGCCCAGCACGTACTCGGCGGCATCCCACAAGAGATTGGCCGCGATGCCGGACGTTTTCTTCACGCCCTGCGGCACCCGGTAGGGCATGGCCACCTTCTTCTTGCCTTGTGTCGTGCGCGTGTCCTTGATGCCCGCAAGGCGGCCGTCGCCCGTGAGTTCGAGGATGAAGGGAATCTCCTTGCTTTCGAGGCCGAAGGCCGGCAAGCGACGCCTCGGGTCGGGATCCGCCATCTTGCGGAGGTAGTAGTCGTGTAGCGACTGCAGGATCATCCGCGCACCTCCACCGCGTCGAGGTTCATGACGCCCTGTTCGATGCGTGCACGAAAGAACTTGGGGCGCGGGTTCGCGGTGTCGGCGAAGTCGAGGTCGTAGAGCATCCAGCCCAGGTCAGCCGTCCAGCCTTGCAGCGCCTCGGGCTCGCCCTCGGGCAGGCTGCCATCGTCCGTCAGGTCGATCAGGTTGAACCGGCACGCGAACTCCCGACAGCCGAGGTAGGGCTGGTTCACGCACTGTCCTTGCGCGGCTCTGCGCGTGAACATCGCGTGGTACTTGGCGGGGTTGCCTTGTGCCTCCTCCGATAGCAATTGCATCTCGGCATGCAGCCGATAACGCACATCGCGCAGGAAAAGCCCGGCGCGCTGTTGCCGCTCGTCTTCCACGTAGACCGCCAGCTCGCCGCGGCCCTCGTTCATGGCAGCGATGGCATTGCGCGTGGAGAGCACCGAGGCCACCTCGTTGCGCCGCACGCTGATCCATTTCACGGGTGCGAGCACCTCGATGCGGCGGATGCGCCATCGGATGCCGGGCTTCCACAGAATGGCATCGAAGACGGCACGAGCCGCGGACGGCGTGATGAGGTCGTAGGAAACACGCTCGACCTTCATCTCCGGTCGTGTGAAGCAGGCGTAGTCGCCGGCGACTTCAAGGCAAAAGGTTTTCAGCATCGTTTCGGTCATCCCTTCACAGCACCATCGCTCCCGGGTCCCCCGGCGCTCCATCCACCTTCGCGCCGAGCACCGGGTCGTAGAACCCGTCCCAGCCTTCGAGCTGCACATACAACCCGGGGCAGCTCGGCACTTCCCGTATGTCTCCCGCTCGCACCAAGGCTGCAACCTGGTGCCGGTAGATCGTCACCGTATATCGCTGCAGCTTGCGCATCAGCCATCGGCTCGGCCCCGCCCGTTCGAGCACGCCCAGCAGCGCATCGATGTCTTCGCGCGCGTTCTTGCTGCGGTAGCGCACCAGCACCGTGGCGCCATCCTCGTTGTCGATCAGCCGGAAGTTCTCCGCCGCGTCCCTGAAGCGGACCGCCAGCGTTCGGTCTTGCCGGTCGAACACCATCCGCAGCGCTTCGCAGATGCCCCGCTTGTCCAGATCGGCGTCGTGATAGAGCCTTCGAAAGTAGCGCTCGAAGAGATCCAGCGAGATCGGATCGTCCGGTCGGTCGAACCAGAGCGACTTGCAGGTGTCCCTGGCCTGACGCATCAGGCCGGGTGGCGCGGCGGTCGGTGGGACGAACACATGCACCTGGCCCAGGCCATGAAGCCGGCCTTCGCGATTGCAGCGGCCGGCGGCCTGCGCGATGGAATCAAGCCCGGCGAGCGCTCGGTACACGGTAGGGAAGTCCAGGTCCACCCCGGCCTCGACGAGATTGGTGCTGATGACATGCACGCCGGTGGGTTCGACGCCGGCCGCCACGGCGTTGCGATACCGCGTCAAGGCCGACTTGATGTCGGCGATGACGTCGCTGCGGTGTTGCGCGCACATCAGCGCGGAAAGGTGCCAGCAGCCTTCTGGCTTGCGCTGCCGAAGCAAGGTGTAGAGGTGCCGTGCGTCGGCGCGGCGGCTCACGATCGTCAGCGCGGCGCTGTGCTGCGCCAGCTCGTCGGCAAGGTCGTCCCAGCTGCGTGGCGTATCCAGCGAGGGCGGCAGATGCACCTGCACGCGGCGCAATGCGGCGTAGAGGCTTGGTACATCATCGACGATCTCGGTGACCGTGCCGGGAGCGAATCCACGTTGCAACCCGCGTCGAGGATCGGCGCTCGTGCTTGCCGTCAGCACGGGCTGCGTGGCCGTGCAGAGCACGAGAGTGACACCGTAGTCCTGCACCAGCAGACGCAGCACGTCCACCACGGGCTGCAGGAACTCGACCGGCAGCAGCTGCGCCTCGTCGAGCACGATCACGCTGTCAATGAGGTTGTGCAGCTTGCGGCAGCGGGAGGTGCGTCGGGCGAACAGGCTTTCGAACAGCTGGACGTTCGTGGTGACGATCAGCGCGGCATCCCAGTTCTCGCAGGCAAGGCGCGAGCGCATCGTTTCGCGCTCGGGCTCGGCCTCGGCGTTGCTGTGGTGCTCGACCACCAGGTCATCGTCCAACGTAGAGAAGACCTGCCGAAAGACATCGGCTGTCTGCTCGATGATGCTGGTGTACGGAATCGCGTAGACGATGCGGCGCTTGCCGTGCCGGGTGGCGTGATGCAGCGCGAAAGCGAGGCTCGACAGCGTCTTGCCACCCCCGGTGGGCACGGTGAGAGTGAAGACGCCCGGTGCTCGGGACGCCTTGCTCCTGCATTGCTCCAGGATGCCTGCGCGAAGCCGGTTCACCGGGGTGTCCGCCGCCTGCCCGGCCAACAGCGCGAGATGGTGGTCCAGCGCCGATCTCATGGCCGTCAGGTCCGCAACGTTTCCGCGAGCTTCGGCGCGCGCCTCGTCCATAAAGCGTTCGGTGTCGAGGAAGTCGGCGTCGACCAGGGCCGAGAACAGCATGCGAACCCAGAGCGCGAAACGCCCCGGTTCCGTGGGTTCCCTGGAGGCGGGAATGCTGGTGGCCGATAGCCTGGGCAGGGAAGGCCGCAGCAGCTCGCTGTCAGGCCCTGCGGCAAGAGCAGTCTGAAGCTCGTGGCGAGCGTCTTCGTGAGCCAGCCGGAAGGCGAGCCGGCCGTCCCAGTTGTCGAGGCCCGCGTGGTGGCCGGCGATGAGGTACTGGAACACGCGGGACATCACTTGTCCCTCGGCGCCGAAGTGCTCGGTCAAGCAGTGTTCCGCCCACAGCGCACCGGCCGCGGAATGAGTTTTCTCCCGATCCTTGATGCGGCCTTCGATGTGCGCATCGATCCCGTTGGTGCAGCGGATGTATCGCTGGAAGCCGGGACGGTATTTGCCGAGGTCATGCCAAAGGCCGGCAAGGTACGCCCAGTCGCGCCAAGCCGCGGGCGCGAAGGAGGAGGCAAGCTCCGCAACCTGCTTGAGATGTTCGTCGAGCAGATGAGCGACGGTGTGTCCCGTCGACATGTCGAGGCGTACGTGAGCCCACGCAGCTTCCTGCATCGTTCCCCCTGATGTTTGCGGATGCTGTGGCAGCTACGCTGGAGCAGCACTGCGGTCGGGGGAGTGAAGCATGCGACGGCACCGGAATCAAGCGGGTGCCGCGACTTGCAGTTAGGGGGAAGAGCGATGGTGGGACGTGAACTGTGAACGCGGCTCAGGGCCGAGCATTACCTTGCTTGCGCATCAACGTGCTCTTCCCGAACAGACTCTCGATCAGATCCACCGCCACCTCTGCCGTCGAGTTGCGCACGTCCAGCGCCGGGTTCAGTTCCATCACGTCGAGCGAAGCGAGCAGGCCGGTGTCGGCGATCATCTCCATGCACAACTGCGCCTCGCGATACGTCGGGCCGCCGCGCACCGTGGTGCCGACGCCCGGGGCGACATCGGGGTCGAGGAAGTCGACGTCGAAGCTCACGTGCAGATGCGTGTGGGTGTCCATCGTCGCCAGGGCCAGCTCCATCGCGTGGCGCATGCCCATCTCGTCGATGTAGCGCATGTCGAAGACTTCGAGGTCCATCTGGTGGACGAAGTGCTTCTCACCGGGATCCACACTGCGGATGCCGATCTGGCGGATCCACTTGGGGTTGATCGCGGGTACATGCCCGCCGATCTCGATCAGTTCCTTCGGGCCGTGCCCGCACAGGCAGGCCACGGGCATGCCGTGCAGGTTGCCGCTGGGGGTGAGGATGTTGGTGTTGAAGTCGGCATGTGCATCGAGCCAGAGGATGCGCAGCTTGCGGTTCGTTTCGCGGCAGTGGCGGGCGACTGCACTGATCGAGCCGAGCCCCAGCGAATGGTCGCCTCCCAGCAGGATGGGCAGGCGGCCCAGCGCCAGTTCCGCATGCACGGCGTCGTGCACCGCCTGGTTCCAGGCCGCCACTTCAGTCAGATGCCGGTAGCCGTCGGTGGGCGGCTGCCAGGGGTTGGGCGGCCCGCTGAGGTTGCCGCGGTCGATCACCTCCAGCCCATGGCCCAGCAGCACGGGCACGATGTTCGCAACCCGCAGCGCCTCGGGACCCATGCTCGCGCCCCTGCAGCTCGCGCCGATGTCGGTCGGCGCTCCGATGATGCTGATCTTGTCGTTCATGCCGCACCGCTCATGAACAAGAGAACAGGACAGTCGCTACACGTTGCTGGCGAGGTCACCCTTGGCGGTGTCGCGCAGCTCGAAACCGTAATGGGCCTGCAGCACTTCCCATGCCTCCTCCGCCGACTCGACGAAGCGGAACAGGTTCACGTCCATGGGGCTGATCATGCCCGTCTCGACCAGCAGGTCGAAGTTGATGAGCCGCTTCCAGAAGTCGCGCCCGAACAGCAGCACGGGGCGATGTCGGCTCTTGCCGGTCTGGATGAGCGTGAGCATCTCGAACAGCTCGTCGAGCGTACCGAAGCCCCCGGGAAAGCACACCAGCGCAATCGAGCGCATGAGGAAGTGCATCTTGCGCAGCCCGAAGTAGTGGAACTGGAAGCACAGCTCGGGCGTGATGTAGGGATTGGGTGCCTGCTCGTGCGGCAGCACGATGTTCAGCCCGATGCTCTTGCCGCCCACCTCGTGCGCGCCGCGGTTGCCCGCTTCCATGATGCCGGGGCCTCCACCCGTCACTACATAGATCGGCGTGGCGAGGTCCCGCGACTTGGTGGTCACGATGGAGGCGAAGCGACGGGCCTCGTCGTAGTAGTGGGCCATCGTGCAATGCATCTTCGCCATGCGCAACGCGGTGTCGTCCCGCGCCGACTGCGCATCGGCCACCAAGCGCTGGGCCACGTCGGAGGAGACGATGCGCGCGCTGCCGAAGATGACGATGGTCGACTGGATGCTCTGCTCGTTTTGCACCAGCTCCGGCTTGAGCAGTTCCAACTGCATGCGCACCGGACGCAGTTCCTCGCGCAGCAGGAACTCCGTGTCGGTGAAGGCGAGTCGATAGGAACTCTCGGGGCCGTCGTAGAGCGAGGGCGCAGCCTTGAGGGTCGCTTCTTGCTGTGCCGTCGGGAAGTTGCGGACGGTAAGCTCCCCACGCCTGCCCGCCCGGCCGTTGTTGTGCTTTGCCATGGCGGCAGCTTAACCGCTCGACGTCCCCCTTGGGGCGGGGTGGTAGCCCGGGGGTGTGAGCCTTTTTCCTTCAGCGGCCCTCGCGCATGGCCGCGCACACCGGGCAGTGCGGTTGACGGGCCAGTCGCACTTCGCTCCACTCCATCTGAATGGCGTCGAGCATCTGCAGGCGCCCAGCAAGCGAGATGCCGACGCCGGCCAGCAGCTTCAGCGCTTCGGCCGCCTGCATGGTGCCGATGATGCCCACCAGCGGCGCGAACACGCCCATGGTCGCGCAACGGGTTTCCTCGAATGCGGCGTCCGGCGGGAACAGGCAGGCATAGCAGGGCGCTTCGGGCAGCCTCGTGTCGTACACGGAGATCTGACCGTCGAACCCGATCGCGGCGCCTGACACCAGCGGCTTGCGGTGCCGTACGCAGGCCGCATTCACGTCGTGGCGAGTCCTGAAGTTGTCCGTGCAGTCGATCACCACGTCGGCCGCGGCCACAAGCGCGTCCAACGCCGCGCCTTCGGCACGGTGGTGCAGCGCGACCACGTTCACGTCCGGGTTGATGGCATGCACGCTTTGAGCGGCGGACTGCGCCTTGGGTTGCCCTACACGCGCGAGGTTGTGGGCCACCTGCCTCTGCAGGTTGGTGAGGTCCACGGTGTCGTGGTCGATGAGCGTGATCGTGCCCACGCCGGCCGTTCCGAGATACAGCGCCACCGGCGAGCCCAGACCACCTGCACCGACCACCAGCGCGTGCGCAGCCAGCAGGCGGCGCTGGCCCTCGACGCCCAGCTCGTCCAGAAGGATGTGACGCGAGTAGCGCAACAGCTGGTCATCGTTCATGCGGGCAAGCATACCGAAGGCGGCTGTCGAGGAACTGCCTCGCCTGTCGACCAACGAGGGTTTCCAGCCGTGCTTGACACGCATCCTGCCGCGGCAGAGATCTACGAGAACCTCAACGACCGGTATGCCGGCATGCGCCGCTCGCCCCCTGGAGCTTGCACTCAAGGCCGAGCTGCAGGGCCCGGCAAGCGATCGAGCGGGCACGCGGTGCGTGGGCCTACCGCCTGAGCCGGGAAGGCCACGAACGACAACGCCCGCGATCGCGGGCGTTGTTCCATTGGGCGGTGAGGGCGCCGCTCAGTTCGTTTCGACTTCCGGCTTGCGCTCGGTGAGCGTCTTGCTCGCCAGCACAGTCTTGCCCTTGAGGCGGTTAAGCGCCTGGGTGAGCTGGAAATCCTCGGGGCTGCCGAACTCGGGCAGGGGCTTCGGGGCCTGCAGCGACTTGGCAGCCTCATCTTCCAGGCGGCGTCGCGCATCCTCGCGGGCCTTCTCGCGCGCGGCGTCCTTCTGCTCGGCGCCCTGGCCGCTCAACAGGTGCTTGTCGAGATCGGCCTCGCGCACGCGCAGGGCGGCGAACACATTGCCTTCGGCGGTTTCGTCGAGCATCACATCCGGCACGATGCCCCGCGCCTGGATCGACTTGCCGCTGGGCGTGTAGTAGCGGGCGGTGGTGATCTTGAGCGCGGTGTCGGGCGAGAGCTGCCGCACCGTCTGCACCGAGCCCTTGCCGAAGCTCTGCGCGCCCATGATGGTGGCGCGCTTGTGGTCTTGCAGCGCGCCGGCCACGATTTCGCTGGCCGAGGCGGAACCTTCATTGACCAGCACCACCAGCGGCACGCTCTTCAGCGCCTCGGGAAGGCGGCGCAGCGGATCGGCGCCGCCGCGGCGCAGGTAGAACTCGGGCGAGGCCTTGAACACCGCCTTGGATTCGGAGATCTGGCCGTTGGTGGTGACGACCACCGCGTCATGGGGCAGGAACGCCGCAGAGATGGCCACCGAGGCTTCGAGCAGGCCGCCCGGATCGTTGCGAAGGTCGAGCACGAGGCCCTTGAGATGCGCATCCTGCTTGTAGATCTCTTCGACCTTGCGGACGAAATCCTCGACCGTGCGGTCCTGGAACTGGCTGACGCGGATCCAGCCGTAGCCTGGCTCCATGACCTTGCCGCGCACGCTTTGCACGCGGATTTCCTCACGCGTGATGGTCACGGGGAAGCTGCGGCTCTCGGCCTTGCGGAACACGGTAAGCACGACCTTGGTATTGGGCTCACCGCGCATGCGCTTGACGGCCTGGTCCATGGTGAGACCCTTGACCAGGGTGTCGTCGATCTTCGTAATGAGGTCGCCGCTCTTGATGCCGGCCCGGAAGGCGGGAGAGCCCTCGATGGGCGAGACGACCTTCACCAGACCGTCTTCCATGCCGATCTCGATGCCCACTCCGACAAAGCGGCCCGTGGTGCCCTCGCGGAATTCCTTGAAGGTCTTCTTGTCGAAGTATTGCGAGTGCGGATCCAGCCCGGACACCATGCCGCCGATGGCATCGGTGATGAGCTTCTTCTCGTCGACCGGCTCGACATAGTCGCTCTTGACCATGCCGAAGACGGCGGCGAGCTGCTGCAGTTCTTCAAGAGGAAGCTGGGAGACCGAGCTGCGGGCGATCGCCTGCAGCTGCATCGTCGCCAGCGCTCCCGCCACGGTCCCGAGTGCGATCCAACCCGCGACCTTCAGCTTGGCACCCATGAGTTTTCCGCTTCCTGCTTGAGATGAAGACATGCCCGGTCCAGTATAAAACTGCAAACGCGGGCTTGGAGGGACGCGGGCGCCTGGAAGTTCACGGGTTTTCCCGCCGCTGTGCGGCTGGGAAACGCGCGGCGGATTGAAGCGGGCAATGTGGCGAGCCGGCAGGCTGGTCCCGCCGACAGGAATCGAACCTGTATTTGCCGCTTAGGAGGCGGCCGTTCTATCCATTGAACTACGGCGAGCGGGGGTGTCTTGCGGGCCCATTTTAAGGCTCCTTCCCTCTAGAGCGCTCTGACCATCTATCGGGATATCATCGCCGCGGTGCTACGGCGTTGCTACAGCGGTGCTACAGATGGCGAGCGTTATCAAGGTCGGCGACAAGTGGCGTGCACAGGTGCGTCGCAAGGGTCACGCGCCGCAGTGTAAGACCTTTGCCACCAAGGCCCGCGCAGAGGCCTGGGCGCGCGAGATCGAGGCGCGTATCGACGCAGGCCAGACGTCTGCACAGCCGGACAGCCAACTGCTGCTGTCGACGGTGATCGAGGAGTACCGCAACCTGCGCGACAAGTCGCGGCCGATCGCCGATACCTCAAACGAGCACTACATGCTGCGCAAGCTGTCGAACGGCTTGGGCGACCGGCGCGCCGCCGTGCTGACTCCGCAGGACCTGGTCGGCTACTGCACCATGCGCAAGGACGAGGGGGCCGGGCCGTACACCTGCAACATGGAAGTAAGCAAACTCGGGACTGCGATGCGCTACGCCTCAGTGGCGCTGCATGTGCAGCTGCCCGATGTCGTCGGCGCCGCGCGACCCCTGCTGAAGCACCTGGGCTTGATCGGTGGCGGCGGCAAGCGTGAGCGCCGGCCAACTGAGGACGAGTTCAACGCAGTGGTGCGATGGCTGACCGAGCACAAGGGTGAACTTTTCGCGGACATCGTGCGCTTCGCCGTGGCCACCGCAATGCGCCGCGGCGAGATCGAGCGGCTGCTGTGGGCTGACGTCAACACCGCCAAGCGCCTTGTGCTTGTGCGCGATCGGAAGGACCCCCGGCAGAAGTCCGGCAACGATCAATGGGTGCCCCTACTCGGCGAAGCCTGGGTGGTCCTGCAGCGCCAGCCAAGGGTCGAGGGCGAGTCCCGCATCTTCCCAATCGGTGCCTCGACCGTGAGCAAGTATTTCACCGAGGCCTGTGCTGCGCTCGGCATCCCGGACCTGCACTTTCACGACCTCCGGCACGATGGGACATCTCGTTTGTTCGAGGAGGGCTACGAGATCCAGCAGGTTGCACTCGTAACCGGGCACCGGGACTGGCGACACCTTAAGCGCTACACTAACCTCAGGCCGGAAGATTTGCACCGAGCCGATCCGACAGCACCGTCACCTGGTCCTTCATCCACGGCAGCAGCTTGAGACGTGGATCCATTACCAGCAGCTCGACCCCCGAGCGCTTGACCTGCGCGGTGTAGCGAAGGCTGTTGCTAAAGCTTGGGTAACGGTCGTACAGCTGTCGCGTCTCAGGCGTGCTGTCGTACGTCACCATCCAGAACGCTTTCAACTTGGAAACCGCCTTGGCCAGTGCGGCGTGATCCTCCGCGGTGAACCACGCCTTGTACAGCTCCGGCCCCTGGACGTAGTACGGTGGATCGATATTGAGGAGCGTCTTTACTTTGGGTTTGCGGTTGAAGCGCTTCAGGAACTCCAAGCCATCCAAGTTGGTGACATTGATCTGCTCGGCATGCAACGCCAAGCGCTCGATCTTCTTGAGTAGGTTCGCCTTGTGAAAGCGACAGTCGATGGGGTAGGTGCCCTTCTGCTGGAGTCCACCGATCACCCCACCGTTGATGATGCCTGAGCGATTTGTGCGGTTCAGGAAGAACGTGGAGAACCCAAGCTCAAGGGGGTCCGCGTCGGAGCTTTCCTGCACCGCGCGCTGCCGGTGCCACTCCTCGATGGTGACAGCTGTGTTTGCCACCAGGCGGGCGAGCCTCTCTGTCTCGTTGACGACCGACCACCAGAAGGCGTGGATCGCCGGATCTAGGTCATTGATGTGGATTCGAGAGACGTAGCCGTTCAGTAGCAGCGAACAGGCGATTCCCGCGCCGCCTGCGAACGGCTCAGCATACTCGCCGTAGAACAGGTCGTTGTGACGAAGCACGTCCAAGACAAGTGGCGTTAGCTGACTCTTTCCCCCCGGGTAGCGTAGTGGGGTATTTGTGATAGGCATGAAATTCAGCTCCGCTCGAGCATGTGCAGCAACCCGCCAGACAGGTTGTCCCAGTACCGGTTCAGCTCCACCCGCGTTGGTGTGATGCTGCCGTGCACGGAAGCTCCCAAGCTTTCCGGGGAGTAAGCGCTATCCCGTTCCTTTGCCATGATTCGAAGGGCCTTCAGCTCCGTAGCAGGTACGCCGGACTGCTGGAGATGGTTCGCCGCGTCCTCGATCAGTTCGTGAAGGTCCCGCTTCTTGGGCAGCTTGTGCTTTTTGCAGTAGCGCCGTGTGGTCATTTCAATGAAGGCTCGCAGGAGATAGGCCGCCGAGAACGAGAACGTTTCGGCATCAATGTTCTTCAGCTCGTCGTAGATCCGCTTGTGGACTGGCTCGCTGATGTGGCACTGGAACTCCGGCGGGATGATGCGGCTGCGCTTGTCTGGGCTGCGGTTGTCTCGCTGCTTTTTTGCCGACGCGGCGCCTGGGGGAGGATCCATCTTCCCCGACTCGGGGTGCAGGCGGACATCGGCGGGCGAGCGGACGGTGGGCGAGTAACCGTGGGTGGTCAGCCACTCGGCATAGGTCTTGCGGTCGGCCGCCGTGGTGCGGGAATGGACAGGGCTGCCCGGCGTACGCGCATCAAGCAGGAACTTGGTTATGGCCTTGTCGACCTGGTCCTGGGGAGCGTTTGTCCTTAGCTCCTTGGTGGAGGACAGGCCAATGGCGTGGCGCATGAGTGGGTTGGACAGGAAGCGCGTGAGCGTCGTTTGCTTGATTAGTGCGCGGTCAATGGCCGTGATCAGACCGCGATGCTGGGCGTACTCGAGCAGCTCGTTTGCCAGCAGATTCGGGTTATCGCGGAGCCCCTCCTCGGCGTTGAAGCGAGTGATCTGAGCACTTTTCCAGCGCTTCGTGCCCGCCCCCTCCAACTCACCCTCGTGACGCACGCGCAGCCAATGGCGCGAGTCTGATCGCGTTTGGAAGACAGCTACTTCCAGGTTCTTGATTGGGGCTGCCCAGTTGGCTCTTAGCTCACGAAATGCCTTGCGCATCGCTTCGGTGGGACCCTTTTCGGGGTCGGCAAGCAGCTTCAGAGCACATACCCGGCGGTTGCCCTCCACTGCGACGAAGCTGCCCGGCACGGTTGGATGCTCCACGACACCAAGCCGATCAAGGGGGCTGATTCCCTGTTCGACGATGTCCTCGGCGAGCTTGCGCACGTTCTCCTTGGTCAGCAGATGCGCGATGATTTCGGGCTCGTTGTCGATTGGATCGTGTCGTGGGTTGATGTTGTCGAGATAGATTGAGCGAACCGGAATGGACCTAAAGGTGTGCCCCATCGCCTCTCCCATGGCGGTTATGGCCGGCGAGAGGGTATGCCCGTTCAGCGCGGCCGCGTTGGTCTTCGGCGTCGCATTGTGATGTAAGGCATAACCGGGCTCTCCACGATCACGCCGCTGCACTCGCCCGATTCCGACATTCGTCCAGATGAGCCGCCACGTCCCGGTAGTCCGCCCACCGCTTGTTGCCGTCCAGGTACGTGGGGATCGTGAACGTGCCCGCGCTGATCTGGTTGTAGACGGTGCTCTTCCCAATGCCGAGCACCTCGGCGAGCTGGTCGATGCTCAGCCGTACGCCGTACTTCTCGGCCACGATCATCTGTGTGACCAAGCTGCTCATGCGGCTGGCTCCAGAGATTGCCTGCAGCCTGCCGCCATATCGTTGACGCGCCTATTCGACCACTCCGACGCCTCTGCCGCAGTGGCTTGGTCGACTACCTCGACCAGGGCGTCCATCCACTCGCAGCTGTACTTGGCCTGCTGGTACTCGGGGCCGGCGAAACGAATGCTGCCGGTGCGGCGGTAGCGGTCGACTACGGACGTGACCACGCCGAGCTGGTCGCGCATCGCGGCTGCGGCTTCGGCGTAGCGCTCGGGGCTCCGGCGCTCGAGCTTGTCGGCCACGTAGTGCCAGGTGAGGGCGCAGCCGATCCACTGCCACAGGACCTCCTCCGTGCTTACGCCGCAGGCGATGAGGTCCAGGCGGTTGATGTGGACCAGCGCCAGGTCGCGCACCTGGTCAGGCTTGAGCAGGGGCCGCATACCCGGTGGCGGGAGCGCCTGATAGAAGCGGCGGATGCAGCGCTTCCGGCTCATTGCACCTCTCCCGATAGCCGCCTGATGCGGACCCAGTCAACGCCCGTGATGGCCTTCTTCAGCTGAGCCTCTATGAGCGAGGGGTCCAGGTGACGGATGCAGTGGGCGCGGCTCATCAGTGCAGCTCCTGGTGAGCGGCCGGATCGCGGGTGCCGCGAGTTGCGTCGAGCAGTTGGTGGAACCACTTGTCGACGGCTTCATGGCCCCAGGCGGCGAGCAGCACGCACATGGCGCCGGAGAAGATGCCTTGCATCAGCATCAGCGCGTCGACCTGGCCAGCTTGCGCGCCCACTTGCTCGGCGACGCTGCTGACGATCGCCTGGCCTGTATCGAACGGGTTCGCGCTCGCTTCCGTGCTGCCTGTGATAGGGACGATCTTGACGGGGTCGCTCATGCCGGCACCTTGGCAGCGTCGATGGCGTCGACCGTGTGGGTCTGCCCGCCGGCGGAGCCGGCGTCGTCCTTCTGTTCTTCGTCCGCGTCGGGCTCGGCCGGCGCCGCGGTTTTGGAACGCTTCTTGTCCTTCTTGCCACCCGCCGCCCCTTCCGGCGCCCGCGCAGCGGGTGTAGGCGTAGGCAGCTCGAAGTTGCTCAGGCTCTTGCCACTCGCGATCGCGGCCTTTAGCCACGCGGGCCTAAGGCCGCGGCCCGACCATGTCTCCCCGGTCTCGGCGTTCCGGTACTTCACCCCGGCTTGGCCTTTGGCCGTCGCCTCCTCCGGCGCGCGCGCAGCGGGTGTAGGGGTAGACGCGGGTTCCGCGGGTTGAGCGGTGACGCCCCGCGCCGCCATGAACTCCACCATGTCGATCCCGTATCGGCTCGCCAGCGCCGCCCGACCTGGCTTTTGGTCACCGTAGCCCGTGGGGGCACTCGAAAGCGCCAGCAGCACAACGAAGCGTCCGAGCTCATCGGCCGCCATCGGCTGCAGCTTCGCGCGTACCCAGTCGAGCTGGTCTCCATACGAAACCTCTTGGTACTCGGCTTCCCAGCCCATGAGGCGAGCTACTGGCTCCGGCACGTCGTCGAAGAGATCGAACAGGACTTCGGCCACCAGGCGCATGTCGTCGGTCGTTCGATCGCTCTGCGCCGCACGGTGCATGATCTCGTTGCGCAGGTCGGGCCAATAGCGCGTGACGGCGAGGTCCTCCGGAGAGGATGGCTCGTCGCCGTCATCTTCGTCGCCGTCATCGAATGGCCATGCCCCTTGGGCTTCCTTGCTGGCTGGTGCTGCGGGCTTCTCGAGCAGGTACTCAGCGTCGCTTGCCACCCGGCGCATCGCCGGTGGCTTGGCGAGGAGTTTGAGTGCGTCCTCCTTCGCGAGGAGTTCGATCGTCTCGTGCGCCTTGTGGGGGTTCACCAGCACGATGTGCTTCGGTGCCTTCTTCCCCAGCCCGCTCAATGCCTCGCGGAATGTCGTCGTGACGAGGCTCCCATCGAGAAGGGCCTGCCCTTCGAAGGCAGGATCATCAAGCGCCACGAAATCGTCCTGCTCGCGAGGATCATTCCATTCATGGGGAACCAATTCACGCGCCTGATCCCCTTCGATGATCTGCAGCCCTCGCTTGCGTGCGTCGGCCAGCGTGTTGTGGAAATGGGCTTGCCGCTTGGCGGTGTAGCAGTCGGGGTCAGTGCAGACGTCTGCATCGAGCTTGTCCGCCAGATCGCGGTCGTTGCTGGCCAGCTTGGGGCAGGCGTAGCAGGCACCAACGTCGCGAATCAATGTGTCGTCGTCCGGATCGAAGGATGCGTCAGCGATGCTGATGCAGTAGCGGCTCTTCAGCGTGCTGGCCGCCTTGCGATAGGGCATTGGCTTGCGCACGGCCTGTGCTGGTGTGGTGTCGTAGTCGATCACCGTTTCCATCACGTCCGTCGCGGCCTTCTTCTGAAGATCGGCGCGCGGGCAGTAGCGGGCAATGAGGAGCGCGATCTCCATGCCGAAGTCGCCGCGCAGGCATGCGGCCTTGACCTCCTCACATAGGGTGCGTGCCACCTTGGCCCGCCCGTACACATAGCTGCGGCTCTTGCCCGTCTGCTTGACCAGGTTATCGACCGTGGCTCCGTGCTCTTCCATCAACTGGGCGAACGCCTCGGCTTCTTCGATCGGGTGAATGTCCTTGCGCTCGAGGTTCTCGTGCAGCTGGGCAGATGCGACCTGATCGTCGGTGTACTCGCGGATGATGGTCGGAATGCAATCCAACCCTGCAAGCCTGGCTGCGCGGAAGCGGCGATGCCCGAACACGATCTCCGCGTGGTACTCCACATCGGCTTGGCCGAGTGGCCGCGCGACGATGGGTTGCATGACACCCTGTGCGATGACGCTCGCCACGAGCTCCTGCATGCTGGTGTCGTCGAACAGCTTGCGAGGGTTGGATGGACTCTCGCGCAGCGCGCTGAGGGGCATGACATGGACGGCTTCGCTCATTGCGGTCTCCTCGATGTCAAACGGAGTGATGCGCAATGCCGAGCAGCTCGTTGCGCGCGAAGTCGAGCTCGTGGTACTTGTCGAGCCAGCGGTCCCGCCAGTCCTCCCAGTCCATCTGTCGGCGCTCGGCGCTGTAGAGGTGGACCCAGGAAACGGGCTCGATGCCTTCCAGGCAGGGCCAGGGCGATGCCGAGCGCGGCATGAGGTCGCGTCGCTCGGTGGCCAGCGCCATCATGTCGGCGCGATGGATGGCCTCGGCATGCACGAGATTGGCGGTGATCAGGGCGAAGGACCGAGCCACCAGGGACTGCCAGCGAGATTCCCACCGGTGCCACACATTGCCGACCACCGCCAGCTCGTTGATGATGCTTTTCGCCGGTCCGAACATGTCCCGGGTGTACGCCTCGTGTGCGTCATGGAACAGCGCGGCCATCAACCCGTGTACGTCCAGCCCCAATTCACGCTCGGCGATCTCGCATACCAGCAGGCTGTGCTCGGCGACGGAATAGGGGCGCACGCAGCGCAGGAACCGGTTTTCCTGGGACAGCCCAGGCGATGTCGTAGGCGGTGATGTGGCCTGGCGCCGGGTTACGCAGGTCGAGCTCGGCGCCCTCTGCCGTGACGATGAAGCTCATGCCGACACCCCCGCCCAGCTGGCCACCCAAGAGCGTGCGCCGTCCACGTTGGGCGGCGGTGGGCGGTCATCGACGCCCACATAGCTGCCCATGCCGAAATGCGTGCCGGCGTACCACGCTGCCCGGTTGTGAGCGATCGCGGCGCAGGCGAATGCGGCCGCCGATGGATACGTGAGGCGCAGCGTGTGGAACACCACGCCGATAGCGTCTCGCTTGGGTAGCTGCTTGATGTCGGCCTCGAGTGTCGGCGCGAGGTCCCGCAGGTCGACCACGATCCAGTGGCCCGCCTGGTGCTCGATGGCACGCAAATACGTATGTTCCACGCCGTTGTCGAGCAGGCCGTGCAGGCCGGCCGAGCTGCCGTTGGGCCACATGACCTCGTAGCGCTGCGCCATCACGCAGTGCTCGGCATGGCGCTGGATGATCTTGGAATCGGTGAGCATGACTGCTCCTCTGCCCCGTGTGTGGGGCTCAGTGGGTGGGTAGGGGAGGGAGGTCGAGGCCGTCCAGGTGCAGGACGCGGAACACGTCCCTGCCCTCGTGGCAGTCCAGTTCAAGGCCGCGGCCGGCGAGGACGATCTCGGTGCCTGCAGGCATCCGCAGGGCCATGCGGCGCGCGGCGCTGAGCGTTTCGTCGAGACAGCCCTGGTCGGGGTACGGGAAGGCGCCGAACAGCGGGAACGCGCGCGGGTGCTGCTCGATGCGCTGCCGCACCAGCACCTCCACACGCACCACGCCGTCTTCGGCGAGGCGCACCTGCGCGGCGTGAACGAGCGTGCCCAGCACCGCGAACTGCAGCAGGGAGCCGACCGCATGCACTGCGGAAGGCATGCCGTCGAGCTGGAGCTGCTGAGACTGCATGGCCGTGTTCAAAGCACGACGTAGGTGAGGGCGCAGCCCAGCATCACGCCGAACGCGAGGCCCCACCGCCAGCCTCTGGCGTAGCCATCGGTCAGTCCCTGTTCGCGGGCGAAAAGACGCTCCGTAGCAACGAGCTTGTCGATGGCTGCCGCATCGAGGATTGCCTGCCGCTCGCGCTCCTCGCGCAGCATTCGCTGCTCGGCGGTGTTGGGGTTGGGGAAAGGGATCGGCCGCACCTTGCCCACGCTGGCAAGCGGCGCCGTGGGTCGCGGCAAATCGTTCAGTGGTTCCGGCTGCGTGTGCGCGAAGTCGTCATCGGACATGGATGCCTCCCTGGTCGGGTGGTGGTGAGGAAGGGGGTGCAGACGTCTGTGCGCGGCCGTGCCGGCCGGCTTCACGCTCACGGCGCGCAGCTGCTCGCCGAAGGTGTCCATGGCTGTGATGACGGCGGCGCAGCTGCAAGGGGCGAGCGCGGGCAGTACGCCGCGCGTGCCGTCGTGCAGGGTGTAGCGGGCGTGGTAGGGCTTCAGTGCCATGGCGACACCTGCACAAGCGAGCCGAAGTCGTTCACGACGTGCTCGGCATGCAGATCCATGACGCCGCCCATGCAGATGCTCACGAGCCATCGCAGGCGGCCGAACGGCCGGGACCAGCAGACGTATGAGTCGGTGGGGATCGCGTAATGCACGGCGGTGCTGGCCGGCATGTAGAGACAGGCGCATCGCATGGCGGCCTCCTCAGAAGTCGTGCTCGATGGCTAGGTGCAGCCCGCCGGTGCCGTGCTTTGGCTTGGGAAGGACGGCCAAGCGCAGGCCTGCGCGGCGGGTAATGGGCACGCGCACGCTTGCAACAAGGAGCGGCATGACGCTAACGGCCGAGTAGCCCGTGACACCGCCCGCCGTCACCGCGAAGCGGTGGTCATCGGTCTGCCATGTCCAGGCGACGTAGGTGCTGGTGTCGCCGTAGCTGTTGCTGTAGGCGCCCAGCGTTAGGCCAGCGTCGCTGCGGAAGTACAGGCCGGGTGTGCTGCTTTCCAGGCGCTCGCCCTGCGGTGCGCCGAAATGCGCCGTGGCCAGATGCAGGCCGAGGGTGCCGGCGCTGCTCGGTGGACTGAGGAGCACCAGCATGGCGACGAAGGCGAGCACCAGCAGGCTGGTGAGCCAGTAGGTGAGGCGGGCCATCACGACTGGCGCTCCACGCGTGCTCGCACGGAGGCACCAATCAGCCAGTCAGCGTGCTGCGTGCAGACGGCAGGGCAGTAGCGCTGCCAGCGTGCCGCCTCGCCGCGCAGGAAGGCTTTGAGGGTGGGGCGGCGGAGGGCGCGCAGGCGCGTTCTGACCTGACGGCGACGCCACGGGAGCGCGACCTTCGCCTTCGCCCGGTACCCGAGCTTCCGTAAGGCAAGCGCGGTGCGCTTGCCTTCCACAAGTACGACAGGCGCTGTGAGGGGTGGGGGGTGGGACATGATCAACTTTCG
>CBINBY010000080.1:0-23140 GCA_966248995.1 uncultured Burkholderiales bacterium | reverse complement strand
GTTCGGTACTTGGCGAGGCCCAGCCCGTTCTTGCTGTACTCGTCCATTCCGAAATTGATGAAGCCGGCCATCGAATCGTGAACGTACCGGGAGCAGAAGGTCTCGATGGCCGGTGTGAGCCGACATAGGCTGATACGCCGGGCGATTTCGTAGACGCACTTTTCCCTGTAGGACGTCTGCAGACCAGCAGCCTTGTTCATCTTCTGGTGCAGTTCAGCGACCTGCAGGGGCTCCCAGTCCGTCGCCGAGGGATGCACCACCTCCAGGCTTAAGCGACGCAGCAAGGCGTTCTGTGTCATGCGCAGTGCCTGTCGGGCCGAGTGCTCGTCGTCCCCTTCCTTGACCGCCGAGGCATTGGCGTAAGGCGCCATTCGCTCGAACGCCGCGCGGTGCTTGAAGCGGCAGCTGAAGTAGTACGTCATGTGCTGACGGTGCATCTCCTCCACCGGACCGGGCTTGACGTCGGCGTCGCGGAGGTAGGCGTTGAAGTCGCGAATTGTGCTTTCTGATGGTGTGAAAGCTTCTTGGAACCTCTGTTCGAGCTTGTCAAAAGGTCGCAAGGGAACACCAGCTTTGCGCGCCTCGTGATGCATGTCGATGCCCGGAATCACGCTCATGCTCGCATCGGGTGTGAGCGACACGCCGAGATCGCCCGGGGCATAACCGCCGCCGACGTCGGAATGCGAGCCGGGGTACATGACCTCGATGGCGTTGGGCGGGTAGGTGCTCTTCACGCGTACGGAATCAAGCGGGAAACAGGCCCGGACTTCATGCCCCGCCACGAAGTGCGCGCACTGCTCGACGGCAGAATGGATCTCTTGCGTGTTGTCCGCCCACGACTGGTGCCCGGCCAGCACACCATCGTCGAGCAGGTTCGCCAGACCGACCGATGCCACGGTGTCGAAGATGCCCAGGAACTGCGTGCGGATTGGAATACCGGCAAAAGTCCAGCCGCCGCCCTCCTGCTTGCATACCTCGTACAGCCAATTGACGAAAGTGCGTGCCTGCGCCGCACCGCGGGAGAACCCGAAGACCGACAGATTGATCTGCTCCACGCGAGGCTTCTTGTCCTTCAGCGCCGCTTGCAACTTCTGCTGCCATGTGTTCAGGACCACCCGACGCATCGCTCCAGGGTCCGTGGTGCTGGTGATGTTTTCGGTAATGGTGCGGGAGTGTTCGTCGGAGAGCAGAGGCGCGTCGAATACCCACTGGTGAGGTGAATTAATCAGCCGAAACAAGCCCCAGACGATCCGCTTCTCCCCATTCTTGGCGTTTGCCGACCCCAGCTTGCTGGTTCCGAGTTCCCCAATCTCCGGGAACGACGTACCGACCCCGGGGATGTAATGGCGCAAGTACCCTCTCTTCGGCTCGTCAGGAAAGGTCTGGAACAACTTGACGACGTTCGTGTGTTTGCGCTTCTCTGGTGGGCGCATGTAGTAGTCCGCCTCCATGTTGTTACCCGTGCCGTCAAAGAAGATGCCGACGAAAACCTGTCCGGAACATGTAGGCCGGTTGTCCGATGGCAGCGTGCAGGCAAGCGCCTTCGTGCGCTGCGAGTACTCTCGCGGAGAGAGCCTGCGCTGACCGTTCTCTGGGAAGACATCTGGAGAAGTGGTCGTCATGATCAGCGCCCTTCCTCGGCGGGATAGGCCGGCACGTATTCAGGGTGGGTGGGGTAAACAAAACTCACTTTGACCAGCACTTCGTCGTTCGGCATGAAATGAATATCGAAGTGGCCGAGGTCCTTCTCGGTGTATTCCGGTATCTCGACGGTTCTTTCCTTGTACGGCACCGGCACATAAACGCGCTTACCGTCGCGCCACACTTCCTTTCCATCTTTATCACGGAGCCAGTCTCCGTCGTTTTCCCATTTGATCGTTGCTTTCAAACCAGGGCGCCACTTTCTAGGAAGCGTTACGCAGCAGATTTGTCCGCCACCGCCACCGCGAGCAGGAACGTTGAGTATCCCGCCCTCGCCATTGACGATGACAGACACGATCGCCTTATCGGTGTGATTGACCCCCAGATAGCTAATACTGGTCATCTGAGGCTGGCAGGCTGTCACGAAAAGTGCGCCGATCAGCGCGAAAGTCAGGATTGCAATACGCACGTTCATCCGTTGGAAAGCAATTCCAGCAAAGTGTCGTTGAGTTGTCCGGAGATCCGTTGTTCAGCAAGCAATGGCTTGAGACGCGGATCCATGAGCACCGCACCATCAGTCAGTACCACGGCCTGCGACAGGCAGGTGACATCCTTGAAGCTGCGAATGCCCGCGGTGCGCGCGAGCCCGCATGCCTTCGCAATTTGCGCATGCAGGCGGGCGCGACCTATATGAGGGAGCAGTTCCGGACAGTGCTTGTGGAGGTAGCCGATCACGGCATCGGGTTCTCCGCACTCCATCAATGCGCTCAGTTCCTCAACCGAAAGGCAAATCGGTTCGCGGGTCTCGGAGGGTGGCGGTGCCGTCGGCTCACCGATCAGCGAGACCAACGCGCCAACGCGCCCGACGATCAGCCATCTTTGCAGGCCTGCTGTCAGGCCACTCCAATGCCCGTTCGAAAGGGCCGTGCTCAAGCCCGCAGCAACGCGCGTGTCAGCGAATCGCAAGACCAGGCGCTGCTCGTCCACAAAGCGCGGGTAGACATACGGCTGCCAAGCGGCGATCTGCTCCTCGCGGCTGCGCGTCGTGCATATGAAGCTCAGCATCGGCATGTCCTGAGCGAGCCGCAGGAGCTTCGAGGTCTGCTCTATGCGCGCACCGGGCTCATGATCGAGCGTCATCAACACTGGCGACGCGTCTGCCAGCTTGTCGAGCGGGCGCTCGATAAACAGTGATGCCGGCTCGAACTGCGCGAACGACCGCAAGGCAGACGGACTCTCCGTCACGAAAGCCAGATCCACCAGCGCGAACCAGTGCGCATCGGCGGGGCCGTGGTCGAAGCAAGTCCGAAACGCACGCTCGGCTTCGCGCAAGTCACATCGATCGACTGCGTAATACACCGTGCCCCCTACACCACCGCCAAAGCAGAACCCGCCCGCAAGGCTTTGAGCAGGCACTCCTTGCAGACATGGAGGCTAGCCGGCATCTGCGGCATGGCGTACTGCTGACCCTCCGGCCCCACAAAGCTCTTCTTCCCAGCCCGTACCGTCAGCGTCCCCGGGCATTGCACGGTGATGTGGCCTCCTTCGATCACCACGCTCGACCCGCCCGCCGTGGCGAGCATGAGGCGCTTTGCCGCCGCCCAATCGATATGTGCGTTCGCGCTCCGCACCGACAGCTGCTCGCGCGCCGCCACCTGCAGGCGATCCGATTGCGCCTGCACCTGCACGTCGCCTTGCGCCGCGATCATCGTGAGGCCCGTGCCCGTGGCCTGCTCGCCGGGCTTCACGGCCCCGCCCAGCACGCCGATCGCCTGCCCGGCATGGATGCGTGCTGCGCCGCCCACGGCCCACTGCGTGTCCTCACCGCTGGCCAGCGTGATGCCTTCGCCGGCCGCGAGTTGCACGTCCTGCCCGGCCGCGACCACGAGCCCCGCGCGTGCGGCCGCGGCCAGCACCGGCTCGCCGGTGTGAGGCAGCCGCTCGTCGCCCCCCGCGTGCCGGGCTGCTGCGTCGGCCTCGGCCTGTGCCTCGTCGTGCGCGTCGACCATGCTGCCCAGCACGCGCTGCAGCGCGTGCAGCGGCGTGGCCTGCGGGTCGATGAGGCTCTGCCCGGATCTCACGCTCCCCGCCACGCCGGCCAGCCGCACCGCCTGGTGCGTGCCGGCCGCGCCGCTGAGCGTGTCGGCCAGCCGCAGCATCTGCTTGGCGAGCGCCAGCCCCGCGGCGTTGTCGCCCGCGGGTTCGTTGGGCTGGGTGCCGTAGGTGCTCAGCAGCAGCCCGCGGCCACCGCGCACGGCACCGGCCGCGTCGGTGCGCAGCTCGAAGCCCGCGCCGCGGAAGCTGCCGCGCCGGTTGTCGGCCTGGTGCACGAGGTGGCCCAGGTTGAGCTGGCTGCCGTGCTGGGTGGTGGCGAGCTGCACGCGCAGGTGCGCGTCGCTGTCGTCGAAGACGAGCTGGTTGGCGCCCGTGCCGCTGAACTCGCGGGTCTTGATGCCCGACAGCGCCCCGGCATGGCGATGCGCCCCCTCGGCCGCGCCGTGCCACGCGGGCGAGTGGCCGCCGGCCGTGCTGCCCTGGCCGCTCGGGCGGTGGTCGCTGCCGTGGTCGAAGACGCTGGTGTCGGCGCGGGCCGCGCGCCCGCCCGGCGTGGCGGGCACGCCGCCTTCGCCGCGGCCGTGGTAGAGCGCGGCCACGACGACGGGGCGCTCGATGTCGCCGTCGAGGAAGTCGACGAGCACCTCCTGGCCGATGCGCGGGGTGAACTGCACGCCCAGCCCCGCGCCGGCATGGCTGCGCAGCACGCGCACCCAGAGGGAAGACAGGGTGGTGCCCGGCCCCTGGCCGGGCTGCTGGAAATGGAAGCGGATGCGCACGCGGCCGAGCCGGTCGGTGTGGATCTCGCGCCCGGGCTGCGGCGCGTCCTGGCCGTCGGGGCCGACGACGGTGGCCAGCAGCATGCCGGGCGCGGTGGGACGCGGGTGCAGCCGCACGCCGTCTTCTCCCACGGGGCGCCAGGGGACGTGGGCACGTGTGGCCTCGAAGCGGTTGGCGTAGCCGCTGTCGGCGGCCTGGCGGCGCAGCTCGCCATCGACCCAGTCGGCCAGCTGCTCGCCGCGCGCCAGCTCGGGGCCGAACGCCTTGGGCAGGTTGTTGATGCCGGCGTGGACGACCTCGGTGAGCAGGAAGCGGCGCCGGGTGGGGTCTGTGCCGAGGGCGTCGAGGGGGCTGCCGGCGAGGGTGAAGGTGGTGCCGGGACTGAAGCTGCGCACGGTGCCGCGGCCGAACCAGCGCTTGTGGCGGGCTTCCTCGGCCTCCTGCAGGAGCCGGGCCGCGCGCTCGGCGCCGGCCGGGGTGGCGAGGGCGGCGCCGTGCTCATAGCCTTCGAGGCGCGGGGCGTGGGGGCCGCCGTAGGCGGCGGCGGTGGGGATTTCGGCGGTGACGGCGCGCCGGGCTTCGGGGTCCCAGCCGAGGACGGTGTGGGTGGCCTGGGGCAGGCGGCGTGCGGCGCCGAAGGCCTGGATGGTGTCCTGCGCCTCGGTGGCGCCGGCACGGTGGAATCGGATGCCACGTCCACCGAGAGCACTGGCGCTGGTGGCGTCCTCGGGGCAGCTGGCGGCGCTCACGCTGTCGGCGAAGAGTACGAGGCGGTGGCCCAGCGGGGCGCCCTCGTCGGGCTCGACACGCCAGGCGATGCCGGCTTCGTCGAGCAGCCGGCCGACGAACGCGAGGTCGGTCTCGCGGTACTGCACGGTGTAGGGGCGCACGCCGGTGGGAAAGCTCGCTTCGAGGTACGCGGCGACGCCCTCGGCCCAGCACCAGACAGCGTGGGCGGTGTAGCCGGAAAACACGCTCTCGACGATGTCGATGAGCGAGCGGTCCTGCCAGACGCGGCTGCGACGGGTGCCGGCCAGCAGGGCGGGCCAGGGCTGCACGAGCAGGCGGTAGCGCGCCAGGCCGCCGTCGGCCTCGGCGGCGCGCGCGCTCATGACGAGGCCGCTGCGGGTGTGCTCGCGGCCATCGGCCAGGCGGGTGTGCAAGTCCAGGCGGCGGCCGAGCATGGCATGGAGATCCAGGTCGGCGCGCGGCGACAGCGCGGTGACCTGCAGCTCCCAGGGTGTGCTCAGCGCCTCCTTCAGGCTCCAGGCCTCGACGGCAAGCTGGGCCAGCTCGCCCGCGCCTGTGAGGCGATACAGGCGACTTCCGACATCGAACGTCGCCGACCACCGCATGGTCACGTCATCGAGCACCGGCTTCTCCCTTGGCCGCAGGGCGCGGTGCTGGGCAGGCTTGCGCCTTGCCCCAGTAGCCCTCGCAGATGCGACGGCGGCATTCGGCCGCCTTGCTCCCCTGCATCTCCTCGCATCGCTGCACCAGCTTGGCAATCGACAGGTCGTCGGGTGCCCCGGCCTTTTCGCGCCCGTCGGCTCTGCGATGCACCGGCTTCTGCGCAGCGGACGCGGGTGATGCGGCATGCGCCATCAACGCAGCCAGCAAGTCGACATCGGGATCTTCGTGCTTGCGCTTAGCGGGCCGAGACGTTTGATGCTTCGTGACGGGGGCGTGCCTGATCTTGCGTTCGGCACTTGCATGCGATGTCGAAGCTGCCTTGGCGCTGCGCGCGGCAGCCAACGCGGGAGACCGGTGGGCCTTCGCGACAGGCGGTGCCGACGCGGCTTCACCGGCGGGAGCGGACGTGACGCGCTCCTGTGACAAGGCCGCGAACGGGTCATGACCTGACGTCGGCGCAGAGCCCTGTGCTGGGGCTGTCACGGAAGCCGGGACGACAGTTTCGATGCGCGCGCCCTGTGGCGCGCTCGCAGGTGCGTTGCTCGTGGGCGCTTGAGACGAAACCGCCGCCATGGGCGCTGAGCTGGGTGCCGGCGCGACGGGCGCCACCGCACCGGACGAGGCATGCGACCCCGCCCCGGCCATCAGCGAATCGGTTTCGGCCGCTGAACCGGCATGCCAGGAGATGTAACCCGTGGTAGTGACGGCCACCAGAGCGGCCATGACCCAGGGCCAGCGCCGGCGCGACGAACGGCGTCGGGACGCAGCGATCTCGTCGTATTCGAGGCTCGCCAGGATGCTGATCGGGCCCTCGTCGGAACTCCGGGCACTGGTGAGACTGGGGCGTGCGGCATGCCGCCGCGGATCGGTATCAGTCAAGCACGGTCTCCCCCCTGGCGCTTGTTCGTTGTGCTGCCGCGGCATGCGCAGGCCGGGCGCGATTCTAGTGACGCGATCCTGCGCCGCACCCCCCCAAGAGGGGAGGCTGGGAAGGCCCCAGCCTCGTGCACACTCGCGGTCCGCGCGCCGGGGTGGCGCCCGATGCAAGACGGTATGGTCCTTGGTGTTCTCTTGTACTTCGTCGTGATCACTTCGGCGCTGGCCTTGCTGCTGCTGAGCCCGGTGCGTGCTTGGGTTTCGCATCGCATCGCGCGCGGCTTGTCCGAGGGCCGGCTCGTCTTTGGGCAGGCCGCGGCATCAGGGCATACGAGCCTGGTTCGGCTGGCGGGGGCCATCGATACAGCGAGGATGTCAGGATGGCACTGGCTGAGGCGCCGCCTGGCATGGATAGCGCTCGCGATGGCGTTCCTCATCGGCATGCCGCTCGCGGCCATCATGATCCGCGGCGCACACCACTTCGACGGGTTCGATCACACGGCCACGCACGCCGCCAACCCGCACGTCGAGTCGCTCCTTGCCGGCGAGCAGCTCGTACCACCACCTCCCTTGCCTCCCGAGCTCTTCATGACGCGCGAAGTGGAGCTGCGCCGCCCGCTCATCGCGCATGCAAGCCGGCAATGGGAGCTGCTCGATGAAGAGTTTCGCCAGCGGCTGCTGCGGGTCTTCAAGATCATGCGGGAGACGCATGGGTACGAGATGGCCTTGCTGGAAGGCTATCGCGCGCCGCAGCGGCAAGCCGAGCTGGCCGCGCTCGGCCCGCATGTGACGCGCGCCGGGGCCTTCGACAGCTATCACCAGTACGGTCTCGCGGCGGACTGCGCGTTCGTGAGGAACGGGCGCATCGTCATCGCAGAGACCGACCCGTGGGCATTTCGTGGCTATGAGCTCTACGGGCAGGTGGCACAGTCCGTGGGCCTGGCCTGGGGTGGCAGCTGGCGCAGCATTCGCGACCTGGGCCACGTGGAGCTGGCCCGCCCGGGCGTGCTGGCCGGCCGCCCGACGAGCCGGCTGGCCGCCGCCCCGAACTGATACCGAAAGCCGGGCGGCACGCTCCACACTAAAGAATTAGCGGAGGGAAACATGAGCAGGCCATTCATCGTCGTCGGCGACAAGACCGACCATGGCGGAGTCGTGATCGAGGGAGCACCGACGACCGACACGTCGGGCCGCCAGATCGCGCGGGTGGGCGACCAGGTGACCTGCCCCAAGAAGAGCCACGGGCGCACCACCGTCATCGTGTCGGGCGACCCCACCTGCATCATCGACGGGCAGCCCGCGGCGCGCCACGGGGACAAGACCGCCTGCGGCGCCACGTTGATTGCCTCCCAGGCCGTCACCACCACCGAATGATCCTGGCCGGGCGCTGGCCCGGCAGCCTGCCGCACGGCCGCACCCGATGCGGCACGGCGTCGCTCCCACATGAGCAAGATCCTCAAGACACTGCTGATCGTCGCGCTCGTCACCCTGTCGACATGGGTAGGCGTGCTTTGGCGCTGGGAGAGCACGAAGCGCGACATGTCGGTGAACGACATCGTCACGTACCTCGTCGTCCTGCCGCTGGTGCTGGTCGGCCTGGCCTGGGCACTGCGCTGGGCATGGCGAGCCGCCGCCGCGGCCCGCAACGTTGCCGCGGCAGGCACCGCGACAGGTGCATCGGCCAACACAGAGGCGCCTCTCCCCAGCGCCGAAGACGCGAGCCGCCACGCGACGGTGAAGCTGTTGTCGATGCACGTCTGCAGTCCGTGCGGCCAGACGCCCAAAGAGATGTTGGTGGCGGCCCAGGAGGGCAAGCCCCGCCCTGCCCCGTTCGATGAGCTGCGCGGCGACGACGGCATGCCGGTCCTGTGCGCCCGCATCCCGGATATCGAGCCGAACGTCGTCAGCGAGCTTGCCGAGGCCGCGATGCCGGCCTTGCGCGAGCAGCAACCCGCATGGGCTTCGGAGACCGTTGCGCCTCACGTGTGGCGCGCCCTGGCGGCACTCGATGCACCGCTCGGCCGCGTGCTCGACGACCTTCGCCGCTGGACCGCTGCATTCAGCATCGCCCTCGAAGCCCCGGCTCCGCCAGTGGCGCCGGAACCCGCTGCTGGGGCGCACGCGATGGTCCGCATGCTGGCGGCCTGGCCCACGTCATGGAGCGAGTTCGAGCACGCCGTGGCATCGGCGTGGCTGAGGCTGCGTGTCACGCGGGAGAACGCGACGACGATCCCGATGTCGCGCTTCGTGTTCGATGCCGCAGCTCGCTCCGGCGAGGAACTTTGGCTCCACGCCGACGGCCTGATGAACGCGCTGGCCCGCGAGGACCGTCACGACGTGCTGGTACTGGTCGCCTGCGACAGCGCCATCAGCGACCAGGCAGTGGCGCACCTGCAGGGACACGGGCGCCTGTTCTCGCTGGACCGCCGCCCCAAGGGACTGGTGCCCAGCGAGGGGGCCGCGGCGCTCGCGCTCGCCCCCTCCACGTGGCCTGTGGCGCCCGATGACGACGACACGCCACCCGTCGAGTTGCACCGACCTTGCGTGCAGCAGCGCGATCAGTCCATCGAGGCCGACGGCCGTGCGAGCGGTGACTGCCTCAAGCGCACGGTCGAGCAGGCGCTGCAGGCCGCGCGCGTCGAGGCACAAGCCATCGGCATGCTGGTCTGCGACGCCGACCAGCACACGGCGCGAGCCACGGAACTCTTCGACACCACGCTGGACTTGCTGCCGCACCTGACACCCACCGACGACATGCGCCTGCTCGGCGTAGTCATGGGGCACACCGGCGCAGCCAGCCCGCTGCTTGCTGTGGCGGCGGCCGCTGAACACGCACACACCTGCGGCCAGCCCGTCATCGCCCTCGCTCAGGGCCACGCCTTCGTCCGCCTCGCCATGGTGGCGCGCGTGACGGCCATTACACCGGAAACCACGTCTTCGTCATGAATCGCTTCCTGACCCTCCTTTTCGACAAGCGGGTGCTCACGGTGCTGGGGATCTCGGCGCTGGCGGCTTTCCTCTTCGTGGGCGCCGGCACGCTGAAGGTGGCGGCGATCTACGCCAGCGTAGCGCTCGCCGTGTTCCTGCTGGTCTGGCTCGCCGTGTGGGCCGTGCGCAAGATCCAGGCGCGCCGAGCCTCGACGCGCCTCGCCGCCGCGCTCGAACAGGACGCCGACCGGCCGGCTCGCGGGGCGCCGCATCAGGACAGCGATGCCAGCGCGCTGCGCGAACGCCTGCAGCAGGCCATCAGCACGATCAAGACGTCGAAACTGGGCGAGACCACAGGCGCGGCGGCACTGTACGAGCTGCCCTGGTACATGGTGATCGGCAACCCCGCGGCGGGCAAGAGCACCGCCATCGTGAAGTCGGGGCTGAAGTTCCCCTTCGCCCAGCAGAGCGGGCACCAGATCATCCAGGGCATCGGCGGTACCCGCAACTGCGACTGGTTCTTCACGAGCGAAGGGATCCTGCTCGACACCGCGGGCCGCTACTCGGTGCACGAGGAAGACCGCGAGGAGTGGCTCGGCTTCCTGTCGCTGCTCAAGAAGCACCGTCCGAAGGCGCCGATCAACGGCATCATCATTGCAGCCAGCGTCGCGGAGCTGGCCCGCGCCAAGCCGGAAACAGCCATCCAGCTCGCCAAGAACCTGCGCCAGCGCGTGCAGGAGCTCACCGAGAAGCTCGAGGTGTTCGCGCCGGTCTACGTGGTGTTCACGAAAGCCGATCTCATCGCTGGCTTCGCCGAGTTCCTGGAGGACAGCGACCGCAGCGAGCGCGACAAGGTCTGGGGCGCCACCCTGCGGTACGACCCCGAGGCCAAGACCGATGCGCTCACGCTGTTCGACCGCCATTTCGACGAGCTGCACGCGGGGCTGAAGGACATGGCGATCGCCCGCATGTCGGTGCATCGCGGCGAGGCGTTGCCACCGGGCGTGCTGACCTTCCCGCTGGAATTCGCGGCGCTCAAGCCGGCGCTGCGCTCATTCATCACGACGCTGTTCGAGGACAACCCCTATCAGTTCCGGCCGGTGTTCCGGGGCTTCTACTTCACGAGCGCGGTGCAGGAAGGCACCGCCAGCAACCGCGCGAGCGACACCATCGCACACCAGTTCTCTCTCACGCCGAGGGCCGAGTACACGACAGCGCGCATCGTGGCGGACAACGGCCTCTTCCTGCGCGAGCTGTTCTCGCGCGTGATCTTCGCGGACCGTCATCTGGTGAAGCAGTACGCCAGCCGCCGCAAGGTGCGGTTGCGTGCCGCCACCTTTGCCACCGCGGTGGCGCTGCTGGCCGTCGCGCTCGGCGGCTGGACCTGGTCGTACATGGGCAACCGCCAGCTGGTCGACAACGTGCGGGCCGATCTCGACAAGGCGGTAAAGCTCCAGAAGGACCGCACCGATCTCGCTTCGCGCCTGGAAGCGCTGGAAGTGCTGCAAGACCGCATCGAGCAGCTGCAGGCCTTGCGCGAAACCCGGCCACTGACCATCGGACTGGGGCTCAACCAGAGCGACGCGATCGAACGCAGGTTGCGCGAGGAGTACTTCGCCGGCGTGCGGCAGATGATGCTGCAGCCGGTGAGCCAGTCGATCGAGGCCTTCCTGGCCGAGGTCAACGCCCATGCCGGCAAGCTGCAGCCGATGACGCGACCGCCGGAATCCGGCGCGCCGAGCGCCCGTCCGCAGAACACGGCAGGCCGGTTCAGCGAAGCCTCGCCCGAGAGCGTGGAGGACGCCTACAACGCCCTCAAAACCTACCTCATGCTGGCCGACCGCACCCGCATGGAGCCCGGTCACCTCACCGATCAGATCACGCGCTTCTGGCGCGCCTGGCTGGAGGAGAACCGCGGCACGATGCCGCGCGAGCAGATGATCCGCAGCGCCGAGCGGATGATTTCATTCTCGATGGCCCACCTGCACGACCCGGCCTTCCCGGTGTTGGCCAACAATTTCGGCCTGCTGGACCAGACGCGCGAGAACCTCGCTCGGGTCGTGCGCGGCATGCCGGCGCGCGAGCGGGTCTACGCCGAAGTCAAGGCCCGCGCGGCCACGCGCTTCGCCCCCATCACCGTGACGCGCATCGTGGGCGAGCAGGACAAGGACACGATCGCCGGCAGCCACGCGATCCCCGGCAGCTTCACCAAGGAGGCCTGGACCGAGTACATCGAGCCGGCATTCAAGCAGGCCGCCACCACCGAGCTGCAGACCGTCGACTGGGTGCTCAAGACCTCGGCACGCGACGACCTCTCGCTGGAAGGCAGCCCGGAGCAGATCCGCAAGGCCCTCACCGACCTCTACAAGGCCGAGTACGTCCGCGAGTGGCAGCGCTTCATGCAGGGCGTGACCATCGCGCCCTTTGCCAGCTTCGACGGCGCCGTAGCCCACATGAACCGCCTGGGCGATGCCACCAACTCGCCCGTCAGGAAGCTGATGACCACGCTGTACGAGCAGACGTCCTGGGACAACCCCTCGCTGTTGAACCAGCGGCTGGACCAGGCGCAGAAGGGAGTCCTCGGGTGGTTCAAGCAGACCATCCTGCGCATGAAGCCCGGCCAGGTGGATGTAAACGTCAACCTGTCGGCGCAGCAGGCCCAGATTCCCATGGGCCCCATAGGGCGCGAATTCGCCGCGCTGTCGCGCATCATGATGGCGCGCGACAGCGAGCCCACCCTGCTCGCCGGCTACCTTCAGGCGCTGGGCAAGCTGCGCTCGACTTTCAACCAGGTCAAGACGCAAGGCGACCCCGGCCCGGCTGCGCGCAAGCTCATGGCCAGCACGCTGGAAGGCGCGAACTCCGAACTCTCGGAGGCGCTGCGCTTCGTCGACGAGCAGATGCTGCTGGGCATGACCGACACGGCACGCGCCGCGCTGCGCCCCCTGCTCGTGCGCCCGCTGATCGAATCCTTCGCCGTCATCGTGGGCCCCACCGAGACCGAGCTCAACCGGCTGTGGGCCGCTCAGGTGCACGAGCCGTTCCAGCGCAATCTCGCCGCCAAGTACCCGTTCGATACGTCATCCAAAGTGGAAGCCACGCCGCAGGAGATTGCGAAGGTGTTTGGGCCTGCGGGCGCGATCGCGAAGTACGCCGACGAACACCTGGGCCCGCTCGTCGTACGGCGCGGCGACGTGATCACGCCGCGGGCGTGGGCCGAGCAGGGAGTCAGGTTGCGGCCCGAGTTGAGCAGCGGCTTTGCCTCCTGGGTGGCCCCGCTCGAAGGTGCGGCCGGCGCGTCCGCGGGCACCAGCGCCGCCGGCGCCGCGGAGAGCGCCTCTCAGACCGCGTTCCAGATCCTCCCGCAGGGCGCACCCGGGCTGCTGGAGTACACGGTGGAGATCGACGGGCAAGTGCTGCGTTACCGCAATACCGCACCGGCATGGACCAGCTTCGTCTGGCCCAACCCGGCTGGCGCGCCGGGCGTGCGCATCACGGGCGTCACCCATGCCGGCCGCACCGTCGAGGTATTCAACGAGCCGGGGCGGTTCGGCCTCACGCGCATGTTCGAGGCTGCGTCTCGAAAGAAGCTGCCTGGAAACATCAATGAGCTGAGCTGGACCCAGGGTGCCGACACCGTGACGCTGCAGTTGCGCATCATCAGCCAGCCGGGTGCTCCCGCTGCGCAGGGCGCCAACGCAGCGCCCGTTGCCTCCTCCGGCTTGCGCGGGCTGAGGCTTCCGGGCCTCGTTGCCGGTTCGGATGCGCCGATTCCGGCATCGCCCGTCGCGGCCGCTGCCTCTGTGGCCAACCCGGGGCCGGCATCCACCGAAGCAGCGCGGGCGGCCGCACGATGAGCACCATGTCCTTGCTCTACTTCGGCAAGCTTCCCTCGCGCGGCGATTTCGTGCGCGGCGGCCAGCACCGTGGCCTCATCGACACCCTGGACCGCTGGCTCACCCAGGCGATGGAACTGCTGTCGTCCGATGTGCGGTGGAAGGAAACCTACGACGGCACCCCGCCGCTCAACTTCGCGTTCCTCGGGCCCGGCAGCCGCCTGGCTCTGGCGGGGCACCTGGTTGCGAGCGCGGACAGCTCGGGGCGGCGCTTCCCCTTCCTGGTGGCTGGAAGCTTCGAAGTGCGCTCGCCCGGGTGGTTCCTGGCGCGCAGCCCCATCGCCCTGTCCCGGCCTTGGCATCAGCTCGAAGTGGCCACGCGTGCCGCCTGTGCGGCGGAGGATGCGGGTCCAAGGTTGGGCGAAATCATCGGCGCGCCGATCGGCATCGATCTGGACGCACAGGCGTGCGAAGCGGGTTTCCGCGAGTTCGTCGACCAGCACACCGTGGGGTCACTGCAGAGCTTGCTGCAGCAGGCCGGCCATGCCATCGACCTGCGTCAGACGCTGCTCGCACTGGGCATGCTGCTGCAGCCCATCACCGCCAGCGGCACCCGGCATCTAGACAAGGGACTGAGGCTGCCCCTGCCCGCCGATGCACTGCACCGGCCCTGCGTCGCCGCGTTGTGGCTGGAGCTCGTCTCGCGCTTCCTGCGCGTCGCCGACTTCGAGCTCGTGATGTTCACGCCTCCGCTCGCGTGGCGCGATGCGCCCACGCTGGCACTCGGATTCGGCGGCGGTTCACCGCGGCTGCTGCAGGCCGTGCTGGATGCGCGCATGGGTGCGGATGTTTTCGTCGACCTGCGCCGGGCGCAATGGGCAGACGACCCCGCCGGGCAGGACTACGCCGTGCGCAAGCTGTCGAGCTACCTGCAGCAGCCCCAGCTCTCGATGAAACAGGCGATGGCCACGTTCAGGGAAGCGTTCCTGGGAGAGTGACAGTGAAGAAGGCAAGTCCTCGTGCATGCGCCCTCGCCGGCGCCACCCTGCTTCTGTGCAGCCTGCTCGGCATTGCGCCCTCAGCGGCCGCGCAGGAGGCCGCCGCCCCCGGCAAGGTGGTGGTGTCCGGAGTGGTGCCGGACGAGCCCACCCGGCAGGCCATCCTCGCAAGAGCGCGTGAGGTCTACGGCGCTGACCGGGTGGTCGACCAGATCGGAGTGGGCAACCTCGTGGCGCCGCCGCAATGGGCCCACAACGTACAGAAGATGATCACGCCCGAACTGAAGCGCGTGTCTCGCGGCCAGTTGCGAGTGAACGGCAATGTGGTCGACCTCACGGGCGAAGTCGACAACGAGGCGACGAGGCAGCAGGTTGCGAGCGTGATCTCCACGCCCCTCAACCCGACCTACACCGTGCGCAATGGCCTGCGCGTCAGCGCCGCGGGCCAGGAGGCGGTCGATGCGGCCCTCGCCAACCGCATCATCGAATTCGAGCCGGGCAACGCCACCTTGACGCCGAACGGCATCCAGGTACTCGACCACTTGCTGCCCGTGCTGAAGCAGCTCGGCAGGACGAAGTTCGAGGTGATCGGCCACACCGATGCCCGGGGCAGCAGGCAACGCAACGTGGCCTTGTCGGCGGCGCGTGCCGATGCGGTGAAGGCCTACCTCTGCGGCAAGGGCGTGGCGCCTGACCTGATCCAGGCCTCCGGTGTGGGCCCCGACCGCCCCGTAGCGAACAACGACACGCCCGAAGGACGTGCCCGCAACCGGCGCATCGAACTGCGCGTGATGCAGTAGCGGCGGGCGCCCGCTTTACTGGGGATCCGCCTGAGACGGCACGCCCAGGAGCTCTTCGATGTGGGCCAGCGAGCCGCCATCCTTCATGACGGAGCGCAACCACATGTGCAATGGCATGTCGCCCCATTGCGCCGCACGTTCGGCCAGGTAGGCCACCGGGCTGTGCGGCTCCGTCGCGCGGAAGAACTGCGCGACCATGCGCAGTTGCGCGAGCGCCTGTGCACGCGTGAGAGGCGGTTGCCCGGCCCCGGGAGCCGCCACCGCGGCGGCGATGCGCGGTGGCGTGGACGCATCCGCCACGGCGATGGCGCGGGCCGGTTGAGCATCACCGTCGATTGCACCGGCCTCGCGAGCGACGCGCCGCGCACCGTGCACCGCCTCTTCCACCATGCGTCGCGCGGACACGAAGCCGGGCCCGTCCGCGCCCAGCAGGCCATCGACGGTGGCCTGCAAACGCGTCAGGGCATCGAGCGAGCGCTCGGCATCGGCGAGATTGGCGAGAAGATACTCGCGTGGCGTATCGCGCTGGATGCGAGCCACCTCGTCCATCGACAGCACGCCTTCCTCGGCCGGCCGCTTCTCGGTACCTTCCCAAGTGCCAGCCTGTTGCCGGGCTCGGGCGGTGTCGATGTCCGCCATGCCGACGGCGCGCGCGCCGGCACGCAGCACCGGCACGGTGCGGGCGAGCGACTCCACTCGCCCAAGCAACCACCCCAGATTGCCCGCCCGCAACTCCTGCTCGCGTCCTTCGGGCAGCGGATGCACGGCATCCCAGAACCTCGCGCACAACTGCTCCGTGAGTTCCAGTCCGCCGGCCAGGCCGTCGAAACCGCGCAAATGCGCCCATGCTTCCACCAGCCACCCGGCCACGCGCAGGTCCTTGGTCCGCGTGCGGAGCAATTGCTCGCAAAGCGCCGCGACTCCCTGCCAATCGGCCACCTTCAGCTCGGTGACGAACTCTCCCTGGGGCAGGCTCGCATCATCCTCGCGCCGCAGTTCCTGCACCCGGTCGAACTCGATCGAGAACGACATGTCCGGACCACAGGGCGAGTCGCCTGCAATGGGTTGAAGCAAAGTCTCCGTCGCCACCGCCATCCCCTCCTGAAATGCCGGCGCGATTCTAGTGTCGTGAGTTGGAAGTTCATGAGGCCGACTTCCGACTCACCACACGAGTGATGTGACCGACCAATGACGCTCACGTTCACGCGGTGCCGGGGTATCCACCAATACCGACCACGTCGTGTTGACGCCGACCGAGTATTGACCAGCAAAGCCGGGTGATGCCGACTTAAAGCTGACCAGGGTGAACAACCTACCCTGCTGTTTTTTGCGGCAGGGGAGCCAAGGGTGATCACCATGGGCATGATGAGCAAGATCCGCTCGCTGCACTTGCGGCAAGGCAAGTCGATCAGCGAGATAGCCAGGCTGACGAGCCTGTCGCGCAACACGATCAAGAAGTGGCTGAAGGCGCCGCATGGCGCGCAGCCGAAGTACCGGCGGCGGTCGATGTCGACGAAGCTGGGGCCGTTCGCCGAGGCGCTGCAGCAAGCGCTGAAGGCCGACGAGCACCGCCCCAAGCACGAGCGGCGCACCGCCCGGGCGCTACACGCCGAACTGCAGACGCTGGGCTACGAAGGCGGCTACACGCGGCTGACCGACCACATCCGAGCCTGGCGCGAGCAGCAGGGCCAGGTCACGAGCGCCTTCGTGCCGTTGAGCTTCGAGCTGGGCGACGCCTTCCAGTTCGACTGGAGCGAGGAAGGGCTGGTGGTGGGCGGCGTCTACTACCGGCTGCAGGTGGCGCACCTGAAGCTATGTGCCTCGCGTGCGTTCTGGCTGGTGACCTACCCCACGCAGGGCCATGAGATGCTGTTTGACGCACACACGCGCAGCCTCGCGGCGCTGGGCGGCGTGCCGCGGCGCGGCATCTACGACAACATGAAGACCGCCGTCGATAAGGTCAAGAAGGGCAAGGGGCGCGTGGTCAACGCGCGTTTCGCGGCGATGAGCGCGCACTACCTGTTCGACCCCGACTTCTGCAACGTAGCCAGCGGCTGGGAGAAGGGGCGCGTGGAGAAGAACGTGCAGGACAGCCGATGCGCACGGTGAACTATCAGATGAGTGCGGCCCGGTTCCCGGCGCACCGCGATTTGGCCGGCTTCGACTTCGAGGCGTCCAAGGTCGATCGCGCGCTCATCGAGCAGTTGGCCGACTTGTCGTTCACCGAGGCGGCACACAATGCGGTGTTCGTCGGCGGACCGGGCACCGGGAAGACGCATCTGTGCACAGCCCTGGGTGTGGCCGGCATCACGCGGCATGGCAAGCGCGTGCGCTTTTACTCCACGGTAGATCTGGTCAATGCGCTGGAGCTCGAGAAGGCCGAGGGGCGAGCCGGGCGCATCGCGACGAACCTGATGCGCATGGATGCGGTCATCCTCGACGAGCTCGGCTACCTGCCCTTCAGCCAGGCCGCAGGGGCGCTGCTGTTCCACCTGCTGAGCAAGCTGTACGAGCGCACCAGCGTGATGATCACGACCAATCTGACCTTCGGCGAGTGGGCCAGCGTCTTCGGCGACGCGAAGATGACCACCGCCTTGCTCGACCGGCTCACGCATCACTGCCACATCGTGGAGACGGGCAACGAGAGCTACCGATTCCGGCACTCCAGCGCCACTGCCAAGACGCGCATCAAGGCGCGCGAACAGGCCCGCCGCACCAAGCCGCTGCCCGACAGCGACCCGCAGTGAAGGAGCGCGGCGCGGGGTAAGCCGCTACGGGCTTCGCCCTGCGCGGCATACCCCGCGCACAGGTTCATCGGCAAGGAGTTCCCGCAACAGCACAAACCGTACACTTATCCACAGCCCGCCTCACACGAGGCGGGCTTCCACCCCTGGTCAATGTTCAGTCGGTACGGGTGGTCAAAGTTCGGTCGGCGCAAACAAAGCTCCAGCTCGGGGATGAGCGTGACCATGAGCTGGCCGTTCGGCCCCAGCGCCTCGCACAGCGCCTCACGCCACCGCACGATCCCCGTGTCGCTCTCGCCAAGAATCCGCCGGAACAATCCGCGAAAGGCCTGGGCCAGGCTTTCGTCGGGAACGTCTCGCTTGTACTGATCGAACTTGCCGGCAATGAAATGCCCGCGCTCCTCGAGCTTGGGCGCCCGCAGTTCGTTGACCAGCGCGGACTTGCCCACCCCCGAGTAGCCGGACACCGAGACCCACACCGGCGCGCCTGTGGTCGCAACGTCCTCGAAGGCCGCCCGCAATGTGGCGATGTCGCACTCGCGGCCATAGAGCCTGTGCGGAACCAGCATGCGATCCGACCAGTCCTCTCGTCCGAGTGCGAACGGCTCGACGCGGCCGCACGTTTGCCATTGCGACAGGCAGTAGTCCAGATCGGCCAGGAGACCGTCGGCGCTCTAGTAACGGTCTTCCGGCGCCTTGGCGAGCAGCTTCAGGACGAGGTCGGACACCGGCCGGGGAATCTCCGGAACCATGGCCGACGCGGCAGGCGGCATCTGGGCCAGGTGGCAGTGCACCCAGCCTGGAGGATCCGACGCATGAAAGGGCAGCTGCCCGAGCATCCGATGCAGGATCACGCGGAGCGAGTAGAAATCGGCGCGGTGGTCGACGGACCGTTCATCCGGCCTGTCTGCTCGGGCGACACATACGCCCAGCGCCCTTCGGCCATCGGGCTCCCGAACACCAAAGCGCCGCCATCGCGCGAGGCTGCACTGCAGAGGTCCGCGATCAGCACCTTTTCGCCATCGGGCGAGACCAGGACGTTCAACGGCCGAAGGTCGCCATGAAGCGTGCCGGCAGCATGAAGCGCCGACAAGGCACGGACCAAGTGACGAGCAGTATTCAGGGCGGCCGGCAGGTCCAGGCGTTCTTCGCGCGACAGAACCGTCTCCAGGCAATCGCCGACGAAATGCTCCAACGCCATCGCGAGTTGGGGACTCTCGTCATGTAGCGCGACGGGACGAGCGAACCCGGGTAGATGCATCGACTGAAGTCGGCACCGTGCTTCATCTCGCAGAATGCGCAGCCTCAGCACACTGCCTTGTGGCTCGTACTACTGATTACAAGAGATTCGCCCTCGGGTCATGCGAAGCCCCCGCTGTAGCGGCTGCTCGACGACCTGGTCGCCGCTGTACCTGAGGTCAGCTGAAACGGCCCTTCCGGTTCCGCCTCCGGCGCTCGCCGCGTCGCGTCAACTTCGGCTGGCGCGCTACGTCACTGCGTACTTGAAGTCGCCGTTCTTCGCTGCCGACACCTTGATGCGCTCGATGGCCTGGCCGGAAGCCATGCGTTCGAGCACCTGGCCGGCGATCTCGGGCAGCAAGGTGCCGTTGAGGATGTGGTCGACATTGCGTGCACCGCTGTCGACCTCGGTGCAGCGCGCGAGCACGGCATCCACCAGGCGATCGTCGTATTCAAAGGCAGCCTTGTGATTGGACGCAACGCGCGCACCGATGCGGCCGAGCTTGATGCGGATGATGCGGTCGAGCACGTCGTCGCTGATCGGGTAGTACGGCACGACCTTCATGCGCCCAAGGAACGCAGGCTTGAAGTGTTTGTAGAGCACGGGGCGCAGGGCCTCGGCGAGCGCATCGGCGTCGGGCAGTTCGTCAGCCGGCTTGTTCAGGCAGGCCTGCATGATCTGCGCGGAGCCGACATTGCTCGTGAGGATGATGACCGTGTTGCGGAAATCGACCTCGCGACCTTCGGCGTCGTCCATCACGCCCTTGTCGAAGACCTGGAAGAACAGTTCGAGTACGTCGGGGTGCGCCTTCTCGACTTCGTCGAGCAGCACCACGGCGTACGGGTTGCGCCGCACGGCTTCCGTGAGCACGCCACCTTCGCCGTAGCCCACGTACCCAGGGGGCGAGCCCTTGAGGCCCGACACGCTGTGCGCCTCCTGGTATTCGCTCATGTTGATGGTGACAAGCTTCTTCTCGCCGCCATACAGGATGTCGGCCAGCGCCAGCGCGGTCTCGGTCTTGCCCACGCCACTGGGGCCCACGAACATGAAGACGCCCTTGGGCTTGTTCGGGTCCTCGAGGTTGGCCCGCGCGGTGCGAACGCGCTGCGCCACTGCTTCAATGGCATGGCCCTGCCCGATGACGCGTTCCTCCAGCATCGGCTTCAGACTGAGCACGGTCTTGATCTCGTCCTTGACCATGCTGCCCAGCGGAATGCCCGTCCAGGCCGCGACGATGCCGGCCACGACGCGGGCGTCAACCTGCATGGCGACGAGGGGCGACTCGCCTTGGAGCGCGGCCAATTCATCGAGCTTGGCCTGAAGATGCTGCTGAGCAGGCGTGGCATCGGGCTGGGCCGGCTTGCGGGTGTTTGACTTCTTCTTGCCCGCGGGCGGGGCCTGTGTCGTGTCAACGTTCGGCGCCGCATCGACGGAGTGGGAAACCTGACTCTCCAGCTGCGCCCGGAGTTGCCGGATCTCGGCCACCAGGGCCTTCTCGGCGTCGTAGCGCTGCCGCAGCACATCGAGGCCCTCCTGCGTGGCCTCGCGCCGGGCTCGCAGCTCGGCAAGCCTGTCGTGATGACCGGCACCCGCCGCGGCCTCGCGCTCCAGTGCGGCGATCTCGGCGGCCAGGCGCTCCAGCAGCTTCGCGCGCTCCTCGATGGCCGGCGGCACCGCCGCCTGCCCGAGAGCCACCTGCGCACAGGCGGTGTCGAGCACGCTGATCGCCTTGTCGGGCAGCTGGCGACCGCTGATATAGCGGGCCGACAGGCGCACCGCCTCGGTGATCGCCTCGTCGAGCACGCGCACCTTGAAGTGCGACTCCATCAAGGGCGTCATGCCTCTGAGCATGGCGGCAGCCAGCGTTTCGCTCGGCTCCTCGACCTTCACCACTTGGAACCGGCGAGCAAGCGCGGCGTCCTTCTCGAAGTACTTCTTGTACTCACTCCACGTCGTGGCGGCCACCGTGCGCAACTCGCCGCGAGCCAGGGCCGGCTTGAGCAGGTTGGCCGCGTCACCCTGCCCCGCCTGACCCCCGGCTCCGATCATCGTGTGGGCCTCGTCGATGAACAGAACGATCGGATGCGGGCTGCGCTTCACCTCGTCGATCACGTTCTTCAAGCGGTTCTCGAACTCACCCTTGACGCTCGCGCCGGCCTGCAGCAGGCCCATGTCCAGCACGTGCAGCTCCACGCCCTGCAAGGGAGGCGGCACGTCGCCGGCGGCGATGCGCAAGGCCAGGCCTTCGACCACCGCGGTCTTGCCCACGCCCGCCTCGCCAGTGAGGATGGGATTGTTCTGTCGCCGGCGCATGAGGATGTCGACGGTTTGCCGGATCTCGGGATCGCGGCCCACGACGGGATCGACCTGACCCTCGCGAGCACGTTGTGTGAGGTTGGTCGTGAACTGGTCGAGCGCGGGCGTCGGGCTCGGCAGGGACTTCAACTCGGGCTCGACGCTGTCCGGGGCCCCAACGGCAGCTGACACCCTCGGCGCATCACCGGCTTCTTGCGAGCCTTCAGTGAAGTCGGCGAGCTTGTGCTTGAGCTCGCCTGCGCGGAACTTGGCGAACTGCTTGCTGCTGCGCAGCGCCAGTTGGCTGAGGCCCGGCTCCGTCAACAGAGACACGAGGAGGTGGCTGCTGCGTATACGGGCCTGGTGCGAATCCAGGGAGGCGATGAGCCACGCATGCTCGAACAGGGTGGGCAGGCGCGCGCTGAACACCGGCGTGCGGGTGTTGCCGTTCTTGAGCCGGCGCAGCTCGCCTTCGAGGTCACGCTGCAACTCGGCGGCCACGACGTCGAACCGCTTGCACAGCAAGGCGAAGTCGCTGCGCGGCTGCTCCAGCAGCGCGATGAACAAATGCTCGACGTCGACCTCGTAGTGGCCCTGAGCCAGGCACAGGTTTGCAGCGCGCTCCGCCGCCTTGCGGCTGGTGTCGTTCAGCTTGGAGATCAGCGTCTTCAGGTGGGTCGTCATCGTGCTTGGTGATACGTGGTGATGCGTGGTGAAAACGCCGCTCGTCAGGCGACGGCGTGGATTTCGTAGCCTGCGTCGTGGCGATCCGCCCCAGCGGGGCGGGTGATGAGGAACGCATCCCAGGCCAGCCGCGCGCCGTGGTGTTCGCTCAGCCGCACGCCCTTCACTTCGGACGCTTGCAGGGCCAGGCGGATCTCGTACTCCATCGCCACGCCCGTCAGGAGAGTGAGCAGCTCGCGCAAGGCGAGCGCGCCGGTCCCGCCAGGCAGGAAGCGGCAAAACTGCTCGTGCGACAAGGGCCCGAGGGTCAGCCGCACACGCAGGTCGCGCTGCCACACGCGCTGCCCGCAAACCATGCCGCCCCCGAGTTGCATGTTCGATACGCCGAGCGAGCTCTGGTGCTCCTCGGGAAGCGTGTACCAGCGGCCGACGAACTGCTCCAACTGCACGCTCACGCCGAAGTAGTTCGAGACCACCCGCTCGATCGCGCTCGCCGACACAGGTCGCGACTGGAGCGTGCCGCTGAAGTACGCGAGCGTGTCATCCGACACGCCCCCTTGCGGTGCATGCAGCCGGTCTCGCAGCGCAGGCTGTCCCACCCCCGCCAGCGCCAGCACGTACGGCAGGAACCTGTTGCGCCGGTCGCCTTCGAACTGCACCGGCAGGCGGTGCTTGCGCCACGCCTGATAGAACAGCACCGCGGCCCGGTGCACAAAGATGTCGAGGAAAGCCCGCGCTGCGCCATCGCGCTCGTACAGCTCGCGCCGGGCGAACATCTCCGTGTAGAACGCGGGCCGCGTGCCGGCAATACCCAGCAGCCCCATGAAGCTCGGCGTGATTTCGACGTGCT
>CBINBY010000079.1:0-23369 GCA_966248995.1 uncultured Burkholderiales bacterium | reverse complement strand
GCTCCCTGGACCCGACAGCACCTTCATGCTGGCCTTGAACTGCACGGCCCCTGGACTCTTCAAGGTGATGTTGCCGCCCTTGATCTCGATGCCCGCGCCCGCGGCAGTGAGCAGCACATGCTGGGGCGCGGCGATCTTCACCATGGCATTCGTGCTGCCCACCTCCACGTTGCCGCTCGCGGCCAGCCGCGTGGCGCCGCCTTGCGCCTGCACGCTCACGCTGCCGCTGGCCGCGTGCAGCTTGATGCCGGTCTCCGTGTTGGGCTTGGCGGGGTTGCGGGCGTCGCCGCCGGTGAACAGCACCAGGCCGTCCTTGGCCGCCAGTGCGTGATTCGCGCCGGCCACGCTGTTGATGTCGTGCTGCGCTATCGCCGAGAAGCTGGCGCCGGCGCTCATCACCGTGTTCACTGGCGTCATGGTGCCGATGCCGCCCGGTGCTGCAGCCAGGAGGTCGGGACGCTTGAAGACGGGAACAACGCCTGCCCCGCCCGAAGCTTGGACGTCGGGCGCCATCGCGCGGCTGTCCGTGCCTTGCAGCGATTTCAGCGTGCGGTCCAGCGCCAGTGCGGCGTTCAGTCGAGCGGGCTGCGCTTCGCCCGGCGTCTTCGCCTGATGCGCCTGCGCCGATCCGGCTTGGCTCACCACGCTGTCGAGCGCCTGCTCCAGCACGGCTTGCGGCTCGCAGGTGTCGAGCTGGGCTGCGTGGCCCTGGCTGCCGGGGTGCGGGTGTGCGCTCAGGAGCATGCCGCTGCCGGCGCGCAGCGCGCCCCAGGCCGTGGTCGCGAGGTCCAGGCCATGCCCTCGCGGCTGCAGGCGCTGGTTCTCGTGCTGGTGGAGCAGGTGGCCCAGCTGCAGCCGGGTGGCGGCCATGGTGGTGGAGAGCTCCACGCGCGGGGCGCCGGGGCTGTCGTCGAAGACGAGCTGGTTGTAGCCGCCCGTGCCGCCGGCGCTGGCGGTCATCTCCTGGGTCTTGAAGCCCGAGAGCACGGCCGCGTGGTGGTGGCCCGGGTGCCGGTCCTGCCGCTGCTCGCCGGGGAACCACGGTGGGGCGTTGCCGCTGGCGCCGGCCGCGCCCTTGGCCACCTGGTTGCCCTGGGCATCGGTCTGCCCCTCGCCGTTGTAGAGGCTGCCGATGACGACGGGGCGGTCGATGTCGCCACCCACGAAGGCGATCACGACTTCCTGGCCGACGCGGGGCGTGAAGTTCGCACCCCAGTTGGCGCCGGCTACGGCCTCGCCCACGCGCACCCAGGTGCCGCTGGCGTCGCTGGCTGGCGCGTTGTCGTCCGAGGGTTCGGTGAGGCCGTGGCTGCCATGCTGCCCACGCTGCCAGTGGAACTGCACCTTGATGCGGTGGTCGCGGTCGGTGTGGATGGGGCCGCCCGCGCCGGTGACGACGGCGGTCTGCAGGCCATGCACGGTGGGGCGCGAAGCTAGCCGCGGGTCGGGCTGGCCGTGCGCGTCTCGGCTTTGCGGCCTTACCGGCACTGCCGCGCGCTGCACGGTGAGGCGGCATTCGTGCAGGGGTTCGTCGGTGTCGTTCGCCAGCCGCCGCTGGGGTTCGGGCTCGCCGATGCGTGCGCGGACCTGGGCTCGAACATCGGCGCTCAGGTTGTTGCGCGCGCGGTGATGGGCATGCAGCACCACGTGGCGGTCGCGTTCGTCGTCGCTGCCGTCATGCACGGGGTGGTCGTGCAGTGTGAAGGTGGTCCCCACCGCGGCGGTGCGCCATGGGCCGTGGGCGTGCATGCGTTCGCGCAGGGCATCGATGGCCTGCATCTGGACGCGCGCGAGGCGCCGCCCCTGGTCGAGGCTCTCGTAGGCGTACACGCCGGGCATGTCGATGGCGCGCAGTTCGGGCACGGGTGCCGCGCTGCCGGTCTCGGACACCTCGCGCAGGGCGAGACCGCGGTAGTCCCAGCTGGCCAGCTCGAGCGAGGCGGTGCGCACCATGGCTGCGCGCTCCCAGCGGATGAGGCTGTCTTCCTTGTGCGCGGCGCCGCTTTGCGTGTAGCGCACGCGGGGCTGGGGGCTGGCCGCGAAGGCGCCGTTGTGGTCAGCGATGACGAGGCGATGGCGGGCCTCTTGGCCGGACTCATGTTCGAACCACGCGTAGAGCCCTTCCTCGCGCAGGAGGCGCTGCACGAATTCGAGGTCGGTCTCCTGGTACTGGACGCACAGGCTGCGACGCGGGTACACCTCGGTGTCGGCGAGGTCCCAGCGCCATTCGGGTACGAGGCTGCCGGCGCCCTGGTAGCCGGCAAAGACCTCCTCGACGATCTGCGGCACGGTGCGGTCCTGGTACACCCAGCTGTTCCGGCGGTGCCCCAGGAAGGCCAGCCAGGGCTCGATGACGAGCCGGTAGCGCGCGAGGCCGCCGTCGCTGCCGATCAGCGCGGCCTGGGTGACGTGCCCGTGCCACGGGCGCAGCTGGGTGCGGCTGGCGGCGGTGAGCAGTTCCACGAGCACGGGCTGGCCGATGAGGCGCTTGAGTTCGAGATGGGCGTCGGTCGAGAGCGCGTAAGTCTCGATCCGGAAACCTGCGCCGGCCTCGGCCTCGGGGCTGGGAACGATGGCCTCGTGCAGGTCGATGCGCTCGGCGAGGAGCACGTCGGGGCCGAGCGGCGTGTGCAGCCTGACAAGGCGCTGGTCCTGTGTGGGTGCGCTGCCGAGCGCCGCGAGCAGTTGCGGGTACAGGTTCATGCCGCCGGGGATTCTTGGGGCCGTGGGGGCGCCGATTTTCCACCGGGAGATTGGACCGGTGGCTCACCACAAGGGGGGTGTCCTGGAGTTGCCGCTCTATGCCGCCAGGACCATCGGCATCTCGAATCGGGGCGGCCGTGTCAGCGCACCGTTGCGACCATCAAGCTTGCGGCGACGGCTGCGCAGCGTGCCTGCAGCAGCGCTTCCACCTCGGCGGCATCGGCGGCTTCGGCGCTCACGCTGCCCACGGGCTCGCCTTGCGCAAAGCGCATCGCTCCGGCGGGCAGGTCGTGACAGTAGGGCAGGTGGGACAGGCATGCGGCATCGATGCGGCAAGCCTGCGGCGCGTACACGATGCGGTGACCGCGCACGTGGTTGTGCTGAGGTGCCCTGTCGGGCAGCCGACCCTGCAGGGCAGCGAGATGCGCGTTGATGAGGCCCACTAGGCAAGCATCGGGGTACAGCAGCATGCTGGCAGAGGGCCGGGGATTGATCTCCAGCAGCCAGGGGGTGTCCTGCGCCTCGATGAAATCAAGGCTCGCCAAGCCGCGCAGTGTGTAGGCCGGCACCAGAGCCCGCAGCGCCTGCTCGATGCGCTCCTGCAGCGCGGCGTTGGCGATGGGGCCGATCGCGCCGCCGTACAGGAAGGGCCGCTCGCCGTGCGGCTGCACGATGAGCCGGTTGAGCCCCAGCAGCCGCGCGTGCGTTCCATCGGCGAGGAAGAGCGCCGACATCGGCACCCCGCCTGCGAGGCGTTGGTAGTAGGTGTCTTCGTGTACGCAGGTGGACTCGGTGGCCATAAGGATGTGCCAGCCGCCGCATCCGCCGGCGCGCTTGGCGATCCAGCCTTCGGGGTCGGGCGGCGGCTCGAAGGCGACGGTCGGATGGTCGAGGTGCAGGCGGTCGAGCGTGGCGAAGAAGCCGCGGGCGTCGCGCAAGCTACTTACGGCCGTCGCGCCCATGCCCAGGAGCGGCAGCCGATCGCCGCCCGCATCCAGCAGCGACGGCGAGCCTTCGAATCCACTGCCGGCCACCCAGCCGGCCACGCCCGGCTGCCGTGCCGCAGCGGCCAGCGCGTCTCGCAGCCGGTCGGGGTCGATGGCCAGCGCAGAGGGCTCGCCGATGGAATGCCACTGCATGCAGGCGCGGCGGGTGTCCAGGTCACCGAAGCAGTCCAGCCCGATGACCCGCCAGCCACCTTGGCGAGCCGATTCCGCGAGCGCACGGGCGGACACGCCCGCGACGACTAGGGTTCTGTCTCGTAAGGACACGGTGCTAGGGTATGACCCGAAGCGTGAACAGGGTGAGGGAGCTTCACGAACGTCCTCAGTCCGTTCGCACTCAGCTTGTCCGAGTGCCTGCGCCACTGGAGCGGGGCTTCGACAAGCTCAGCCCGAACGGGATGAGGGAGCGTGGTCACGAATCTCCCCGAAGCGCGCCTTCGACAACCTCAGGCCCGAACGGAGCGAGGCAGCCCGAATTCACGCGTTCTTCTCGGCCAGCACTTCCCTCGCCATCTCGAAGGCCTCGGCATAGCCGTAGGCCACGGCGCGCTCGGCCTCGCGCATGCGCACGAGCAGGCGGTGCTGCACCTGGTACTTCACGTTGCCGATCGCCAGTGCACCGATGCCTACGGCCCCGGTGTCCGCGAGCGGCTTGGCATCGTCCATCACGCCCACGCCGGCCAGGCCCTCGGGCGGCACGGCGTTGACGTCGGCGGCGACGAGCATGCGCTTGGCCACTGCCCGGTCGGCCTCGCTCATCACCTGCACGCCGGCCGCGGCCACTCCCATCACCACGTCGGCACCGGCCAGCGTGGCGCGCACGTCCGGGCTGTCGCGGCCGGAGGCGCCTTCGAGCGACACGCCGAAGCGCCGCCCCGTTTCCGCGGCGGCTGCTTCGGCCACTTGCGCGCCCTTGTGGCTGGAGATCACCGAGGTCGCCCCCTGCTGCGCGCACAGCACGGCCGCGATGCGACCCACTGGACCAGTGCCACCGAGCAGCACCACCCGCTTGCCTTGCAGGCTCGTGCCATGCCGCTTGCGCAAGGCGGCCTCGGTGCTTGCCACGAGCGCGGCGGCCGTGGTGTAGGCCCCGCTCGGGTCCGCGAAGATCGAGACGACGAAGGGCGGCACCATGGCCTGGCGAGCCCGGTCCAGCGCGTCGGCCGCCAGCATCGCGTCGCGCCCACCGATGAAGATGCCGGTGCGTGCCACGCCCTTGGGTCCGCGCGAGAAGATCGCGTCCTGCGTCAGGCCGGCGATGGCCTCCGGCGCGACGGCGCAGTACGGCACGATGACCTGGTAGCCGGCGTCCGCGGCCATGTTGACGTCGAAGGGGCTGGCCTGCGGCGCCGGGGTGAACATGTGGAGGATGTAGGGACGTTCCATGTGACTACCCCGAAGCCGGCACCCGCGTGACCGTGGCACCGTGGTTGCGCGCCCCCACCAGCCTCAGCTGAAGCCCGGGATCGGACACGCCCGCCAGCCGCGCCGCGGCCATGATCACCTCGGCCTCCTCGACCGAGGGCAGGATGGCGAAGCCGGTCGGGCCCCAGGAGCTCTGGCCGATGGCCGCGGGCGCATGTGAACCGATCCATTCGATCAGGCGGCCCACCGCAGGGCTCGTGAAGCAGCGCCCGCCCTGCGCCGGCGCGAAGTGCTGCCCGAGGATGCGCTGAATGCGAGTGAGGCCGGTGGCGAAGGGCGCGAACTCGGCGCCGGCCGCTCCGGGCAGCAGGCGCATCAGCATCTCGTGGCAGATCGCGGCGGCCTTCTCGCGCGGCAGCGGGGGCAGGTTCGCGATGGCGGCCTTCTCCTCGGCGCCGCACAGGCCGCGCGCGGCCGGGTCGAGCACCAGCAGCACGCGCCAGCGCGCCGGCAGCTCCAGGCGTGAGAGCAGGGCCGCGGGCGTGCCGTCGCTGCGCGGGCCGCCGTCGACCAGCAACCCGCCGTGGTCGAAGCCGGCGATGCCCACGCCCGAGCGCCGGCCACGGCCCGTGAGGCCGGCGATCTGGGCGGTCGTCATGGAGACGCTGAAGAGTTCGCAGAAGGCCCGGCCCACGGCCAGCGCGAGCTGCGTGCCCGAACCCAGCCCCGCGTGCGCAGGCAGGACGTGGTGGATGTGCAGCCTGAGCGGCGTGCGGCAACGCGTGGCCCTGCGCATCGTTTCGACATGAGTGTGCGCGCGCGTCAGCTCCGCGGTGGCCTGCCCATGGGCCGTGAACGCATCTTCCGGGGAGTGCGCCAGTTCAACCACCGTCTCGCAATCGCCGATCACGAGCCCCAGGCTGCCGAAGCGCCGGCCGAGCGAGGCGGAGGGGTCGAAGAAGCCCAGGTGCAACCTGCCCGGCGCGTGGACCCGCACGGCCTCGCCCATGCGCGCGGCGGCGCTGCCCGGGGGAGTGATGGTGGCGGTCTCCATGTCCATGCCGGTTCCCCTTCCTGGCTCAGCGCCCGCCGGGCACGTACCCGGCGCCGATGAGGCGCAGGGTCGTGGTCGCGCGATGCGCATCCACCGACACCGGACGCCGGCGTTCGATCAACACGCCCACGGCCTCGGTGTCGTCGAACTTCCTGGGCTTGACCACCCGCACGCGGACCCAGTGCGCGTGGAACTCGTGCAGCGCGATATCGGCCACCTGCTCGGCGAAGGCCTCGAGCAGCTGCACACGGTGCTCCGCGAGGAGCTGCTGCAGCCGCGTGCGCATGGCGCCATAGTCGATGGTGTGGGCGATGTCGTCCGTGTCGCACGCGCGCGGTCGCGGCACTCCCGCGCACAAGTCGATGCGCAAAGGCTGCGGCCGGTGCAGCTCGCAGTCGTGGATGCCGATGACTGTGTGGCCCGTGTACCCCTCGATGAAGATCAGGTCCAGCGGCTCGTCTTCCGCCGAAGGCAAGGGATCGAGAACGCTGGCGGGCACGGTGTTCGTCATGAGGTTCTTCATGGAGCGGATAGGCGAGGTCACTTAGCAACTTGCAAGCCACCGCCTCTCATGGAAAACCCGCTGCAGTCATTGCATGCCGCACGGCCGGTCACAATGTCATTCGCGCACCGTGGTTTCATGCGACACAATGCTTCGCAACCCAGATTCGTAGGCTTGCAGTTTGCCCAGCGAACCCCCGGAGACAAGCATGGCCGTTTGCGATCCGCTGCAGCATGCGCATCGTGTACTGGACGTGGTTCAGCGAGGTGCCCGCCACCTCACCACCGAGACCGTCGCGCTCTCTTGGGCCCGCTGCCTCAACGAGCACCGGCTCGACCCGACCCAATCGCGCCGTCCGCATGTGCTGAGCCGCGCCGAGCTGCCCACCCGGCAGCGCCGCATGGCCGCGGTGATCGATTGCGCGCGCTACGAGATGACCACGCTGTACCAGCAGCTCGGGGATCCCGAGTCCGCGGTCGTGCTCACCGACACGCAGGGCGTGATCCTGCACATGGTCACCTCGCCCGAGTTCGAGCGCCAGCTGCAGCCGCTGGGGCTGGAGGTCGGCGCCGTGTGGAGCGAGGCTGAGGCCGGCACCAACGGCATGGGCACGTGCGTCGCCGAGGCCGGGCCGGTGGTCGTGCAGCAGACGGATCATTTCCTCAGCCAGTACACCTCGCTCACCTGCGCCGCGGTTCCCCTGTACGACCCGGCCGGCGAGATGACCGCGGTGCTCGATGTCAGCAGCCGCTCGACCATGGCGCAGCAGCATCTGCTGGTGCTGCTGGGCATGACGGCGCGCATGATCGAGAACCGGCTCATCGACCTGCGCTTCCGGGATGCGCATCCCATCCACTTCCACAGCCGGCCCGAGTTCGTCTACACGCTGCATGAGGGCAAGCTCGTGGTCGACGATGAAGGGCAGGTGCTCGCGGCCAACCGCAGCGCATTGCTGCAGCTGGGCGCGGGCTCGGTGCGCGAGCTGAGAAGCTTGCGGCTGCACCAGATCTTCCAGACCACGCTCGATGACATGCTGGAGCGCAGCTACCGCGCCGCGTTCCATCCGGTGGTGACCTACCGGGCCAACGCCGCGCATCGCTTCTTCGCGGTGGCGCGCCAGCCGGCCTGCGATGAGAACACCGGCTCCACGCGCGCGGCGGTCTCCAGCCCGCTGCGCCATGCTGTCTCCGTGCGCAGCCGGGCGGTGTCGTTGCCCGCCTCGCCGCTTGCGCGTGTGCAGGCCAGGCCCACCTTCGCCGACCCTCGCCTGCAGGCTCATCTGGGCACCGCCCGGCGTGTGATCGCACGCGGCACGCCGCTCCTGCTGCGCGCCGAGACCGGCGCCGGCAAGGAGGTGTTCGCGCGCGCCGTTCACGCTGACAGCCCCCGCGCGAACGGCCCCTTCGTGGCCATCAACTGCGCCAGCCTGCCAGAAACGCTGATCGAGGCTGAACTCTTCGGCTACCGTGCCGGCGCGTTCACCGGGGCGGAGAAGGGCGGCCGGCGCGGCAAGATCCTCCAGGCCGACGGCGGCACGCTGTTCCTCGACGAGATCGGCGACATGCCGCTGCCGCTGCAGGCTCGGCTGCTGCGCGTGCTCGACGAGCGCATGGTCACGCCGCTGGGCACCGACGAGCCCAAGCCGGTGGACTTCCAGCTCATCAGCGCGAGCCACCGCCACCTTCCCGACATGGTGGCCGAGGGCGGCTTCCGCGAAGACCTGTACTACCGCCTCGCCGGGCTCGAAGTGCACCTGCCCCCGCTGCGCGAGCGCAGCGACCGCGCCGAACTCATCCGCAACGTGCTGGCCGATGAGGGCCTGCCCGACGCTGAAGTGAGCCCTGCGGCCTGGGACTTGCTGATGCGCCATCCATGGCCCGGCAACGTGCGGCAGTTGCACCACGCGCTGCGCAGCGCGGTGGCGCTGGCCGATGGCGCCCCGCTCGGCCCCGAGCATTTCCCCTCGCTGGCCGCGCGCCCGGTGCAGGCCGCGCAGCCACAGACACCGGCGTTGCCGGCCCTGCCCACCTCGCCGCTCACGGCCGACCAGGTGCAGGAGCGCGAGCAGTTGCTGTCGGAACTGGCGGCGCACCGCTGGAACGTGAGCCACGTCGCCAAGCTGCTGGGGGTCAGTCGCAACACTTTGTACCGGCGCATGCACAAGCTGTGCATCCCGGTCACCCAGGCCGGGTGAGCCCGCACGGCGCCGAGTCCAAGTCGAAGCGCTTCGCCTGGGCGCTGACGGGCTCGGGCCATTTCCTTGAGGAATCGGTGGCGCTCGCCAGGCGCCTTCCGCAGGTCGATCTGTTCCTCTCGGCAGCGGCCGAGGAGGTGCTGCCCATGTACGGCATGCGGCTGGAGGAACTGCGCAAGCACTTCCGCGTGTTCCGCGACAAAACCATGAGTTCGGTGCCGGTGGGCGCGCTCTACTACGAGACGTACCACACGCTGGTGGTGGCGCCGGCCACGAGCAACACCGTGGCCAAGTGCGCCTTCGGCATCAGCGACACGCTGCCCACCAACATGTTCGCGCAGGCCGGCAAGCTGGGCATTCCCGGGTTCGTGTTCGCCTGCGATACCGAGCCCGTGGTCGTGACGCGTGCGCCGCACGACTGGGTGACGCTGCGCCCCCGGCGCATCGAGCTCGACAACGTGGAGCGCCTGCGCGCCATCGACCACTGCCGCGTGTTGACCTCGCCCGCGGAGCTGGAGGCGGCTTTGTCCGAGCGGCTGGACGAGCTCTCGCTGGCATGGAACACATCGTCTTCCTGACCGGGCGCCTGGCCGAACCCTCGCTGCGCCGCGTGCTGGCGGGCATTGCGCCCGAAGGCGGCGATGCGCCCTTCAGCTGGGAGGTGCGCGAGATCGGCCTGCAGGTGGCCGCGCTCATGACGGCCGACATGATCCGTCGTCGCGTGGCCGCGCCGGTGGCGGCCGATCGCATCATCGTGCCCGGGCGCTGCCGGGGCGACGTGGATGCCCTCTCTACCCACTACGGCCTGCCCGTGCAGCGCGGCCCGGAGGAGCTGAAGGACTTGCCCGTGTACTTTCGCCGCAGCGCGCAGCCGGTGCCGCTCGACGATCACGAGGTCGCCATCTTCGCGGAGATCGTCGACGCGCCACGCCTCGGCGTGGACGAGATCGTGGCGCGCGCCCGGGCGCTCACCGCCGACGGCGCGGATGTGATCGACCTCGGCGGCCTGCCCGACACGCCGTTTCCGCATCTCGAAGACAGCGTGCGCGCGCTGAAGGAGCAGGGCTGCACCGTGAGCGTCGATTCGATGGACACCGCCGAGCTGCTGCGCGGTGGCCGCGCGGGGGCCGACTACCTGCTCAGCCTCACGCCCGACACGCTGTGGATCGCCGAAGAGGTGAGCGCCACGCCCGTGCTCATCGGCCGCACGCCACAGGACGAGGCGTCGCTGTGGGGCGCGGTGGAGACGATGCAGTCGCGCGGACGGGCTTTCCTCGCCGACGCCATCCTCGATCCGATTCCCTTTGGGCTGCTGGCCTCGCTAGTGCGCTACCAGCGGCTGCGCGAGCGGTTTCCCCAGGCGCCGATCATGATGGGCGTGGGCAACCTCACCGAGCTCACCGAAGCCGACACCAGCGGCATCAACGCGGTGCTGCTGGGCATCGCCGCCGAGCTGCGGGCCAGCGCCATCCTGACCACGCAGGTGAGCCCGCATGCGCGCCGCGCGGTGCGCGAGGCTGATTGGGCGCGCCGCATCATGCATGCCGCGGCCACGCACCGCATGCTGCCCAAGGGCCTGTCGGACCAGCTCGTGACCGTGCACGACAAGCGCCCCTTTCCCGATGGGCCGGAGGAGATCGCCGCGCTGGCGCGCGAGGTGCGCGATCCCAACTTCCGCATTCAGGTGTCGCCGCAGGGCCTGCACGTGTACAACCGCGACGGCCTGCGGCTGGCCCAGGATCCTTTCGCGCTGTGGCCGCAGCTCGGGCTGGAGCACGATGCGGCGCATGCCTTCTACATGGGCGTGGAACTGGCCCGCGCGCAGATTGCGTGGCAGCTGGGCAAGCGCTACGTGCAGGACCAGGAGCTGGACTGGGGCTGCGCCGTCGAGCGTGAGGCCGATGACCTGCAGTCGCAGTGCGCGCCGGGCACCACGCTCACGCATAAGGGCGGCAATACCAACTGACTTCCATGGCCGATCAGATCTTCGAGACCGTTGTCACCACCCTCTCGCCGGTTGGGGCGGTGCACATCGCGCCCATGGGCGTGCGCTACGTGGACGATGACGTCGTGCTCATGCCCTTCAAGCCTTCCACCACGCTGGACAACATCGTCAGCACGGGCGCGGCGGTGCTCAACCTGCTGACCGACGTGCGGGTGTTCGCCGGCTGCGTGACCGGGCGGCGCGACTGGCCCACCGAGCCCGTGGGCCGGGTGGGCGAGGCACCGGTGGTACGGCTCGCGTGCGCACTGGGACATGTGGTGCTGCGGCTCGCCGACCATCGCGACGATGCCGAGCGGCCGGTGCTTCGCATGGCCCGTGTGCGTGAGGCGCAGCACGCTCCCTTTCGCGGTTTCAATCGCGCGCAGGCGGCGGTGATCGAAGGGGCGGTGCTGGTGAGCCGGCTGCGCATGCTGCCGCCACAGAAGATCGACGACGAGATGCGCTACCTGCAGATCGCCATCGACAAGACGGCGGGGGCGGCCGAGCTGGAAGCCTGGGGCTGGCTGCGGGAGGCTGTGGTGCGGCATCGCGCGGGCCAGGGGACATGACGCGGCTGCTGGTCAGCGTGCGCGATGTCGACGAGGCGCTGGCGGCGGCGAGCGCTGGCGCGGATTTCATCGATCTGAAGGATCCGTCCGCGGGTGCGCTGGGTGGCTTGGCGCCGGCGTGCATCGGGGCCATCGTGGGAGCCTTGCGCGTGGCGCATCCCGCGCTGCCGGTGAGCGCGACCATCGGCGATCTGCCGGCGCACGAGCGAAAGCGCGTTTTGGACCGCGTGGTACAGGTGGCGGGGTGCGGCGTGGATTACGTGAAGGTGGGCATCGGCGCGGGGCCAGGGGCGCGGGAGCTGCTGCATGAGCTTGCGTGCTGCGGCTCGCCCGTGGTGCCCGTGTTGCTGGCCGATGAGGGCATCGACTTCGCGCTGGTTCGCGAGGTGCTGCAGGGCATCGATGTGCGCATTCCCTCCAAGGCCTTCCCCGCCGTCATGCTCGACACCGCCCACAAGCGCGGCGGCAGCCTGCTGCAGCGGATCGCCACCGAGTCTTTGGCGAGATTCATCGCCGAAGTGCAGGGCACCGGCCGCCTGGCCGGCCTGGCCGGCGCCTTGCGCGCCGACGATGTGCCACGCCTGCTGCGCCTTGCTCCGGACTTCGCCGGCTTTCGCAGCGCGGTGTGCGCGGGACCACGAGCCGCTGCGCTGGACCCTGCCCGCGTGAGCGAGCTACACGTGCGGCTTGCGGCGCACACGCGGCCGACGGCGGACCTGCTCGTTCGGGGGTGAAGAGACCAGCGGCGGCGCCAGCGCCGCCGGCAGGGCGCGGCCGAGCAGTGCGTCTCGCACGCGCTCGATCTCGTCGCCCTGGACGACCTCGATGGCAAATGCGACCTCATGCGCCCAGTGGCTGAAACGCATGTCCAGCACGCCGGTGGCGCCCAGGTCGTCAATGGTGTGGCCGGGCTGCAGCTCGCAGGCCTTCACCACCACCAGCCGCTCCGCGTTCAGGCGCCGTGCCAGCCACAGCGCCAGGCTGTCGCTCGTCACGTCCCAGCTGGTGAGCTGGTCCGGCCCGTCGCGCACCAGCGACAGCGGCAGCCACAGCGCGGGCCGCCCCGAATGCAGCGTGCTGCGGATTTCCGCCTCGTTGGTCACGAGGACGAGGCGCCGCTCCAGCGCATGCATCATGTGCGCCGTCTGCGCCATGGCGAGCACCGCCATGTTGTGGGCCGACACGTCGTCGAAGCCCCAATGCGCCTGCGCCTCGCGCACCGCATCCGCGAAGGCTGCGCCGCCCGGCACCACGGTCACCCGGCCCGCACCGAACTCCGCCAGCATGCGCAGCCACAGCGGCAGGCGCGCATCGCGCGCCAAGCTGCCGCCGATCTTCACGACCCACATGCCTCAGCCCCCCGCGGCCTGCAAGGCCACCGACACGGCCGGCGCGCACACATCGGCCCAACCGGCCCACGGCGGCGGGCCGTCGTCCGAGGGTGCCCCGATGCATCGCGCGAAGCGCAGGCACGGGCGGTCGAGCCGCTCGGCCACGGCTTCGGCGAGAAAGGCCCCGCAACCGGTGGCGATCACGGGGGCTGCGTCATCCAGCGCCGCGGCATCGGCCACACGCCGCGCCTGCCCGGCGATTTCGTGCAGCTGGGCTTCGCGCCAGCAGTGCGCGAGCGCGAGCCATTGCTCGGGTGATGCATCGCGCGCATCTCGCCCGACCATGCGCGCCAGCCGTTGCTGCGTGGACGCGATGTCCTTGGGCTGGCCGTCGGCGGTAGCCTGCTGATCGTGCGCAGGGTTCAGCTCGCCCGTAAGACGGTACACGTCCGCGGTGGTGGCGAAGAACTCGTTCATTACGTTGACCGCCTGTCCGGCAAAGGGCACGCGCGGTCCGAGCGCGCACAGCGGCGTGCGGACCACGCCCTGGTACACCAGCTCGCCGCTGGCCAGCCGCTCGGTATCGTTCGTGCCGCGCGCGTGCGCGCGGCCCCTTTGCAGGGCGATGAGGTCGGTGGTCGTGCTGCCGATGTCGACCAGCAGCCCATCGCCCATGCGCTCGGCCACCAGCCGTGCGGTGGCCTGCCAGTTCGCCGAGGCGATGGACTGCCAGCAGCGGCCACTCTCATGGGGCGCTACCCAGCGGTCCGGCCCGGCGTACAGCCGAAGCGAGGGGCCGAGCGCCTCGGCCAGATGCGCCGCGAGCCGCGCGACGCCCTGTTCGCGGTCGGCGAAAAGGTCGACCATCTCCCCGGTCATCGTGGCGACATGGCGGGCCTCGGGCGCCGATGCCAGCGGCCAGCGCGCCCGCGCCTGCGCGATTGCCGCATCGAGGCGATCCAGCCCCTGCCACAGCGGGCAGGGCCACTGCGCGATGTCGTGCGCGACACCATCGACCACGAGGCAGGCCTTGAGGTGCGCGCCGCCCACGTCCCACCCGACGAGGGGGTGTCCGCTCTCACGCGGCGGCGGCATGGCGCACCTCCCCGGCAGCGTGCCGCGCGAGGATGTCGGCGGCGAGGTTGCGGACCAGCTTGGCCGACAGGCCCACATAGGCACAAGTCACGCGCGGGTTCACTTCGATGACCACCGGGCCGCGCGTGGCGTGCCAGACGAGATCGATGCCCACGAAGCCGCGCAGCCCGGGCAGGGCGCGCACCACGTCCAGCGCGATGCGCCGCAGAGGCGCGGCGCGGGCGTCACCCGGATCGAGCGCGTGGCTGAGCACGCCCAGGTCCTGCACGCGGCCCTCGCCATCGATGGCGATCTGCTGGCGATTGAAGGCGATGACCTCGGCGTCCGGCGTTCCGGCAAGCAGCGAGACGGACAGCGCCTCGCCCTCGACGTAAGGCTCCATCGTCGCGTCGCGGCCCGCGAGCTCGCGAGCCGCCAGGTCGGCACATGCGGCCTCGCGGCTGGCGTGAACTCGGGTATCGACGGCCCCTGCACCGTCATCCGGCTTCACGACCCAGCGGCTGTTCGGCTGCGAGAGCAGGTCCATCGGTGTCGCGATGCCCGCTTTAGCCAGCGCGGCCACGGTGGCGCGCTTGCTCGATGCAATTCGGATGGCCTCGGCCCGGCAGCCGATCCAGCGCGACTCGCCCACGGTCTCATGCAGCCGTGCCAGCGCGCCGTCGCTCTCCGGTGCCACGATCCAGGCACGGTCGTGCAGGCGTGAGACGCGGCGCACGAAGTCCTCGAAGGGTTCGTCCTCGCCTGCGGCCACGCATGCCAGGCGTGGCGTAGACGGGCAGGGCGCTCCCGCACGTTGGGACACCGCGCAGGTGACCGATACGCCGGGCACCTCCAACAGGTCCGCGACGATCGCGTCGCGCATCGCGATGCCGGCTTCGAGCAGCGATGCGATCACCGCATCGTCGGCCAGCGGCGCCCCTCCGCTCGCGTATTCGTAGACGAAGATCCGCGTCATGCGCGCTTCCCTCCAGGTGGTTCCTGTACTCGATGTGCTGCACGGCCAGGTGGTTTGGGCGCAGCGTGGCGAGCGCCATGCGTACCAGCCCATCGTGTCGCCGCTGGCCCAGGGCAGCGAGCCCCTCGCGATGGCCCGCGCGCTGCTGGCGCGGTGCCGGCCGGCGTCCGGCCGGGGCCCGCTGCTGTACGTGGCCGATCTCGATGCCATCCAGGGCGGCGAGCCGAACCTCGCCATGCTGCGTGGCCTGCTCGGGCTCGACCCTGCGCTCACGCTGTGGGTCGACGCCGGCATGCGCAGCGCATCGGCCGCGCAGTCGATGAAGGCCGCCCTCGCGGCCAACGGCGAGCGAGTGCGGCCGGTGTACGGGAGCGAGTCGCTCGTCGATGCAGGCGCGCTCGCCGACCTCGCCGCCGACCCGCAGGCCATCCTCTCGTTGGATTGCCGCGGGTCACGCCCCATCGATCCCGCCGGCGTGTGGTCGCAGCCCGACTCGTGGCCCCGCACGCTCATCGCGATGACGCTGGACCGCGTGGGCTGCGGCTTGGGACCGGACCTCGACACCTTCAGCAGGCTGCGCGCATCGGCTCCCGGTCGCACCTGGTTTGGGGCAGGGGGCGTGCGCGATACCGTCGACCTGCAAGCCGCCGCCGACGCAGGCGCGGCCGGCTGGCTGGTGGCGAGCGCATTGCACGACGGGCGCATCGGCCCGTGATAAGCGCAAACCCGACCGTTCCGGACCCGCTGCGATGCCATGCCCGGCACGATCACGAACCGTGCCACGTCTTGGCTCGCCGCCATCCGGGTATCCCCGGGGGCCTACGCGCGGCATGCGCCCACGCGTTGCGGGCTGCGGGGGAAGTGGTGGCGCGACACACTGTTTCAGTCGCTGCGGCACTGTGTTCCCTTGGAGTGCTCGCCTCCTTGCCAAGAGCGTGCAGAAGTCGCAGCGGCAGGCGCGTGCGAGGCCAAGTGCAGTGTTCGGCCTTGGCACATGCCTTGCGAAATGCGGCGCCTGATGGACTCCCCCATGAACGCTCCCGTCGTCCCGGGTCCGCCCGTGTGGACCTGCCCCTTCTGCTCGCTCCTGTGCGACAGCTTCGGGCTGGACGACGTGGACCGGCCTCGCCTGCGCGGCTCCGATTGCCCGCGCTCCCTGGCGGGCCTGGCCCATCACGCCAGGCCAAGCTCCGCGCCTGCGCCGCTGGTCGACGGGGTCGCCACGTCGCTGGACGATGCGCTGGCGGCCGCCGCGGGCCGGCTGGCGCAGTGGCACCAGCCTCTCTTCGCCGGTCTGGGCACCGACGTGGCGGGTGCCCGCGCGCTGTCCCGGCTTGCACTGCGCATCGGCGCCATCGTCGACCATGCCGACGGCGCGACGCTGATGCACGGCATGCGCGCCGTGCAGGACCGCGGTCAATACACGACCACGCTGTCCGAGATCCCCGCGCGTGCCGACCTCCTGGTGTGCGTGGGCACGCCGGCCGTCGCGCGGTTTCCGGAGTTTTTCCGCCGCATCGGGCTGGGCCAGGCGGGGGTGTGCCGCCATGTGGTGTTCCTCGGCGTGGCGCCTCCCCAAGGGTTGCCGCCGGGCGTGAGGGTCGATGCTCTGCCGGGCAGCGGCGACCTCTGCACCGACGTGCAACTGCTGGGCGCCTTGGTGTCGGGGCAGCGCTGCCGGAAGACCGACCCGGCGCTCGCCGCGCTGGCCGATGAGCTGCGTGCCGCGAGCTACGCGGTGCTCGTGTGGGAGGCCGGCGCGCTGCCGGCGCAGGGCACGCTGGTCGTCGAGGCGCTCAACCGCATCGTCGGCACGCTCAACCGCCATACGCGCGCGGCCACCTTCACGCTGGGCGGCAGCGATGGGGGCTATACCGCTCAGCAGGTCCACACGTGGCTGACGGGGCTGCCGCTGCGCACGCGCGCCGGCCCGGCGGGCCTGGAGCACGAGCCGGTGCGGTTCGCCACGGCGCGGCTGGTGGCCGACCGGGCGGTCGATGGCGTGCTGTGGGTGTCGAGCTTCGACCCCACCCGGCTGCCGCCCGCGAGCGAGCTGCCGGGCATCGTGCTCGGCCCGCCGGCCATGGCCGAGCACCTGCGCGCCGGCGGGCGGCTCGATCGCTGCGTGTTCCTCCCCGTGGCCACGCCGGGGATCAACGCCGCGGGGCACCTCTTTCGCACGGACATCATCGTGATCGTGCCGCTGCAGCCCGTGCGCGATGACGGCCTGCCCGGCGTGGCGGAGCTGGTCACGCGGCTGGCCCAACGGATGGGAGCAGTGGCATGAGCACTCTGCGGCTTCGAGGCGGGCGCGTCTACGACCCGGTCCACGGCATCGACGGTCAGGTGCGAGACATCGCGGTGCGCGAAGGGCGCATCGTCGCGCTCGACCCGCGGGAGCCGGTGGACCAGGACATAGCCTGCGACGGCTGCATCGTCATGGCCGGCGCCATCGACCTGCACAGCCACATCGGCGGCGGCAAGGTGAACCTCGCGCGCCTGCTGCTGCCCGAGGACCACCGCCGGGGCATCGAGCCGCTGCCGCTGCCCGACAACCCGCTCGAGCTGGCCTCGTGCGGTCACTGCGCGCCGGGCACGCTCGCCACCGGCTACCGCTACGCCGAGATGGGCTACACCTCGGTCTTCGAGCCCGCCATGGTGGCCAGCAACGCGCGCCAGGCCCACATGGAAATGGGCGACGTTCCCATCGTGGACCACGGCGCCTACGTGATGCTGGGCAACGACGAGCTGTTCCTGCGGCTGCTGCACGAGCAGGCCGAGCCCGAGCGGCTGCGCGACTACGTCGGCTGGGTGGTCCACGCAACCAAGGCGATGGGCGTGAAGGTCGTCAACCCGGGCGGCATCTCGGCCTTCAAGTTCAACCAGCGCCGGCTCAACGTGGACGAGCTGCACGCGCACTGGCAGGTCACGCCGCGGCAGGTGCTCGCGGCGCTGTCGCGCGCGATCCACGAGCTGGGTCTCGCGCACCCGCTGCACATCCATGCCAGCAACCTCGGCGTGGCGGGCAACATCGATTCCACGCTCGCCACCATCGATGCGCTCGAAGGCCTGCCGGGTCACCTGACGCACATCCAGTTCCATGCCTACGGCACCGAAGGCCCGAAGCACTTTTCGTCGGCCGCGCTCACGCTGGCCGAGGCTGTGAACGCGCATCCCAATGTTTCCATCGACGTGGGCCAGATCATGTTCGGCCAGACCGTCACGGCCTCGGGCGACACCATGCGCCAGCATGCCAACGCCGCCCACGGCCACCCGCGCAAGTGGGCCGGCGCCGACATCGAGTGCGACGGCGGCTGCGGCGTGGTGCCGTTCCGCTACCGGGAGCAGAGCTACGTCAATGCCTTGCAGTGGAGCATCGGGCTGGAGCTGTTCCTGCTGGTGCGCGACCCCTGGCGAGTCGTGCTCACCACCGATCACCCCAACGGCGCGCCGTTCACGAGCTACCCGCACCTCATCCGCCTGCTGATGGACAAGACCTTCCGCGACGAACAGCTGGCGAAGCTCCATCCCGAGGTGGCGGCGCAGTCGGCCCTGCGCGACATCAAGCGCGAGCTCTCGCTGTACGAGATCGCCATCATGACCCGCGCAGGGCCCGCCAGGCTGCTGGGGCTTGGGGACCGGGGCCAGCTGGGCGTGGGCGCGGCGGCGGACATCGCCGTGTACCGGCAGGAAGGCGATCCCGAGACGATGTTCAGCCGCCCCGCCTGGGTGCTCAAGGACGGCGTGCCCGTCGTGCGCGATGCACGCGTGATCGCCACGCCGGTGGGGGCCATCCATTTCTCCGAGCCCCAGTTCGACCGCGGCGTGGAAGACCTGGTGGACCGCTACACCGACCGCCCGTTCGGCGTGCACAAGCGCTATGCCGTGATCGGGCACGACGAGCTGTGCGCCTGCTGCCACGGCGGCACGCTGCTGCCCTCGGCCTGCCTGCCCCGGAGCGCCTGATGCAGCGGCGCGGCATCGCCATCGACGACACCTTCGCCGAGGCCTTCCCGATGAAGGCCACGCGCCTGGTCATTACCGCGCACAACGACACCTGGGCGATGCACGCGGCCGTGTCGGCCACGGGCTTTGCCACCTCGGTGATCGCGTGTGGTTGCGAAGCAGGCATCGAGCGCACGCTCGATACGGCCGAGACACCCGACGGCCGGCCGGGTGTGTCCATCCTGCTGTTTGCCGTATCGGGCAAGGAGCTGGCCAGGCAGATCGAGCGCCGGGTGGGCCAATGCGTGCTGACCTGCCCCACCACGGCGGTGTATGCAGGGCTCGCGGAAGGCGAGCGCGTGAACCTCGGGCGCAACCTGCGCTTCTTCGGCGACGGCTGGCAGGCCTCCAAGGTGATTGCCAATGTGCGCTACTGGCGCATCCCGGTGATGGACGGCGAGTTCGTCGCGCAGGAAACCACGCCGGTGATCAAGGGCGTGGGCGGCGGCAACCTGCTGCTGCTGGCCCGCGACACCGACACGGCGCTGGCCGGCGCGGAAGCCGCGGTGGTCGCGATGCGCCGCGTGCGCAACGTCATCATGCCGTTCCCTGGCGGCGTGGTGCGCTCGGGCTCGAAGGTGGGCAGCAAGTACGCGGGCCTGTCCGCATCCACCAACGATGCGTACTGCCCCTCGCTCATGCACCTGGCGCCGCGCACCGAGCTGAGCGAGGACACGCGCTGCGTGCTGGAGATCGTGATCGATGGCCTGGGCGATGCCGACGTGGCCGGGGCCATGCGCGCGGGGCTGGCCGCGCTGGTCGCCCGTGGCGCCGAGGCCGGGGTGCATCGAATCTCGGCCGGCAACTACGGCGGCAAGCTGGGGCCGTTCCATTTCCGCCTCCGGGATCTGGCGCCGGCGGAGGTCGAGCCATGAACCATCGGCTCGTGCTGCGCCAGGTGCCCCGGTTGCGCGTCGATGCGCGCCAGCTCGCTCCCGCCGTGCTGGCCGCGCTCTCGGCCGAGGAGGTGCAGCGGGTGCGCTTGCCGCACGGGCGCGAGCATCTCGTGGTGGCTGAGCTGTTCGACGTGCGGCCCGGCCCCGAGGGCGATACGCCCACGGTGGTCGTCGAGGGCGACCTGTCGCGCTTCGACGCCGTGGGCGCGGGCCTGGCGCGCGGCACGCTGCAGGTCCACGGCTCGGTGGGCGATGCGGCGGGCATGGGGATGACGGGCGGGCGCCTGGTCATCCACGGCCATGCGCGCGATCTCACCGGCTGCGCCATGCGCGGCGGCCGGATCGAAGTGACCGGCGACACCGGCGATTTCGCGGCCAGTGCCTTGCCCGGCAGCATGGAAGGCATGGCAGGCGGCACGCTCGTCGTGCGTGGCCAAGCCGGCGAGCGCACTGCGGATCGGCTGCGGCGCGGCACGGTGGTCGTATACGGCAACGTGGGTGATTTCGCGGGTTCGCGCATGGTCGCTGGCACACTCGCCGTCGGTGGCCGCTGCGCAGGGCATCCGGGTTGGGGCATGCGTCGCGGAAGCCTCCTGCTCGCGGGGCCCCGGCCCGAGGTGGCGCCAACCTTCGTGCCCGTGCCCGCGCAGGCCGAAGTCTTCTGGCAGCTCTTCGCGCGCGACCTCGCCTGGTTCGGCGGCCCTTTCTCTGACCTCGCGCGGCGGCGCGTGGAGCGCTGGGCAGGCGACCTGGCCGTGCAGGGCAAGGGCGAGCTTCTGTTCCCGGTCTAGGGTTTCTCGACAGGCCCTCAGGCCATCCCTCCATCACTCAGACAAGCAAGCATGAAGGACTATCTGTTCCACGCCGGAGAGGCGACCGTACTCGCACGCGAAGGCCAGTACACCGACGCGATGCCCGAAATACTGATCGGGCGCACCGATGGCCCCGTGGGCCAGGCCTTCGCGAACATGATGGCGCAGAGCAAGGGCCACACGGCCATGTTCGCCATCCGCGCATGCAATCAGCTGGTGCGACCCGCGACCATCATGGTGCCCAAGGTCACGCTCAAGGACACCGCAAACGTGGAACTCTTCGGCGGCGTGGTGCAGTCGGCCACGGCCGACGCGGTGGTCGACTGCCTCATCGAGGGCATCATCCCGCGCGAACTCGCCAACGAGCTGTGCATCATCAGCCTGGTGTGGATCGACCCGCGCTGCGCGAAGGACCCGAACCTCGACAAGAAAGACATGTACCGCACCAACCACCAAGCCACCAGGCTCGCCATCACGCGGGCGCTGCGCAACGAGCCCACGGTCGACGAGCTGATCGCCAACCGGCACAGGATCCGCCACGACATGGACGACTGGAGCGCGTAAGCCGGAGGGCGAACCATGGACGTCTTCGCGCTGCTCGACGACGACGATGCGACCCGCAGCCGGCCCACGAGCCGGCTTTACACCGGCTTCGTGCATGAGCATCGCTGCGTCGATCCGGCCACGCTCGACGCGGTGTGCTACGCCGTGCAGGCCGACCTCGGGGCGGGCCTGCACGCGGTGCTCCTGGCCGACTACGAATGGGGCGCGCGTCTGCTGGGCGCGGGGCAGGGTGCGCTCGGCGCCGACGACCAAAGCTGCCTGCGCGTGCTCATGTTCGATCGTCTCGACCGGCTGGATGCCGAAGGCTGCGAGGCGTGGCTGGCACACCAGGAGGGGCGTGAATCCGCCGCGCCGGCCGGCGTACTGGACCTGCAGCCCGCGATCACGCGCAACGAGTTCGAGGCGGCCATCGCGCGCATCCAGGAGGCCATCCGCGACGGCGAGACCTACCAAATCAACTACACCTACCGCCTGCGCGGCCAGGGCTGGGGCGATCCCGTGGCCTTGTACCGGCGACTGCGCGCCCGGCAGCGTGTCGCCTATGGCGCGCTCATGCGCCTGCCTGTGCGGCCGGGCGACGAGATCGAGTGGGTGCTGTCGCGCTCGCCGGAGCTTTTCGTGCGGCACGAGCATGGCCACCTGGAGGCCCGCCCGATGAAAGGCACCGCCGCGCGCGCCTGCGGGCCCGAGGCTGACAGCGAGACCGCGCGGCTGCTGCACGAGGACACGAAGAACCGCGCCGAGAACCTGATGATCGTGGACCTGCTGCGCAACGACCTCGGGCGCATCTCGCAGATCGGATCGGTGGAGGTGCCGCAGCTGTTTTCCGTCGAGACCTATGCCACGGTCTTCCAGATGACATCGACCATCGAGGCGCAGCGCCGCAACGACGTTGGCCTGGCCGACCTGCTGCGCGCTCTGTTTCCCTGCGGCTCCATCACCGGCGCGCCCAAGCACCGAACGATGGAGTGGATCGCCGCACTCGAGCGCGGCCCGCGCGGCTTGTACACCGGCGCCATCGGCTGGCTCGAACGCGGGGATGGCATCTGCCCCGATCTCGCCCTGAGCGTGGCGATCCGCACCCTCACGCTCGGCCCGTCCGGCCGAGGCGAGGAGGGCCGGGACACCGGCCTGCGGCCGCTCACCCTGGGCGTGGGTGGCGGCATCGTGCTCGACAGCGTGGCCGCCGACGAGTACGACGAGACGCTGTGGAAGGCGCGCTTCCTCACCGCGCTGGACCCCGGCGTGGAACTCTTCGAGACCATGCGTGCCACGCGGGCGAGAGGCGTGGCGCATCGGGCACGGCATCGCGAGCGTCTCGCGGCCAGTGCGAGGGTGCTGGGCTTTCCTTTTCACGAGGAGGCCTTCGATGCGCTGCTCGACCGCGCGCTTGCCAACCTCCCCTCCGCGCGGCCGGCGGACCAGCCCTGGCGCCTGCGCGTGGCCTTGCGCTTCGACGGCGAGTTCGCGTTGACGCAGACCACGCTGCCGACCCTGCCGCCCGGGCCGGTGCGCCTCCTGCTGGCCCAGGCGCCGCTGCCTTCGGCCCGCCCGCTCGCGCGATACAAGACCACCTTGCGCGCCGAGTACGACCAGGGCGTGCGAGCGGCCGAGTCGGTCGGCGCCTTCGACACCCTCTTCTTCGGCGAGGAAGGCGAGCTGCTCGAAGGCGGGCGCAGCAACCTGTTCCTGCGCCGTGGCGGCCGCTGGTTCACGCCGCCTCTGGAAGACGGGGTGCTGCCGGGCGTGATGCGCTCGGTGCTGCTCGACGACCCGGCATGGAACGCGTGCGAATGCCGCCTCACGCTGGAGGACCTCGAACATGCCGAGGACCTCGTGGTGTGCAACGCGCTGCGTGGCGCACTGCCGGCCACGCTGGAGGCGGTGCATCCGGTGCATCCGGTGCAGGCCTGATGGACATCGCGCTGTTCGATCTGGACCACACGTTGATTCCTTTCGACAGCGGGGCCGCATTCACCCGCCACCTCATCGGGCTGGGCGCGCTGGAGCCCGAGTTCGAAGCGCAGTACCTGGAGCAGTGCCGCCGCTACGTGCAAGGCACAGTGGACATGACCGACATGCATCGCTTCGCGGTGGGCGCATTCGGCAGGCATCGTCCAGACGTGCTGGCGCGCTGGCTGCGAGAGTTGGCCGCGCAGACCCGCGAGCGCGTGCCGGCGGCCGCGCGTGAGCTGGTGCAGTGGCATCGGGACCTCGGGCACGCGTGCGCGCTGGTCACGGCCACCACGCGCTTCATTGCCGAGCCGTTCGCCGCGGCCCTGGGGCTCGATGAGGTGCTGGCCACCGAGCCCGAGCTGAACGAGGAGGGCTGCTAT
>CBINBY010000078.1:0-23437 GCA_966248995.1 uncultured Burkholderiales bacterium | reverse complement strand
CACACCCGTCTGACTCAAGCCAACATGCCTCCTCGATAGCCGGTGTGGTTCAGGCAGTGCCGCGAGAAGGTGGTTCTGCTTGGGGTCCGGACGCGTTGCCATGATGGTTCCAGCACGGCCAGGATCCGAGGGCCGCCAAGCGGTGGCCTCTGCGGAGGTCGTCGTTGGAGTATAGGCAGCGCGACCGCGCTGTATGCGCAAGCGCACCCGTGCGAGACCGGGCCGGCCGCGCAGAGCCGGCAACACGCATGCGGGTGAAACGCCTTAGTTAATGCCCTCTGACGACTTCGTCTTCGCCGACGGCGGCGAGCGCGCACGGAGATCGGAAACCGTGGATCATCGCGCTCCCGGCACGGGCGCAGTCGTCTCCTTTTGCCGCTGAAGCGCCAGCTTCGCGTAGTTCACGGCATCCGCCAGTTGGTCATAGCGGAAGTCCTCGAAGCGGTACGCACCGTGGTCGAAGCGAATCCGCAGTGACGCCATGAGCGCTTGTTCGGCGTCGGTCGGCCAGGCGAGCATCTTGCGTTGGGTGAACGTGCCGACGGTGTCTTCTTGCCCGGGCCGGGTGCTCATCAACCTCGCGTAGGCGACGGCATCCTCCAACCTGTCGTACCGGTAGCCGTTACGGTAATAGCGCAGGCCGTCGCAGGCGATGTCGAACTGCGCCATATTGCGCTCGCGTTCCGACTGTGCGGACGGCATGAAGGACTTTTCGGCGGGGGCGTAAAGGCGCTCGCCCGATGTCTTGCGGTGCAGCTTGGTCATGCTCGGCTTCTTACAAAGTGGGTGGCCAGCTTCTGCAGCGTTGTCTGCTGCGTGCCGGGTCATGCTTGCAGTCTGGGCCCGCCTGCCGACCGCGTCTGTGCGCAAGACCACGCAGCGGCGTACGAGAGTCTTCGCACTCGGCGCCAGCCTCCCGGGTGTGTCGGCGCGCCGGCAAACATAGAGGCCCGGCAACGCGTTGTCGGGCCTCTATACCGAGTTCCAGACTTCCGGTGCGCGCAGGGTTGCTGCGCGACGAAATTTGCGGCCTCAGGGGCCGTTGATGGAGCTTTTGTCGGCAAGGCCAGCTTCCCCCTTCTCACCGCCAATGTCAACGGAATTCGTCGCCTCGCGCGCCGCACAGGCGGCAGTTCGCGCAAGACCCAGTGCTGTGCGAAAGCGATGGATGACCCAGCCTTCATCCTGAACGAACGGAAGACCGCCGACAGCGCACCGAAGGAATCCACATGAAATTGGGACCGCATTCAAGGAACGCGCGCATGGGTTCATCGCGCACGACGACCGCACTTGATCGCATCTCCCATGCGGCCCGTGGTCGTTTGTTCGCTGCCGCACAGAGGACCGCGTTTGAAGACGCTACCCTGGCGATTTCCTCGGGGAGAATGCCTTGAAGGATGCGAATGGTGAGAGGGGCGCTGCGGTCACCCTCCGCTGGGATGAGCGGCCGTTGGCGGGAATCGCCCCCGTCACGCTCCTGGCCTCCAAGCAGTACCGAAGAGTGAGAGGGCCGCAAACCATCGCGCAGATGCCCCACCTCGGCGCACATTCCGAGGCGATGCTGAACCGCGTGGGCGTGACGACTGTCGACCAGCTGCGCGCGCTCGGCTCGGTCGCGGCCTACCTCCTCTTGCGGCGCTCTGCCGAGAAAGTGACCGAAAGGCTGCTATGGAGCCTCGAGGCGAGTCTGTCGAGTGTCCGAATCTCTCAGATCTCGAGTGAGCGGCGCGCAGAGATTCTTCGAGCGGTCGCCCCTTGACGCAGCGCAGGCCATCCCTCGGCGGCGTTCAAGTTGTGGGCACCCGCCGCCCCGCGTCGGTTCGGACGCGGCGACGGGGCCGCCTACGTCTTCAGCCGAGGCGGCGTGGCGCTGCTCTGCACCGGTATCGAGCCGCTCGGCGCCCGCGGCTTTGCCGCGGCGTCTTTTTCGGCTTCTTCGCTTCCTTGTTGCCGCGTTGACCTTGGGACTTGGTCGTCTCCTTCGTCTGTCAGATGGATGGGGTTGACCCGCGCGGCATTGCTAGCCCGCGAGCAGCACCGCGCACGCCTTCGCCACGGCCAACACTCGCTCTGGCGATTTGGTTCCTGGCACTGTGGCCCAACCACCCGAATGGATCCCAATCCCATGGCCACTGCACAGGTACATCATGGCAGGGTGTAAGGTCGGGCATTACCGGAGCCGTCCATGAACAACCAGTGCCCACCGCGTCGATCCGTTCCCCCGGTGGCCAAGGCGTGCCTGCCCGCCGTCACCAGGCGCGAGCAGTTGCGCCTAGAACTCTTGACCACCGTCGATTCGCTGCAGCGCCGGCGAGCTGACCTCATCTCCGAAGGAATCATCGAAGACTACGTGGCGCTTCATTGGCTTGAATGGAACGGTGGCGCGTTGCGCCTGACCGTGACGGGGACCAACGTGTGCGAGCAGATGCGCGCCCGATCGAGTTGACATGATCCGACTGCGGCTCGCGCTCGAACTCGACTACGACATCGCCGAGCCGGGCTGCGACTTCATCTTCAACGTCCACGCAGCGCACACCGACCGACAGCAGGTGGTGGAGGAAGGGCTGACGCTCAGCCAGGACGTCCAACCGCGCGTCGTGACTGATCCCGCGACCCGCAATCGCTACCTGCGCGTGAAGGCCTTGGCGGGCCCGCTAAAGCTCGCGTATGGCGCCACCGTCGATCTGTCGCACCACGTCGCCGAGCCGGCGCAGATCGGCGAGGTTCCGGTGGCGCGCCTGCCTGAGCAGGTATTGAGCTACCTTTATCCGAGCCGTTACTGTCAATCGGATCGGCTACACAGGTTCGCGATGCGGGAGTTTGGTCAGCAGTGGCAGGGGTACAGCCGCGTTCAGGCGATTCGCGATTGGGTGCTGCAGCGAACGACCTTTTCGTCGAACACGTCGAACTCCACCACATCGGCGATCGATACGCTACTCGAGACCGTGGGCGTGTGCCGCGACTTCGCGCACCTGATGATCGCACTGTGCCGGGCCATCAACATCCCGGCGCGCTTCACCACAGGCATCGACTACGGCGCAGACCCTGCACTCGGCCCGCCCGACTTCCATGCCTACGTTGAAGCTTATCTCGGCGACCGCTGGTACCTGTTCGACCCGTCCGGCACCGCGATTCCGATGGGCTTCGTGCGACTGGGCACCGGACGCGATGCCGCGGACGTCTCATTCGCGACCATCTTCGGCACGGTCACATCGTCGGCGCCGCGCATTGCCATCGAGGCCATTGCCGGTGCGGATGGACGCCTGGTCATGCCTGGGCATTGCACCGAGGCGCTGTCGACCGACGGTTAGGAAAACGCGTCGGGAATCGACGGGGTGCTCTGTCGCACAGACGGCCGAGCGCGAGGGCCCGGCCCCGGACAAACGATGGCAGGTGCGCAAGGACGGCAGCCTGTTCTTCGCGGACGGTGTGATGGTCGCCTTGCGAAGTCACCAGGGCGCGCTGAGAGGCTTCTCGAAGATCTTCAGGGATGCGACTTGCGAACGCAGGGCCCTGGATGCGTTGTGCACCGCCGAGGAGAGCTTGCGTCAAAGCCGGGACTGGTTATCGGCCCTACTCAATTCCTCGGGCGAAGGCATCTACGGCTCGGACGCTGACGGCGTGTGCACCTTCTTCAACCCGGCTGGCGCGCAAATGCTCGGCTACGCACAGCACGAGCTGGTCGGCAGCGTTGTGCACGACCTGATCCAGCAGCACCACGTCGACGGAACCCCGTACCCCGTCGCCGAATGCCGCATCCGGCGCGCTGCGGAAGCAGGCAGCTTTCTGCGCGTCGACGAGGACGTTTTCTGGCAACGCGACGGTACCGCGATCCGTGTCGCTTATTCGGTCAGTCCCATCGTCGTCCGCGGCTGCCATCGCGGCGCCGTGGTGACCTTCACCAACATTTCAAGGCGTCGCCTGGCTGAGGAACGGCTGAAGGAGGTGCTGCGCATTCGCACAGTGGGCATCTTGTTCTGGGGCCCGGACTTCGGGCTGACGGACATGAACGAGGCCTTCCTGCGGATGTCGGGTTATAGCCGCGAGGAGGCGCTTGGCAAGACGTGGCAGGAGATGACTCCGATCGAGTTTCATCCCGAGTCGCTGAAGGCGGTGCACGACGTGATGACGCTCGGCGAGGCTACACCGTACGAGAAGGAGTACATCCGCAAGGATGGCACGCGCTGGTGGGGGCTGTTTGCGTCGAGGAAAGTCGGGAACGAGGTGGTGGAGTTCGTGCTCGACGTCACCGAGCGGCGGCGGGCAGAAGCGGCTCTGCGCGAAGCCGACCGTCGCAAGGACGAGTTCCTCGCCACGCTGGCCCACGAACTGCGCAACCCGATGGCGCCGTTGCGCAACGGGCTTCATATTGCACGCCTGACGACGAGCGGCAGCGATGCGACGGACGCTCGACATGATGGATCGGCAGTTGTCGCACCTGGTGCGGCTCGTCGATGACCTCCTGGATGTTGGCCGCGTCGTCTCGGGCAAGCTTGATATCAAACACGAGCCAGTGTCGCTTGCGCAGGTGCTCGCCGCCGGTATCGACGCCAGCCGAGCGCTGATTGAGTCGCGTGGGCATCATCTGTCGGTCGACATCGGTCAGGACGAAGTGATCGTCGTAGGCGATTTCGACCGCCTTTTCCAGGTGTTCACAAACATCCTGACAAATGCCGCAAAGTACACCGATCCGGGTGGCAGCATCATGCTCAGCTGCCGGCGCGAGGGCCATAGCGGCGTGGTGGAAACCAGCGATTCGGGCATCGGGATTCCGCCGGATGACGTGGCGAACGTCTTCGACATGTTCTCCCAAGTTCGTTCGCACCAGGGGCGGACAGCAGATGGACTGGGCATTGGGCTGGCCCTCGTTAAGCGCATCGTCGAGTTGCACGGGGGCATCGTCAATGCGCACAGCCCGGGTGTCGCGCAGGGCAGCAAGTTCACCGTGCGGTTGCCGATCGCAGCCACGCAAGGCACCCTGGTCGACAACGCTGCAGACTTCAGTGCAACCAACCCGCCCATGTGAAAGCGGGTGGTAGTGAGCGACGACAACGTCGATGCCGCCAGCTCCCGGCGCCCGCGGAGTCGCTTCGGCTGCAAGGGCACGAGGTGTGGGCCGCCTGCGACGGCGACGAAGCCCTGGCCAAGGCTCTGGAGTTGCGGCCCGATGTGCCGCTCCTAGACCTGGGCATGCCGCGCATCGTCTGCATCGAGGTCGCCAAGCGCATTCGCGCTATCCCGACGGTGCGAGACATGGCACTCGTAGCACTGACAGAGTCGGGCCAACCAGTGGATTGACAGCAGACATCTTCCACAGGCTTCGATCGACACCTCGTCGAGCCTGTCGACACCGCTACCTTGACGGCGCTGCTCACATAGACGATGGCGAGGCGATGAACTGCCTGCAGCATGGCAAATGCCGGGCGTCCACGAAGCGCCGTTACCCCAGCGTCGGCCAGAGGCCGGCACGCCGGCTGCTGAGAAACCTTGCTACGGGGGCCACTTCTCAACCCGATTGGAGCTGCCATGGACGACTTTGACCAGAAGAAGCTGGAGCGCGAGGGCGCGCGAGCAGCTGCCGCAGGCCGAGGCATCCAGTCCAATCCGTACCTCCGGCCGGACAGCATGCCGGCCGCCACAGGAGAACCTCTCCAGGAGTGGGCCCGCAAGAACGATGCATGGCACGACGGATTCGTCGACGCCAGCCGCACCGCGCCTGGAACTCCGTCTGCTCGCAAAGAGCCGATGCCGGCAGCTGTGCTTGCGTCAATGGTGAATCGGCGTCTGAGATGGGTGCCCGAGATACGCGGCGAACTGGAGTGCCATCAGGGCGTCACCCTTCGGGTGAAGCGACCGGATGCCCACGACCGGGATTTGCAAGGACGAAATTGGGACATCAACAGCTTCGAATGCGGCGCAGTGCATGCGACAGACTGCCCGCAGCCGTTTCGCGCCATCGTTGATCGGCTGCGCGACGAGTTCGATCTTCGTTGAGGCGCGACATCGCTTGCTACGCTCCGAAAGCCAGTTTCGCAGACTTCGCGCGGCACACCGCGTCGCTGCCGCAAACGCTCGTGGGAGGGTCATTCCGAGGAGCACGAGCCCTCTCCTGTACGATGTTCCCTCGTAGTGATGCACAAGACCTTCTGTTCGTAGGTCTCCTCTGTTCCCCGCCCACCAGCTGGGCGGGCCTCGGTCGAATCCCCGGCTTTGATTCTCTTGGCGCTCTGCACTGCGCGGCGCCCGCCTGCGCACCTACTTTCTACGCAGGAAATCGAGATGACAATTCAGACCGGCACCTTGAAATGGTTCGACGAGGGCAGAGGCTACAGCTTCATCACGCCCTTTGCCCTTCCGCCCTCTGTCCATGATGCAGGAGGACTTGTCATCCTCAACGGGAGCACAAGCATGCATGCCCTCAACCATGCCGCAAGTCGAACGGAACCCGCCGAGGAGCTTGCGCTGAGCAAGCGTAGCGGACTCGACGCGGCCTACTGCGATGCGCTGAGCCGAGAGCTGCCCGCGGCTGTCGATTCGCTGTGGCGCCGCCGCGCCTGGGAGGTGCCTGAAGGGCATTTCGAGGACTATGTGGCGTTGGGTTGGATGAAATGGTGCAGCGGGGCGCTGACGTTGACGCCGGTCGGGCGTGCATTGCACGACATGGTCGTCGCGCAAGGGGGCGAGCCATGAGGCGCGGCGAGAAGGCGGAGCTCGAGCGCCAAGGCGCAAAGGCCGCCGCCCGAGGCGAAAGCTTGCGGTCCAACCCGCTGCTGACTGAGCCAAACATGCCAGCATCGACCGGTGAGTCGCTGCAGGAATGGGCGTCGCGGCACGACGCCTGGCAGGATGGCTACGAGGTGCAGCGCCGCGCGCACCGCAAGCGAACCGCACGTAGCAGGTAGTCGCGCCTCTGTCATCGACCGCCATGGTGTCAGTCTGTGATTGTGGCCGGCCGCGGATCGGCATACTTTTGGAGCCACCCACCTAGCGGCGGGCCAGCAAGCGATGGATGCGGGCTTTGCCCGAGAGCAGTTCGGTGAAGTTCGACTCGGATGCCAGGATTCGCGAACTTGTGCATCAGCCTGCCTATCCATGACGCGATTCATCTTCGTAGCGCTCCAGGTCGTTATCTTTGCGGCCACGCTATTTGTCGCACTGGATGTGCTCCTGCTGCACGGCCTGTCGCTGTCTCTGATCAATCAGATCCCCGTAGAACTCAGCCTGCGGCTGCACGACCTCGGGATGGCGCTTGTGGGCCAGGGCGGCGGTGCGGTCTGTCCCTTCACCTGTGATCGCGAGCCCATCATGGGTGCCCTGAGCCTGTTCGCCGTGACGTTGAGCGGCCGGCATCTCTGGAGGCAAGTGAACCGCTCCTGCCCCCCGATACCGCCGAGCTTCGGGCCCATCGAGCGCCTCTTGGCTGGCGCGGGCCTGCTGCTCATGGCGCTGGCCATCGTCACGGGTGCCGTGTTCGGCATCGGCCATGCCGTCCTGGAACTCTTCGTGCGCGTGATCACCTTGAGCCATGTGGGGGCGTCTCCGCTGGCCCACTGGCTCCTCGCGATCACGTTCTGGCTCGCCGAGTTCAAGCCCTTGTGGTGGCGCTTGCAGGCACGCCGCGCCGAAACCCGGCGATAGGGCCCGAGGCCCTTTGATGTCGCCCACCCGAGGGGTGTGACCACGCGGGTGCCCCTCCTACACTCGCACGCCGCGCTCAACCGTGTGTTGCTTCAGGCGCGGCTTCCGGCTGGCGCCGGCAGAGCTTCAAAACGGAACTGCTGGGATGTGAGGGTGGATAGGCGCGCGGGCAACTGGGCGCTCGAGAGGGGGAGTTCGAGTGGTGTTGTGCTGCCTTGCCGCGCCGGGTGCCGCGGCCTCATCGTGGCTGCAGAGAGCAGTCCTCGCGTGTGCTTGGGTCATATCCATAGGGCTTGCAGGCGCCGCCCATGCGCAGCGCCTGCCTGATCTTTACAGGGCGGCCCTGGTCTCCGACCCGCAGGTGCAGGGCGCGTCGTCGCAGGTGCGCGCCGCCGAGCAGCGGCTCGTCCAGGCACGGGCGGGCTTCGGGCCGACGGCCGTCATCACAGGGGGCAAGTCCCAGACGCGCTACTACGAGGCGCCTGCGTTCGACATGCGGCCGTTCTCCAGCAAGCAGGTGAACCTGCAGATCACGCAGCCCGTGTTCCGCCCCGTGCTCATCGCCTCGCTGGAACAGGCGCAGTCGCAGCATGAGCAGGCGCAGGCGCAGCTGCAGCAGGTGCAGGCCGACGCGATCCAGCGCCTGGTGGAGGCGTGTTTCGACGTGCTCAAGGCGCGCGATGCGCTGGCCTTCCTGCGTTCGCAGCGCGCCGCCACGGCCGAACAGCTCGCTGCCGCGCAGCGCAGCTTCCGCGTCGGCACGGTGCCCATCACGGATGTGCGCGAGGCCGAGGCCAAGGCCGACACCGTGGCGGCGCAACTGGCCGCTGCCGAGTACGAGCTGGACCTCAAGCAACAGGTACTGGCCGAGTTGACCGGCCAGCCCGTTCCGGGCTTGCTGGCCCGGGGGCTCACCGGTGAGCATCTGCCGCCCATCGAGCCGTTGGCGATCGGGGCATGGCTGAGCGATGCCGTGGCCTACAGCGCGCAGCTGCGACAGGCCGAGCACGCCCTCGGCGCCGCGGGCGCGGAAGTGCGCAAGGCCGAGTACGGGCACGCACCGACCGCCGAGCTCACTTTCACCCATGGCCTCAGCTCCGAGACGGGCTCGGTGACCAGCTCCTTGCGCCGTCGGGCCGACAGCACCCAGGTCGGCGTGAACGTCAACATCCCGCTCTTTGCCAGCTTCGGCACGCAGGCCCGGGTCGAGGAAGCGCTTGCCCTGCGCGACAAGGCGCAAAGCGATGTCGATGCCGCCCGGCGCAACCTCACGCTGGGCGTGCGACAGGGCTACTCCGCCACCCTCTCGGCCATCAGCCAGGCGCGCGGCCTGGATGCCGCGGTGAAGTCCTCGCAAACAGCGCTGCGGGCCAACCAGCGCGGCTACGAGGTGGGCATGCGCGTCAATGCCGAAGTACTGGAGGCGCAGACGAAGCTGTACGAAGCCCTGCGCGACCGCTCCCGCGCCCGCTACGACGCCTGGGTCAACTACTTCAAGCTCAAGGCCCTGGCCGGCCGCCTTGCCGAGACGGATCTGGCCGAGCTGGACGCCTTGCTGGTGGACGTCGATCCCTCGTCGATGCAGGGCGCGAGGCCGCGCGCAGGCGAGGCGGCACGATGAGTGCTATGCCGTCCTCCGGCGAGATCCCGGCGGCGGCCGAACCGCAAACGCCGGCGAACGCCGAGCTCGCCGCGACGCTGGAAGCCTGGCGCACCCGCGTCGCGGCGGCCGGTGCGCCATGCCGGGCGGCGGCATTCCATGGGGAAGACGCAGCCTGGATCCACGGTTTTCCGGCGACCGACGCAGCCCTGACCCGCGCCTGGACGGGCCTGCGCGAGCGCGTGTCGGCGGACAACCCGGTGGCTCTCGCCAAGGTCGAGGGCGCAGGTGGCGAGATGGTGCTGGCCACGGAGCTGAAGCTCCCCAGCGGCCAGGCGGGTGTGGTGGGGGTGTGCCTCACGCCGCCCCACCACGAGAAAGCGGTGCAGCTGGTGCTGTTGTCGCTGGGCTGGTTGCAGCTGGCCTTGTCGGCGCGGTCGCTGGCACACAACCAGCGCGCGGCCCGGCTGATCGAGCTGCTGGGTCATGTCGGTTCGCAGACCGAGGCGCACGCCGCGGCACAGGAGTGGATCAACCGCACGGCCGCCTGGGTGCGCAGCGAAGCGCCCGGGCTGGACGGCGTGTCGCTGTCACTGTTCGAAGTCCGTCGCGGCCTGCCGCGCTGGTGGGTGGCTGCCGATACCGCCTGGGCGGAGAAGGCGTCCCAGGCTGTGCAGGAGGCGGGCGAGATCGCAACGCGTGCCGTGGTGGAGATGCAGGAGGTGGCTGCGTTGCCCTGGTGGGCGCTGCCGGTGCTCGACGACGGCGAGCCCGTGGCCGTGCTCGTGATGCGTCTCGATGCCGAGCTGCCGCCTGATGCGCTCGCCGTGCTGCGCGCCAGTGCGGCGCTGGCCGAGCCGCTGCTGCGCCGCTGGCGCGAGGCCGACCGCTCGCTGTGGCGGCACGCGGTCGATGCGCTGCACGCCGGCTGGCGCAAGCTGCGCGAGCCCGGCCACCTCACATGGAAGGCCAGTGCGGCCGCGGGCGCCATCGCCCTGGCCATGCTCGTCCTCTTGCCCGTGCCCGACCGCGTGACGGCGAACCTGGTGATCGAAGGCCGCGTGCGACAGGTGGTCACCGCACCGTTCGACGGCTTCGTCGCCCAGGCCCTGGTGCGCCCCGGTGCCCGCGTGACGCGCGGCCAGCCGATGGCGCGACTCGACGACCGCGAGCTGAAGCTGGAGCAGGAGAAGGTCCGCAGCGAGCGCGACCGCGCCGCGGGCAAGCTGCGACAGGCCATGGCCGAGCGGGATGCACCGGCCGTGGCGCTGGCCTCCGCCGAGGTGCAGCAAGCCGAGGCGCAGCTCGCGCTCGTGCAGGCCAAGCTCGCGCGTGCCGCGATCGTCGCGCCTATGGATGGGCTGGTCGTCACCGGCGACTGGGTGCAGCAGATCGGCGGGCCGGTGGAAACGGGCAAGGAGATGTTCGAAATCGCCGCCGTCGAGGCCTATCGGGTGGTGCTGCACGTGGCTGACCGCGACATCGCCCGCGTGCGCCCGGGCCAGCCCGGGGCACTGCGCCTCACCGGCCAGCCCCAACACACCTACCCGTTCAAGGTGAGCACCGTCACGGCCACCGCCAGCGTGCAGGACGGGACCAACGGCTTTCGGGTCGAGGCCGAGTGGACGGGCCAGGCGCCCGCGCTCAGCCCCGGCATGCAGGGCGTGGGCAAGGTGACGGTGGGCGAGTCCAACCTCCTCACGGTCTGGACACGCCCCTCGATCGACTGGCTGCGGCTGAAGCTTTGGAGCTGGTGGTGGTGAACGCCGGATTCATTCACACCATCTGAGCCATGCAGACGCTGCTGTCCGAGCACTGGCATGCGGTGCGCTTCCTGAGGCCTCGCCTGCGCGAAGGGGTGCAGGCGTTGCATCGCCGCCTGCGCGGCCGCCCGTGGGTGCTGCTGTTCGATCCGGTGACGCAGCGCTTCCATCGCGTCACGCCGGCCGTGCATCGCGTGCTGCAGCTCCTCGACGGACGCCGAACGCTCGACGAGGTCTGGGACGCGGCCTGCGCCCACGCCGGGCAGGGGGAGGGCGCCGACACGGCTGCCATCTCGCAACACGAGCTGGTGCAGCTGATGTCGTCTCTGTACGCGAATGACCTGCTGCAGACGCAGGTGTCTCCCGATGCCTCCGAGGTGTTCGAACGCCATCGGCGGCAGGAGCGCGCCAGGCTCAAGCAGTCGTGGCTCAATCCATTGAGCCTCAAGCTGCCGCTGCTGTACCCCGATGCGTGGTTCGACCGGCACGCGGCGCTGGCCGGGCGCCTGTTTTCCTGGGGCATGCTGGCGCTGTGGCTGGCGGTTGTGGCTCCGGCCGCCGTGCTGGCATGGCAGCACTGGGGTGCCCTCACGGAGAACCTTTCCGACCGCGTGCTCTCGGCAAGCAACCTCGCACTGCTGTGGCTGACCTATCCGCTGGTGAAGACCATCCACGAATGGGCGCACGGCATGGCGGTGAAAGCCTGGGGCGGCACGGTGCGCGAGATCGGTCTGATGCTCGTCGTGTTCACGCCCGTGCCGTACGTCGATGCGACCTCGTCGTACCGTTTCCCTTCGAAGTGGGCGCGTGCGGCGGTGGCGGCGGCAGGCATCGGGGCCGAGCTGTTCGTCGGCGCGCTCGCGGTGTACGTGTGGTTGCTGGCCGAGCCGGGCCTCGTGACCGCGGTGGCGTTCAACGTGGTGCTCATCGCGGGCGTGTCCACGCTGCTGGTCAACGGCAATCCGCTGATGCGCTACGACGGGTACTTCGTGCTGTGCGACCTGCTGGAGTCACCCAACCTCGCGCAGCGGGCCACTCAGTACTGGACCTACCTGTTCGATCGCTACGCCTTTGGCTCGCCGGATGCACAGCTGCCGCCAGGCGCCACGGGCGAGCGCTGGCTGCTCTTCGCCTACGGGGCGGTGGCGCCGTTCTACCGGCTGGGCATCTCCATCGGGCTCATCTGGTTCGTGGCCGGCGAATACCTGTTCGTGGGCGTGGCGCTCGCGCTGGTCGCCGCGTGGACGGCGCTTGTCATGCCCGTGTGGAAAGGGTGGAAGCACCTCCAGGAGAGCCCCGCCCTGGCTCGTCGGCGCGAGTCGGCCATGCGCCGCACGGCCCTCGCGGTGGCCTTGGCGGCCGGCGTTCTCGCCGGGGTGCCGGTGCCGTTCTACTCGGTCCACCAGGCCGTGGTGTGGCTGCCCGACGAAGCCATCGTGCGGGCCGCCGCGGCCGGGCATGTGACGCTGGCGCATGTCGCGCCCGGCGCTCGGCTCGAGGCCGGCCTGCCCATCCTCACGCTGACCAACCCCGCCCTGCAGGCCGAGCATGAGTCGGCTGCCGCTGCCGTGCGGCAAACCCAGGCCCAGCTGCGCAAGGCCGAGGTCGAGGACAGGGTGCAGGCCGCCTCGCTGCAACAGGAACTCGCGGCGCGCATGGCGCGACACGCCGACCTGCAGGCGAGAGTCGAGGCCTTGAACGTGGAGGCCGTCTCGGATGGCCGCTGGCGGCCCGCCGCCGACACCGAGCTGGAAGGCCGGTACGTGAAGCGCGGCGAGGTGGTGGGGTATGTGATCGATGGGCCGTCGCGGCGAGTGCGTGCCGCCGTGACGCAGGAGGACATGGACCTGATCCGCGCACGGCTGGCGCAAGTGGAGGTTCGTCTGGCCCACGATCTGCGCCATGCCGTGCCGGGCAGGGTGCTGCGGCAGGTGCCGGGTGGCGAGTTCGAGCTGGTGTCGCCCGCGCTGGGCACCAGCGGCGGCGGCGAGATCGCGGTGGACCCCGCGCAGCAGGGCGGCACACGCACGCTCAAGCGTGTGTTCGATGTGGAGATCGAGCTGGCCGAGCCCGCGCGCACGAGCGTGTTCGGCGATCGGGCGCATGTGCGTTTCGACCTCGGCTGGGCCCCGCTGGGCTGGCAGTGGTTCCTGCGGCTGCGGCAGCTCTTCCTGGCGCACCTCAATGTCTGATCCCACGCTCGCGCGCCTCCTGGCCGGCCCCTCGTTCCGGCGCGCCGATACGCAGCGCGACGAGCGCGCCGCCCCGCGCCTTCACAAGGTGGAGGAGTTCCTGCGTGGCCTTGGCGGCCTGCTGCCGCCGCGTCGGGAAAGCCGCCGCTCGATCGCCCGTTTCGCGCAGGCCGTGAGCCGCGTGGCGGACGCGCTCAAGCCGCAGGACGATGCCGCCGTGGCACAGCGCTTTCGGGAGGAGATGCGCGGGCTCAAGGCGCTGGCGCACGACGAGCGCCGCCTTGCCGCGGTGTTCGCCTGCGTCGGCGAGGCCAGCCGCCGCGTGCTGAAGATGTGGCCGCATCCGGTGCAGTTCGCGGGTGCGCGCGTGCTGCTTCAGGGCCAGCTTGCCGAGATGCAGACAGGCGAGGGCAAGACCCTGGTCGCAGGGCTCGCCGCCACGGCGATGGCGGGATCCGGCGCTTCGGTCCACGTGATCAGCACCAACGACTACCTTGCCAGCCGCGACTGTGAGGAGATGTCGCCGCTGTTCGCGTTCTTCGGTTTGGGCGGTGCCTGCGTGAAGTCAGGCATGGAGGCGGACGAGCGGCGACGGGCTTATCGACATCCCGTGTGCTACGTGAGCGGCAAGGAGCTGGTGTTCGACTACCTCAAGGACCGCCTGGCCGGCCATGGCGTGCTGCCCGGGCGGGTGAGCGTGCTGCGCGACCTCTCGGCCGGCGTATCGGCCGGCGAGCCGTTGCCCATCATCCCGGCCCTGCATTTCGCCATCGTCGACGAGGCCGACAGCGTGCTCATCGACGAGGCCCGCACGCCGATGATCCTCTCGCGGGAGGCCCCCGGCGTGTACGAGCCGGAGCTTCTGCGCTGGGCCATTGCAGCGGCCGGCACGCTGCGCGAGGGCACGCATTACCGCTCGGCATCTGCCCGGGAGATCGAGCTCCTGCCCGGCGCCGTGGAGCACGCCGGCCCGGTGCCGCCCGGCGTGCGGCCGGTGTGGCGCTCCCGGCCCTGGCGCGAGCTGCTGCTGCGCCAGGCGCTCACGGCGCTGCACCTCTTCCAGCGGGACCAGCACTACATCCTGGCCGAGGGCAAGGTGCAGATCGTGGACGAGTCCACCGGCCGAGTGATGGCCGACCGCTCCTGGGAGCAGGGCCTGCACCAGCTCATCGAGGCCAAGGAAGGGCTGGAGCTGACGCAGGGCCGCGAGACCCTGGCGCGCATGACCTTCCAGGCCTTCTTCCGGCGCTATTACCTGCTCGCGGGCCTCACCGGCACGGCGGCCGAGGCGGCGCGCGAGCTGCGGTCGGTGTACCGGCTGCGGGTGCGGCGCATCCCGCCTCACCGCCCCAACCGCCGACACCGTGGCGCGGACCGCTGCCTGCCCACGCTGCAGGCCAAGTGGCAGGCGGTGGTCGACGAGGCGGGCCTCGTGGCGGGGCGCGGCCAGCCGGTGCTCATCGGCACGCGCAGCGTGGAGGCCTCGGAGCAGGTCGAGGCCGAGCTCCAGCGGCGCGGGTTGCCACACGTGGTGCTCAACGCCCGACAGGACCAGGAAGAGGCCGGGATCGTGGCCCGCGCCGGGGAGGCCGGCCGCATCACGGTGGCCACCAACATGGCGGGTCGGGGCACGGACATCAAGCTCGTTGCGGCCGCGCGCGAGTCGGGCGGGCTGCACGTGATCCTTACCGAGTTCCACGAGTCGCCCCGCGTCGACCGGCAGCTCTTCGGCCGCAGCGGTCGCCAGGGCGACCCGGGTTCGGCGACGGCCATCGTGTCGGTCGAAGATGTCCTGTTGCAGCAGCTGCCGAAGGCCTGTCGACGCCTGCTGGCGCGCGCCTGCACGGCAACGGGCGGGGGGTGGCTGCTGCGGCTGGTGGTGCGTCATGCCCAAGGCCGGGCGGAGCGCCGGGCGTATCGATCGCGCATGCAGACACTCAGGCAGGACAGGGATCTGAACCGGTTGATCGGATTTGCAGGACGAATCACATGAGAACGACGGGGTGGCGGGTGTGCGGGGGCCTGGCGGTGGCCATGGGTGTCCAGGCGGCATGGGCCGCCGGCAACGAGTTCGACTGCATGATCGAGCCCGCCCAGGTGGTGGAAGTGCGCAGTCCGGTGGCTGGCATCCTGCAGCAGGTGCATGCGCGCCGCGGGCAGTTCATCCGCCAGGGCGAGGTGCTGGCCACCATCGAGTCGAGCGTGGAGCACAGCGTCACCGAGACGGCGCGCTTTCGCTCCACCGCACAGGGCAGCCTGCTGCTCGCACGCAACAAGGTGAACGCCGCGCGCGAGAAGGCCCGGCGCTATCAGGCGCTGTACGAGGAGGAGTTCGTCTCGGGGCAGGCGCGTGACGACGCCGAAGCCGAGTTGCGCCTGGCGCAGGCAGAGCAGAAGACGGCCGAGGAAAACATGGAGCTGGCCCGCCTGCAGCACAAGGAGTCGCTGGACCAGCTGAACCGCCGCGTGCTGCGCAGTCCGTTCAACGGAGTGGTGATGGACCAGTACCTCTACCCGGGTTCGATGGTGGACGGCGCCGAGAGCAAGAAGCCCATCCTCAAGATCGCGCAGACGCAGCCGCTGGCCGTGCAGGCCATCCTGCCCTTCCAGCTGTTCCCGCAGGTCCAGGCTGGGGCGCCGGTGGTCGTCGTTCCCGAAAAGCCCTTCACACGCGAGCTGCAGGCTCGCATCAAGACCGTGGATCGCGTGATCGACTCGGCTGCCGGCACCTTCAACGTATGGATCGACCTCGACAACGCCCGGCACGAACTGCCCGGCGGCATCCGCTGCAAGCTACGCATTCACGGGGTGCAATAGCGGCATGCAACGAATTTCGTGACGTACTTCCGGCAATCGCACCAGACAGGGGCCAAAATCCGTACCCATGGCGAATGGAAACACTACTCGGTCGACCCCGGAACCGGGCACCATCGACTACAAATGGACGGACATCCTGGACGCGCGCGAAGCGCATGACTCCCCACCGCCGGGTGTCAAGCAGGATGAGCGCGAGCAGTCCGCGTACTGGGAACCGCGTCGCCGACCCACCCTGGTGACGGACCGTGCCCTCACCGGGCGCTCGCTCGAATGGGCCATGCGGCTGCCGCCCCCTCTGCGGCCCCATGCGTTGTGCGACCGCTTTCCCCGCATCGCGAACTCGATCAGCGAGCGCTGGCTGGACAGCGACGAATGCCTGAACCTGTTCGACCATCTGCTCAATGACCGGCGCAAGGGGCGACGGGGGTTCCCGGCCGACGTACAGCGCGAAATCGAAGCCCTGTGCGAGTACCGGGTGGTGCTGGCGGCCGGCTCCAACGGGCCGTAGAGCTCGATCGCCCGGAAGGTGCACCGCCGCCGCGGTGCGTGCCCCGGGTCAGCGTTCGGCGACGCGCGAAATCTCCAGCTTCAACCCGCGGCTGCCCGGTGCCACCGGCGAAACTTCGCCGACGAGGTCGCCCACTTCGGGCGCGGCATGGCCGCTTCGGCTGATACGGGCCAGCACCGTGACCTGCGGCAGAGAGGACAGGCGCTGCGTCGGCGACATCGCGTCGGCGTCATCGAGTGTGAAATCGAAGGGCAGGTCCCCCGCCTGGCGTCGCACGATCGCCACCGGCCTGCGGGAACCCTGCACCGCGCGGGCATAGACGAACACCGTGTCCTCGGGGCGCACGCGCGAGCGCAGCGACGTAGCGAGCGAGACGGTGCCGCTGATGCGCTCGCTTCCCGCAGCGGCCGGTGCGCTTGCCGAGGAGCGGGCCAGGGGCGCGGGTGCGGCGCCGGCCAGGCTGCGCGCTTCGGCGATGCCGGACTCCAGGGGCGCCACGTAGGGGCTGCCGGCGGGTGCCACCCGCCGGGCGTGCTCCCAGTACGCTGCGGCCGCGGTGTAGTCGCTGCGGTCGAAGGCCTCGCTGCCGGCCAGCGACAGCGCCTTCAGGTTGTCCGGATCCAGCTGCAGCGCGCGCTGCAGCAGTGCCATGGGCTCCCCGCCGATGCGCCCGCCTCGTGCGACGGCCAGCGCATCGGCATGGTCGACGAGCAGCGTGAGGTCGTCGCCCCGCAAGGCGCGGGCCTTCTCGTAGGCGGACAGGGCCTCCTGATGGCGGCCCAGCACGGTGAGCGAGCGGGCGAGCATGGCCCAGCCTTGTGCATCGTCGGGTGCAGCTCGCAGGCGCTCGGCCAGGCGGCTGACCATGGCCTCGAAACGCTGTGCGTCAGGGGTTTGGTCCGCAGGGGTGGCGGTTGCGAGGGGCGCCGACTGCCATGCCGCCTTCGGAGAGCCTGTCCAGGCATAGCCGACGGTGGCGACCACGAGCACGGCTGCCGTCACTCCACCCCATAGATGCCAGGGGCGGGTGACTCGGATGTCGGCGTCCTTCAGGTTGGCGGCGGCGTGCAGCGACTCCAACTGCAGTGGCTCCTTCGGATCAGGCAGTCTGGTCATCGGCAGGATCGGGATCGGGTTCGAAGGCGTCGGCTGCGAGGCGTTGACGCCGGCGCAGCACCACTGCCAGCGCGGACAGCCCGAGCAGCAGCAGCAGGGCGGGGCCCAGCCACAGCAATGCGGTGGCGGCATTGAAGGGCGGGCGGTACAGCACGAAATTGCCGTAGCGTGCCGTCATGTAGTCGCGGATCTCGGCCTCGCTGCGGCCTTGACGCAGTTGCTCGCGGATTTGCTGGCGCAGGTCCTGCGCGAGCCCGGAATGCGAGTCGGCAATCGTCTGGTTCTGGCACACGAGGCAGCGCAGTTCGCTGGCGAGGGCGGTCATGCGGGCCTCGAGCACCGGGTCGTCTGCCGCGGGGTGGGCTTCCCCGGCGCAGGCACCGGCGCACACGGCCAGCAGCAGCGGCACGAGCAGGCGCTTCAGTTCAAGCATCGAGCTGCCTCACGAGCGGGACGATGCGTTGCTCGATCACCTCGGGCGTGAGCGGACCGATGTGCTTGAAGCGCACCACGCCCTGCTTGTCCACGATGAAGGTCTCGGGCACGCCGTAGACCCCGAAGTCGATGCCCACGCGGCCGTCGGCATCGAAGAGCGAGGCGTCGTAGGGGTTGCCGAAGCGGGCGAGCCAGCCGAGGGCTTCGCGGCGCGTGTCCTTGTAGTCGAGCCCGTACATGGGCAGCAGGCGACGCCTTGCAAAGGCCATCAGCAGCGGATGCTCCTCGCGGCAGGCACTGCACCATGAGGCCCAGACGTTGAGCATCCACACGCGACCCAGCAGGTCCTCGCGGCGCACCATGTGCCCGGCATCGTCGAGCCGCGTGAGCGAGAAGCCCGGGGCGGGCTTGCCGATCAAGGGCGAGGGCACCTCGCGCGGGTCGCGTGTCAGGCCCACAGCCAGGAAGCCCACCAGCACGGCGAACACCGCGAGCGGCAGCAGGAAGTGCCAGCGCTTCATGCCGTGGCTCCCAGCGTTGCGGGCGTTGCCGTGGTGGCCTCGCGTGCCGCGTGTGCCCGATAGCGCCGGTCGCTGGCCGCCAGCGCGCCGCCCAGCGCCATGAGCAGGCAGCCGCCCCAGATCCAGTCGACGAAAGGTTTCACATACACCCGCACGATCCAGGCCCCGCCGTCCACCGGCTCGCCGAGCGACACGTAGAGGTCTCGCAGCAACCCGGGGGCAATGGCGGCTTCGGTCATCGGGTTGCTCTGCATTCGGTAGATGCGCTTTTCAGGCAGCAGCCGCGCCACGGTGCGGCCGCTGTGCTGCACCTCCACGGTCGCCCGCGCGGCGGTGTAGTTCGGTCCTTCGACCTGGCGCACGCCCCTGAACACGAAGCGCAGGCCGTGTACCTCGGTGCTGTCGCCGGGGGCCATGCGCACGTCGCGCTCGACCTCGTAGCTGCGGACCATCGTGACGCCCAGCACGAAGGCGGCGATGCCCAGGTGCGCGAGCATCATGCCGATGGTGGCGCGCGGCAGCCGCAGCCAGCGCGCCGGCCGCCAGCCGCCGTTGCCGAGCAGGTCGACGATCACGCCGCAGGCAATCCAGCAGGCCAGCGCGAGGCCGAAGGCGCTCGTGGCGCCGAGGCGGCCCATCGCCCAGGCCGATCCGATGCCGGCCAGCACCGACACCGCGAGCGCCCAGCGCAAGCGGGTGACGAGCGGCGGCAGCTCGGCTGCTTTCCAGCGTGTCAGCGGCCCGACCGACACGAGGAAGAGCAGCGGTGCCATCAAGGGCACGAAGACCGTGTCGAAATAGGGCGGCCCGACGGAGATCTTGCCGCCGCCCAGCGCATCGAGCACCAGCGGATAAAGCGTGCCCAGCAGCACGGCGCCGGTGGCCACGAGCAGCAGCACGTTGTTGACCAGCAGCAGGGTCTCGCGCGAGAGCAGCGCGAAGCGCGCCCCGAGGCCCACGGTGGGTGCCCGCCACGCGTAGAGCGCGAGCGAGGCTCCCACCACCAGCGCGAGGAAGCCCAGGATGAACAGGCCGCGCCGCGGGTCGGTGGCGAAGGCGTGCACCGACGACAGCACGCCCGAGCGGACGAGGAAGGTGCCCAGCAGCGACAGCGAGAAGGCCAGGATGGCCAGCAGCACGGTCCATGACTTGAACGCACCCCGCTTCTCGGTGACGGCCAGCGAGTGGATCAGGGCGGTGCCCACCAGCCAGGGCATGAAGGAGGCGTTCTCGACTGGGTCCCAGAACCACCAGCCGCCCCAGCCGAGCTCGTAGTAGGCCCAGGCGCTGCCCAGCGCGATGCCCACGGTGAGGAAGGCCCAGGCCGCCGTGGTCCAGGGACGTGTCCAGCGCGCCCAGGCGGCGTCCAGCTGCCCGCTCGCCAAGGCCGCGATCGCGAACGCGAAGGCCACCGAGAAACCGACGTAGCCCATGTACAGCATGGGCGGGTGCAGCACCATGCCCGGGTCCTGCAGCAGCGGATTGAGGTCGCGGCCATCGGGCGGCACGGGAAACAGCCGCTCGAACGGGTTGGAGGCGAGCAGCATGAAGAGCAGGAAGCCCGCGGCGACCAGCCCCATGACCGACAGGATGCGCGCCAGCATCGACGCGGGAAGGTGGCGGCTGCACAGCGAGACTGCCTGCATCCACACCGCGAGCATCAGCACCCACAGCAGCAGCGAGCCCTCATGGCCGCCCCACACGCCGGCAATGCGGTAAGCGATCGGCAGCGCCGAGTTGGAGTTCGACGCCACGTACAGCACCGAAAAATCGTTGCGCCAGAAGCTGGCGGCCAGGCTCACGAAGGCCACCGCCACCGTCAGCGCGAGTGCCGACGCGAGCGGGCGGGCCAGCGCGATCCAGTCGGCACGCCCGCGCGCGGCGCCGGCCAGGGGCAGCACGCCCAGCACCAACGCTGTGCTCAAGGCGAGCCAGAGCGCGAAGTGGCCGATCTCCGGGATCATGGCCGGGCTCCCGACGCCGCGCCGGGCGCCGCGTGCGGCGCGGCCATGCGTTCGTTGACCTGACGGGCCTTGGCGAGCGCATCGGCCGCTTCGGGCGGCATGTAGTTCTCGTCGTGCTTGGCCAGCACCTCGCGGGCGACGAAAACGCCGTTTTCAAGTCGCCCCTGCGCGACGACGCCTTTGCCCTCCTTGAAGAGGTCGGGCAGGATCCCCTGGTAACGCACGGGCACGGCGACCGCGGTGTCGGTGACGACGAAGCGCACGTCCACCCCGTCACGCTGCACCGAACCGGCCTTTACCAGGCCGCCAAGGCGGAAGGTGCGCTCGGCCGGGGCTTCCTTCGCGGCGACCTGGCTGGGCGAGTAGAAGAAGACGAGGTTGCTGCGGAACGCGTTGAGCACCAGGGCGGTGGCGGCGCCCACGCCGCAGAGCACGGCGGCCGCAAGGGCCAGGCGTCGGTGGCGAGGTTTCATGAAGATTCGGGCTAGGCCGCGGACTCGTCGGCCGGTTCGAAATGCTCGGGTTCGCAATCGCCGCGCAGGGCGCGCCGGTAGCGGACGATGGCCAGAACGGGCTCCAGGAGCATCAGCGCGGCCGTGAGGCTATAGGCGCCCCAGACATACAGGCCGTAGCCCCCCATGGCGACGAAGTCGCGCCAGTCTGCCCAGTTCATCGCAGCGCTCCAGCCGCTTTCGTGCGCAGGGCCTGCACCCAGGCGGCATCGTGATCGCGTTCGAGGACGATGGCTCGCGTGCGGGTGAAAACGGCGGCGAAGGCGTAGGCCCAGAAGGCCGCGGTCATCAGCAGCAGGCCCACGAGCATGGTGCTGGCCATCTTCGGTGCGGCCGTCATGCTGATGGTGGCCCCCTGGTGCAGCGTGTTCCACCAGCGCACCGAGAAGTAGATGACCGGCACATTGACCGCGCCGATCAGCGAGAGCAGCGCCGCGGCGCGGTCGGCGCGCCGCGGATCGTCGATAGCGGCTGCGAGCGCGATCACGCCGAGGTAGAGGAAGAGCAGGATCAGCTCGGACGTCAGGCGGGCGTCCCAGACCCACCAGGTGCCCCAGGTGGGGCGGCCCCACCAGGCCCCGGTCCACAGGGCGACCACGGTGAACAAGGCGCCTGTGGGTGCGATGGCGCGCGACAGCATCGCGGCCAGACGCACGTGGAATGCCCAGCCGATGGCGGCCCACAAGGCCATGGCGAGGTACAGCAGCATCGACATCCAGGCCGCCGGCACGTGGATGAAGATCACGCGATAGGCCTCGCCCTGAGTGGCGTCGGTGGGCGCGACGAAGAAACCGACCCACAGGCCGGCGAGCCCGAAGGCTGCGGTGGTTGCCCACAGCCAGGGCAGCAGCGTGCCGGCCAGCGCATGGAAGCGCACGGGCGAGGCAAATGTGGTCAGGCGCACAGAGGTCATGAACGGTTCGGGAGCGCGGACGGTTCGGCGGGACAAGCTGGGCAGGCTGGACAGCACTGCACCGTCTGCGCGACTGTACCGGCGCGTATCGCATCAACCGTGGGCATCGCGTGGAAGTAAACGCTCCTTGCCTATGCATATGCAGCATATGCACGGATCGACCGGGGTGCGGATGCTGCGCATCCCGTTCCAGCTCACTCACGCTTACATGCGGCCCCGCCGCCCGGGTCAGACTCGCTCGCCGCCCGAATCGCGGGGCGGCGTACGGAACAAGGGAGTTGACGATGAAGCTCGCACCCAATTGGCGGCGCACCGCCATGCTGACGGCACTCTTTCTCGCCTGCAGTCAGGCTCAGGCCTTCTATGTATCCGGAGGACAAATCCACGACCAGGCCGGCAGCCGCGTAACGCTCAAGGGCGTGAACTGGTTCGGTTTCGAGACCGAGACCCGCGTCGTGCACGGCCTGTGGGCCCGCAACTGGAAGGACATGCTCGACCAGATGCAGTCGGCTGGTTTCAACGCCGTGCGATTGCCCGTGTGCCCCGGCACGCTGCGCGGCGATGCAGTGAGCTCGATCGACTACGGCCGCAATGCCGATCTGCAGGGCCTCAACAGCCTGCAGGTGCTCGACAAACTGGTCGCGGAACTCGACCGGCGCGGCATGTACGTCCTGATCGACCACCACCGGCCGGACTGCAACGCCATCTCCGAGCTCTGGTATGTGGATGGCTACACCGAGGCGCAGTGGCTCGCCCACCTGCGATCAATCGCGCGCCGGTACAAGGGCTACCCGCGCTTCCTGGGCATCGACCTCAAGAACGAGCCGCATGGACGCGCGACGTGGGGCACCGGAAACACGGCCACGGACTGGAACCTGGCAGCCGAGCGCGCCTCGCAGGCGGTGCTGACCGAAGCGCCCGACGTGCTGGTGTTCGTGGAGGGCATCGGCGAGCAGAGCAGCTGCAGCACCACGCCGGGGTGGTGGTGGGGCGGCAACCTGGAGCCGCTGGCCTGCAAGAGCCTCAACATCCCCATGAACCGGCTCGTGCTCGCGCCCCATGTGTACGGGCCCGACGTCTACGGACAGAGCTACTTCAACGCGAGCAACTTCCCGAGCAACATGCCGGCCATCTGGGACGCGCACTTTGGCCGCTACGCGAGCCAGGGCTATGCCATGGTCATCGGCGAGACGGGAGGCAAGTACGGCTCGGGCCAGCCGCGGGACAAGACCTTCCAGGACGCGCTGTTCGCCTGGCTCAAGGGCAAGGGCATCACCAACGTCTTCTGTTGGTCGTGGAACCCGAACAGCGGCGACACCGGTGGCATCCTCCAGGACGACTGGGTCTCGCTGAGGCAGGACAAGCTGACCCTGCTGAGAAACTTCTGGGACGGAACGACCCCGCCGTCTCCAGCACCGTCTCCAGCACCGTCTCCAGCACCGTCTCCAGCACCGTCTC
>CBINBY010000077.1:0-23753 GCA_966248995.1 uncultured Burkholderiales bacterium | reverse complement strand
GTGGGCAGGAACACGGCGATCAGCGTGAAGGTGGTGGCGATCACCGCCAGCCCGATCTCGTCGGCCGCTTCCATGGCCGCCTGGTACGGCGTCTTGCCCATGCGCAGGTGGCGCATGATGTTCTCGATCTCGACGATGGCGTCGTCAACGAGGATGCCCACCACGAGCGACAGCGATAGCAGCGTCACCACGTTGACGGTGAAGCCCAGCAGGTACATCACAGCGAAGGCGGGGATCACCGACAGCGGCAGCGCCGTGGCCGAGATCAGCGTGGCGCGCCAGTCGCGCAGGAAGGCCCAGACCACGAGGACCGCGAGCAGCGCGCCCTCGTACAGCAGGTGCATCGAGCCTTCGTAGTTCTCGACCACCGGGTCGACGAAGTTGAATGCTTCGGTGAACTTGACGTCGGGGTGCGCCTCGCGCAGCTTCTGCACCTGTGCGCGCACGCCCGCGGCCACGTCCACCTCGCCCGCGCCGCGGCTGCGCACGATTTCGAAGCCCACCACGGGCCGACCGTCGAGCAGGGCGGCGGATCGCCGCTCGGCCACCGTGTCGTGCACGCGGGCCACCTGGTCGAGCCGGATGCGCCGGCCGTCGGGCAGGGCGATCTCCATGGCGGCCAGTTCGTCGGCCGAGCGGACCGTGGCGATGGTGCGCACCGACTGCTCGGCACCGCCTACGTCCGTGCGGCCGCCTGCCGCCTCCTGCTGGATCCGGCGCAGCTGGCGCGAGATGTCGGCCGCGGTGGCGTTGAGCGCCTGCAGCTTCAGGGGATCGACCTCCACGCTCACTTCACGTGCCACGCCGCCCACGCGCGACACCGCGCCGACGCCGCGCACCGTGAGCATGGTCCGGGTGACCTCGTTGTCGACGAACCACGAGAGCGCCTCGTCGTCGAGGCGCTCGCTGCCCACGGTGTAGGTGAGGATGGGCGAGCCGGCCAGCTCCATCTTGTTGATGATCGGGTCGCGCAGGTCGCCTGGCAGGTCGGAGCGCACGCGGGCGACGGCATCGCGCACGTCGTCCAGTGCCTGCTGCGTGGGCTTCTCGAGCCGGAACTCCACAGTCATGGTGACCGTGCCGTCCTGCACCGTGGTGTAGATGTGCTTGATGCCCTGCAGCGTGGCGATCGAGTTCTCGATCTTGCGTGCCACCTCGGTTTCCAGCTGCGCCGGCGCGGCGCCGGGCAGCGAGGCTGTGACGATGACCGTGGGCAGGTCGATGTCGGGGAACTGCTGGATCTTCATGGCGCGGAAGCTCAGCAGCCCCGCGAGCGTGAGCATCACGAACAGCAGCACCGACGGGATCGGGTTGCGGATGCACCAGGCCGATACGTTGAATTTCATGACTGTTCCTTGCCCTTGCCGAGCGCCTCAGCGGCTGGCGGTGCCGTTGACGACGCCAGCGGGCGCCGATACCTGCCGGTTGCCCGCCGGTGCGTCGACCACGCGCACCAGGTCGCCGTCGCCGAGGAAGGCCCCGCCCGAAGCCACCACGCGGGAGGAGGCGTCGACCCCGGCGGTGATCTCCACGCGGTCACCCACGCGGCGGCCCACGGTCACCTTGGTCTCCATGACCTTGCCTTCGGGGGCCACGCGCATCACGTAGCTGTAGCCCTCGCGCAGCATCACGGCGGACTGCGGCAGCGTCAGGCCCTGCCGCGTGCCGACGTCGAAATCGCCGCTCGCGAACATGCCGGCCTTGGCGTCGCCCGGGGACGGCAGGTCGACGTAGACGAGGCCGTTGCGCGTCTTGTCGTCCACCGTGGGGCCGACCATGCGCACCTTGCCCGCGATCCGGCTGCCGGCCGGTGTCACGACTTCCACGGGCACGCCGGGGCGTACGCGCCCCAGCTCTGTGGAGGGGACCTCGGCGCGCCATTCGAGCCGGCCTTGCCGGATGAGGCGAAACAGCTCCTGGCCGGCGGGCAACACCGCGCCCACGGTCGCGCTGCGCGCGGAGATGACGCCGTCATCGGGTGCGAGCACCTGCGTCTGTCGCAGACGCAGCGCCTGCACCCGCGCGCCGGCTCGGGCGGCATCGAGCCGAGCCTGGGCGGTGCGTTCCGCGGTGAGGTACTGGTTGATCTGCTGCTGGCTAAGCGCGCCGGTGGTCGCCAGTTCGCGCGCCCGCTGGGCGTTGGCGGCGGCATCGGCCAGGTGCGCCTCGGCTTCGGCCACGGTGGCGCGCACCTGGTTGAGGTCGGCCTGGACGGTGTCGGGCGCGAACACGGCCAGTACCTGGCCACGCTTGACCCGGTCGCCCACGCTCACGCGGACCTCCGCGAGGCGCAGGCCATTGGCTTCGGTGCCGACGCTGGCTTCCTGCCAGGCGGCGATGTTGCCGTTGGCGCTGATGCGCACGGGCAGCACGGCCAGCTGCGGGGTGGCGGTGGTCACGCTGAGCGCGGGGCGGGCCGCGCCGGCATCGGCCTTCTCCTTCTTGGGGTCGGCGGCGCGCACAGTCAGGGCCAGCGTGAGCGCGAGGCCGGCGAGCGCGATCAGGGCGAGGGTGAGGCGGGGGCGCGGGATGTTCATGAGCGTGGGGAATAGTGGTTTCACGGCGTGGCGGAGCCATCCTTCGCGAGGGCGGCTTGCGTGGAAGCGTCGGGCGCGGGAGAGCCGGGCGTCCAGCCGCCGCCCATGGCGCGGTACAGCGCGATCCAGGCAGCGACGCGTTCGCGCTGCAGCTCGATCAGCTCGCGCTGCGCGGCGGCGGCGGTGCGCCGGGCGTCTTCGAGTTCGAACAGGCTGGACAGGCCGCCGCGATAGCGGGCGTCCGCCGCGCGGTAGGAGGCCTCGAAGCCCTCGACCGCGACGCGCAGGTCTTCGGCGCGGTGGGCCGTGCTGTCGAGCTGGAGCAAGGCGTCCTCGACTTCGCGCACGGCGGCGCGCAATCGCGCGCGGTAGGTCGTGGCGGCCGCGTCGTAGCGGGCGCGGGCGGCCTCGACGCCGGCACGGCGCGCGCCGGCGTCGAACAGCGGCAACGAAACCTGCAGCGGGCCGAAGGACCACAGCGTGCCGTTGCCGCTCGTGCCGGCCGCCTCGAAGCGCGCCGCCGAGATCGAGCCCGACAGGCTCACACGGGGCAGCAGCTGCGCGCGCGCCTCGCCGACCTCGGCGCTGGCGGCCACGAGATCGCGTGCGGCCGCGTACAGGTCGGGGCGCTGGTTCAGCGTCTCGCCCGGCACCGAGGGCACGGCGATCTGCGCCGGCTGCGGGAGCGTGGCCGGCCGGGCGGCGAGTGCTTCGCGCAAGGCGGGTTCGTCAATGGCGGTGAGCGCCACGAGAGCCTTCACGGCGGACTCGCACTGTGTGCGCTGCGCGTCGAGCTGCGCCCGCCCTTGCGCCGCGCTGGCCCGCGACAGTGCCTCGTTGGCGGGCGACTGGAAGCCTGCGCGTGCCGCCAGCTCCGTGAGCCGTGCGGTCTCGGCGCGCGAGGTGGCATCGGTCTCGGAGGTGGCGAGCTGCGCCTGGCACGCGCGCAGGGCGAGGTAGGTGGATGCGACTTCCGCGGCCACCGACACCCTGGCCTCGTGCCAGCCCGCTTCGGCACCTTCGAGCCGTGCCTGCGCTGCATCGCGGCCGGCCCGTGCTCCGCCGAAGACATCGATCTCCCAGGTGCTCTGCACGCCCAGCGAGAAGAGGCTGCCCAGCGGCGACACGAAGTCCTGCCGCCCTCGGGCCGCGCTGCCGACGGCGTCGGCCCTGGGCACCAGGCCGGCGCCAGCCGACACGCGGGCCGCCCGGGCCTGTGCCAGCCGCGACTGCGCGGCGGCCAGCGTGGGGCTGGCCTCCTGCGCGGCCGCCACGAGGCGCGGCACCAGCGGATCGTCGAACTGCTCCCACCAACGCTGCAGCTCCACCGTCTGCCCCTGGTGCGGCAGGGGTGCGTGCCAGCTCGCCGGCGGGGCAGGGGTTTCGACCGGCGCGCGGGCTGGTGCGGCGCAGCCGGCGATCAAGAGGCTGGCGGCCCATGAGGCGGCCAGCAGGGCAGGTCTCATCGTCACGTGTTCTTCCTTGTTTTGTGTGTCGCGACGGCGCGCGCCAGCGGCACCCCGGCGGGGCGCGGGTGGGGGCCCAAGGCGCGCCGGCGTCGGGCCTCGGCGTCGACCATGGCCTGGGCATACATCACCAGCCGGTCGGTCCACAGGTCCAGCGCGTCGGCGTTGGCGCACAGCTGTGGCGCGAGGGCGTCAATCACCTCCCGGCCCACGAGCAGGTGCACGCCCAGGCCGGCGATGGAGACGGCCAGCCGATGCACCTCGTCGTCAGCTTGAGTGAGCCGGAAGCGCCGGCAAAGCAGCGCGACCAGCGCTGCGTGCATGGGCTTGATGTCGTGGGCGATCTCCTCCTCCCACAGGCCTGTGGGCTCCAGCATCTCGCGGAAGTGGAGCTTGATGCACAGGCGTGCGGTCTCGTCGTGCTTCAGCGGCTCGATGAAGCTGCCCAGCAGGCGGCGCAGCCCGTCGCGTAGCGTGCAGCGGCCTTCGAGCAATGGCGTGAAATCAGGCGGCGAGGTGTCGATCGGCTCCAGGAACACCGCCCGGTACAGCCCCGCCTTGTCACCGAAGTAGTAGCTGATGGCGGCCACATTGACGCTGGCCGCCTCGGCGATCTCGCGGGTGGAGGTATTGGCGTAGCCCTGCTGTGCGAAGAGGCGCAGCCCGGCGAGCAGCAGTCGCTGCCGCGACTGCTCGCCATCGCTGCGCGGATTGCGCACGCGGTCGGAAGGGGTGGCGGACATGGCCGCGCACTCTAGCAGATCAATCAAACGTTTGTTTGAACTTGCTGCGTTTGTGGGTTTGTGCGCTGGGGGGTGCGTTCCATCGACCGGATGCGACCACCGGCGTCGCTTCACAAGGGAAGGCTCGCCTGCACTCCGCCCTGGGACCGCTGCGTGCCGGCCAGCCGCTGCATCAGCACGGCATGTGGCACGTAGCCGCGAGACTCCAGTTGCCAGCCTTCGGTGGCCTGCTCGTCGCTCACAGACTCGGCACGCAGCGTGCCGAGCTTGCGCGCGGCGGCACGCGCAACCAGCCCTTCGCACTGCTTCGGCGTGAGCTGCGTCGCGAAGGCCGTCCAGCGCTTTTGCACCAATGCGTTGCGCCACGCGTCCTCGATGGCCCAGCGCGTGTGGTGCTCGTCGCCCCGCGCCGCCTCGCATTCGAGCACCCGGGGCAGCAGGGCGTGGAAGAAGGCCTGGAACGTGCGGCGCATCGGCTTGCCGGGCAGCAGGTCTTCGAAGCGGCTCACGCGATGGCTCCAACCGGGCGCGAGCAGCTGCTGGCTCACGAAGGCTTGCAGTGCCTGCACCGGGTTGAACAGGCGCAGGCGGTTGGGTGGCAGCACCAGCAGCGGCAGTGTGCACGCCACCTCATGCGGGAGCGGCTCGACGAAGCTGCACAGGACGGCGACCCGCTTCCACTGGTCGGCGTTCAGTCCGGAGATGCCGACCAGCCGGGCCGATTCGATCTGCGCGGCGAACGCCATCGCCTCGCGAAAGCCGTGGGCCGCCTTCGCGTGGTTGGCCTTCGTGCTCATAACGGCGAGATTGCCGGCCGCATACCCGGCGTCATTGCGCACGCGGTCGACCGAGGCATCGCTGCCCTCCAGCGTGCCGGTCGAAAGCGGCATGCGGGTGATGGGGCAGTGGCTCACCTCCAGTTGTTCCAGGTAGCGCGGCGTCACTTGCACCAGCTCCACGCTGCGCCCGCGCAGCCAGGCGTGCAGCCGCAGTTGCAGCCACTTGCGGACCCAGCGCGACGCCTGCAACGTGCGTGTGCCGAACGCCGCCTGACCAGCCAGCAGCCCGTGGCGCAGCGGCGAGGGCTCGTGCGCATACGGAGCCGGCGGCTCCAGGCGGTAGCGCGCGTAGTCCCAGCCGAGCTCGAAGCCGATGTGCTCGTGGGCGGTGAGCGTGGTGGAGGAGAAGAGTTCGGTGGTCATGTGCAGCTCCTGCTTGCAACGCGGCACCGTGCCGCGATGCAAGCAGTGTGGGTGCCGGGTAGCTCATGGCGTGAGCTACCGCGTTGCGCCGAGGCAGGCGGTGGCTAGGGATATGCTCGGGGTCACTGGCTCATCTAGTGAGCTACTGATCTGGCACCCATGGACCGTACCGAACGCTTCTACCGCATCGAGCTGCTGCTGCGCAGCCGCGGCTGCGTCAGCTTCGACACGCTGCGCGCCGAACTCGATGTATCGCCGGCCACGCTCAAGCGCGACCTGCAATATCTGCGCGACCGCCTGGCCGCGCCCATCGTCTACGACCGTTTTGACAACGGCTACCGCTTCGAGGGCAGCGGACCGGCGCGCCAGGAACTGCCCGGCGTGTGGTTCAGCGAGCAGGAGATCCACGCCCTGCTCACCATGCACCAGCTGCTGGCGGGGCTCGACGACGATGGGGTGCTGTCACGCCACCTGCAACCCATGATGGACCGCCTGCAGGGCATGCTCGGTGCCGATGAGAGCGAGGCCCGCGAGCTCATGCGTCGCGTGAAGATCATCTCCACTGCGCGACGGCGCGCGCCCAGCCGCCACTTCGAGCTGCTCGGCAGCGCGCTCGTGCGGCGGCGTCGCGTATGGCTGCGCTACTTCAAGCGCAGCGACCGCACCGTTAGCGAGCGGGAGGTGTCGCCGCAGCGACTGGTCCACTACCGCAACACCTGGTACCTCGATGCCTGGTGCCATGCCAGCGATGGCATGCGCCGCTTCGCGCTCGATGCGGTGCAGGAGGCGCGAGCGCTGGAGCCCCGGGCCCGCCAGGTGGCAGTCAAGGACCTCGAGGCCGAGCTGGATGCCGGCTACGGCATCTATGGTGGCCCGGGCAGCCGGCTCAAATGGGCGACGCTGCACTTCGATGCCGATGCGGCCCAGTGGGTGGCGCACGAGGAGTGGCACCCCGCGCAGAAGGCGCGCTGGCTCGACAGCGGGCAATATGAACTGCAGGTTCCCTACAGCGAACCTCGGGAGCTGGCGATGGATATCCTGCGCCACGGCGCCAGCGTGCGCGTGGTCGGCGACAAGGCCTTGGTGGCATCCATAGCCGAGAGCCTGCGCCGGGCGGCGCAGCAGTACGCTTGATGGGCCATCACGCACCCATCACACACTCAAGGAGCATCATGAAAGCCACCTGGAACGGCGCCGTCATCGCCGAGAGCGACGACACCGTAGTCGTCGAGGGCAATCACTACTTTCCCGAGTCCAGCCTCGATCGCCGGTACATCACCTTCAGCAATCACCGCAGTACCTGCGCGTGGAAGGGCCAGGCGCAGTACTACAGCCTGCTCGTCCGTGGCGAAATGAATCCCGACGCCGTGTGGTACTACCCTGAGCCGAGCGAGACGGCGCAACAGATCAAGGGACGCGTGGCATTCTGGAAAGGCGTGAAGGTCGAGTGACCATGGTGCACGCGCCATGCGTGCTGCCAAAGTAGGTGCGCCGTGAAAGCGATCCTGGGCTCTCTTGCCGCCGCCATGCTGGTCGCGGCCTGCTCTCGCCAGGCCGAGGTGCCGGTGGCCGCGACCGCCACATCCTCCGTTGTTGTTCCGGCAGGCATCGCATGGCGGCGCGTGTCGGGTGATGCCGACATCGACGCCGCCTTCTCGCTGGCACGACGGGAGAACAAGCCCGTGTTCCTCTACTGGGGTGCCAAGTGGTGCCCGCCGTGCAATCAGGTGCAGGCGACGCTGTTCAACCGCGCCGAGTTCATCGAGCGCACACGTGCCTTCGTGGCGGTGTATGTCGACGGCGACCGTCCCGGCGCGCAGAAGCTCGGGGCCCGCTTCAAGGTCGTCGGCTATCCCACCATGGTGCTTTTCGATAGCGGCGGCACGGAAGTGATGCGCCTGCCCGGCGAAGTGAACCCCTCGCGCTACGCCGAGCTGCTCACGCTGGGCATGAGCGCTCGTCGTCCGGCGAAGGCCGTGCTCGCCGATGCTTTGGTGGACGCCGGCCGTCTCGGGCCCACCGACTGGAAGATGCTCGCGTTCTATGCCTGGGAGACCGACGAGCAGCGGCTCGTCTCCACCGAGGAGAAGCCCATCGTGCTGCGCCGCCTCGCATCGGCCTGCCCGCCAGCTCAGCCCGAAGCCGCCATGCGTCTGTTGCTGAAGGCGCTGGCCGCCGCCGATGCTCAGGCGCCCACGCAGGACGCGTCGACGCGGGATCGCGTCCTGCGCCTGCTTTCCGACCCAGCCGCTGCTCGCCCGCATGCCGACGTGCTGACCAATGACGCGGTGGAGATCAGCCGCGCGCTGGCGAGTCCGGGCACACCTGAGCGCGAGCGTGTGGAGCAGGTCTATGACGGTGCGCTGCGCACGCTGCAGGCCGATGCCACGCTCTCGCGTGCCGACCGGCTCATGGCCTTGCTGGCGCGCGTGCAGCTTGCCCTGGCGAGGAGGCGATCAGACGGGGCCGACGCAGCGGGGGTGTCACGCCCCCTTCAGGACGAGGTGCGCGTGCAGGCCGCGCAGGCGGACCGCGAGATGACCGACGCCCACGAGCGGCAGGCCGTCATCCCGACTGCGGCTTACCTGCTGCGCGAGGCCGGTCTGCTCGATGACTCAGACGCGCTGCTGCGCGCGAACCTGTCCCGCAGTCATTCGCCCTACTACCTGATGTCGCAGCTGGCGTCGAACGCAAAGAGGCGCGGCGACACCGCGCAGGCCCTGCATTGGTCACAAGAGGCCTACCGCGCCTCCGAGGGCTCGGCTACACGCTTGCAATGGGGGGCTGCCCATGTGTCCGACCTGGTAGAGCTGGCGCCGCAGGACGAAGCGCGCATCGAGCGCATCGTCGCCCAGCTCTTCGATGAAGCGGCCGCGCAACCGGACACCTTTTATGAGCGCAGTGCGCGCTCGTTGCAGCGCGTGGGCCGGCAACTGGCGACATGGAATCGTCAAGGCCTGCATGCCATGGCGATGGGGCGTCTCAACGCCAGGCTGGCGAAGGTATGCGGCAGGCTTCCACAAGGCGATGCGCAACGTGGTGTTTGCGAGCAGGTGCTCAAAACGCCATGAACCGCTACGCTCGCGCCTTTCCTCCCTGACCGGCCATGCCCCGACCCATCCTCGACGAGACCCACATGCACCCCGCCATACGAGCACGCGTTGCCCACTGGCACGCGGATGTGGTGCATAACGTGCAGGCCGCGGTGCAGTCGAATCCGGTGTTGGTCGTCGGCATGGCGCAGAACCCTTTCGTGCGGCGCGCCCGCCGGGCCTTGGAGGCCGCGCGGCAGCCTTTTCACTACCTGGAGTTCGGCAGCTACGTGAGCCAGTGGCGGCGGCGAAGCGCGCTCAAGATGTGGACCGGCTGGCCCACCTTTCCGATGGTTTTCGTGCGCGGCATGCTGGTGGGCGGCTTCGCCGAACTGCACGGCCTGATCGAGAGCGGCGAGCTCAAGCGGTTGCTCGGCGAGCCTTGAGCGGTGAGGCTTTTAATGAGCTGGTTACCGGCGAAGACCGATATCGAAGTCAGTGCGACGCAGTCCCAGCGAGAGCGGCACGAAGCCGCGACGCTCGACCTGCGTGGTTCGAGTTGTCTCTGGAAGACGCGCAAGCGCCTTCAGGCTGCGTCGCGCTCCAGCAGACGTTGCACCTCTGATTGCCAGGGAAGTGCGTGGACGAGTTCATTGAGATGAAGCGCGGCTTGTACGCTGGGCAGTACTTCGCCCGCGGCGTCCGTCAATTGAAGGTTCGTGACCAAACCGAAGGGATCTGCCATGGCCACCACGCCGTGTTGCAACTCGACCCAATCCCATGCGACGCCGGCGGCATGATCCGTGCTCGGGTCACCCCATAGCGTCTGGCCGGTGCACGGCTGAACGCCATCGCCATTGCTCAGGACGCGAGTGCCGAGATGGACGAAATGCAAATCAGGTGCGCACTCCGCCTGCCACAATACCGGCGGCCACGAGCACACAATCCAGGCGGGTGTCATTGTGTCGTCCAATCGCTGTTGCTTTGCATGAATACGAAAGCTCGATCCCGTGTCCCGGAAGTGTCACGGCTCCTGGTTTGCTTGCCATCTGTAAATCCTTTCAGCTGTAATGCATTGCAGGCGCCCGGCCTGCAGATGCGTGCCGAGTAGGAGCGAGGCGACATGCTTCAGAGCGGGTTCACGTCGGTGCTGCAGGTCCAAAGCCGCGACGAACTGAGGGAGGCGGTTTTGGCGTTCGCGAAACAGCTTGGTTTCGAGAAGGCCACCGCGATGGCCGTGGTGGACCGGTTTCGTGGCGAGCCCGATTTCTTCCTCGTGGACAACGCGCCAGACGAGTACATGGATATCGCCGACAGCCGGGATATCCAGCGGCTCGATCCAGTGGGGCAGCACTGCAAGCGCGCCAGCGTACCCATCATCTGGAACCAGCAAACCTACACCGCGGCGGGCCTGGGGAATCAGTGGGAAACCCAGGCGAGCTTCGGTTACCGGACCGGTATCGCCTTGGCCCTGCACCTCCCCGAGGGCCGGCACTTCGTGATGGGCGTGGACCGTGACCAGTCGCTCCCGGCCTCCCCTGCCGAAGTCACGCGCATGGTTGCCGATCTGCAGTTATTCGCGGTGTATGCCCAGGACGCTGCCATGCGCATCCTGCTTCCTCCCTCGCCTCCGCACGATTTCCCGAGTCTCACCCCGCGCGAGCTGGAGAGCCTGCGCTGGACAATGGAGGGCAAGACGGCCTGGGAACTGGGCAGCATCCTGGGTATCAGCGAGCGCACGGCAGTGCTGCACGTGAACAACGCGACCCACAAGCTCGGCTGTATCAACAAGCACCAGGCGGTGCTCAAGGCCCTGCGGCTCGGGCTGATTCGCTAGCGACGACTTGGATTCGAATCTCCAACTCAGCGAGCACCTACCGGTGCGTAATGCGCACGAATTGCAACCGACCCCGTATTTGTTCTGATGCGCTCAGGCAATAATTAACGTTTTCGTCCCGCGAATAAGAAGGTCTATTGCCGGTATCAGCATTGGGTACACCGGCGTGCAAGCTGTAAGAGTTGACAGTTACGTGGCAATAAATCCGCTGGTGCAATGAGGGCTCATGCAATACATCCTTGCATGACCAACACCAGCAGGAGTCCAACATGTCGCAAGCCCTCAATTCGGTTTCCCCTCAGCAGGTCGTCACTTCCCCCGCTACGCCGGCTCAGCCTTCGTCGCCCGTCCCCATCGATCCAAGTCTGCTGCGCCACATCGGCGGCGGCACGCTTCCGGTCCGCGGCTGGTAACCAAAGGTTCCGGCTGCGCAATTGCACCGCTTCCCGACCGTTGGTTTTGGTCTGATCCCCGATGATTTGTTTTCCGCATCTTGCGGCGCGATCATTGGGTGGCTGGTGAGGGGAACTGCATTGCGCAGCCGTGTGTCAATGCAATGCGCCGTGCAATCAATTGCAATGGCGCATTGATGCAAATGCCCTGACGTTTCGTGCACAGTCTCCGTATCGGGCGGCCCGCATTGTCGGATTCCCGCCTGGAGTCTCTCGGACGCTGAAGCCCCTTTCAGGGCGGCTGCAGGGATGCCCGGAGTGGGCGTCGGTCGGACGAAAATCGTCGGCCCTCGCCAAGCCCTGCATTCCATGGTCAGCCTCTTTCGCCCCGAAGTCATCGAAGGTCGTCAGCAAGCCTGGCTGGGCAGCATTCAGCTCGTCCGGCCGGTTTCGCTGGCGGTCCTGACGCTTTTCGTCCTGGTCGCCGCAGTTCTGGTCGGTATCTTCCTGGTCGAAGGTCGCTATACCCGCAAGGCACATGTCACGGGCTACCTGGTCCCCGATCGGGGCGTTGTGCGCCTTGTGCCGCCGCAGGCCGGACTGGTGGTGCAAAGCCACGTCACGGAGGGGCAGTCCGTGCGCCGAGGGGACGTGCTGTTCGTCCTTTCGGTCGACCGATCCACGCTTGACGGCGATACGCAGGCCACGGTGCTGCAGAGCTTGGCGACTCGACGCACCAGTTTGCAGGAGGCGGCTCGGCGGGCGGCGCGCCTGCGAGAGGAGCAGGGGGCGGCCCTGGATCGGCAGCTCGAGCACATGCGGCAGGAGCTGGCCCAGCAGGATGCAGAGGCGGAGGTCTACCGCCAGCAACTGGCACTGAAGGAGCAGGAGCTCGCGCAGTACGAATCGCTGCAAGACGGGAACTTCGTCTCGCCCGCACAGTTGCGCACGAAGCGGGCCGAAATGCTGGAGGCGCGCGCGCGGCTTCGAAGCCTCGCCGTGCGGCGCGCCAGTTCCTTGCGGGACATGTCGGCGCTCGAAGCCAAGCGCCGGGAACTGCCGCTCCAGACCATGGAGAGTCTGGGCACGATCGAGCGCGAGCTCGCTTCACTGGATGAGGCGGCGGCCGAGAACGAAGCGCGGCGTCAGGTCGTGGTCCGCGCACCCGAAGACGGCGTCGTCACTGCCGTTCTGGCCGAGAGCGGTCACAGCGTGTCGCCTGGCACGGCGCTGGCGAGCCTGCTGCCTGCTGACGCCAGGCTGGAGGCCCAGCTGTTCGCGCCCTCAAGCGCCGTGGGCTTCATCCGTCCACGGCAGGAAGTGCAGTTGCGTTACCAGGCCTTCCCCTATCAGAAGTTCGGGCACCACATAGGCCAGGTGCTGCGCATTTCGCGCACGCCGCTGCAGGCGGCGGAGCTTGCCGTCCTGCCTTTGCCCGAGTCGCTCAAGGAGGCTCCGGCTGCAGAGCCGCTGTACCGAATCACCGTGGCGCTGGAGCAGCAATCGGTACAAGCCTACGGGCAGGGCCAGCCGCTGGTGGCCGGCATGCAGCTCGATGCGGATGTCATGCTGGACCGGCGTCGCCTGATCGAGTGGATCTTCGAGCCGCTGCTGAGCCTCACGGGCCGCGTGTGAGGCGGGCGGTGACTGTCATGTCCGGATTCTTCTCATCTTTGAACCTGGGCTTCGGGCGCGCCGGTGTGCCTGTGATGCTGCAGACGGAGGCCGCCGAATGCGGGCTGGCGTGCCTGGCCATGGTGGCCACTTACCACGGGCTGAATACTGACCTGCCGACATTGCGCCAGCGCTTCCAGCTCTCGCTGAAGGGCGCCACCATGGTCGATCTCATGCGACTGGCGGGGCAACTGCAGCTCAACACCCGCGCACTACGCGCCGAGATGGAGCACCTGGGGCAACTGCAGATGCCTTGCGTGTTGCACTGGGACCTCAACCACTTCGTGGTGCTTACCGAGATCCGCGGCGGCAAGGCGGTGATCCACGATCCCGCGCGCGGCGTGCGGCGGATGTCACTCGACGAGGTGTCCAAGCACTTCACCGGCGTCGTTCTGGAACTGTCGCCTGCGGCCGACTTCCGCCCGCGCGTGGAGCGACAGTCGGTCACCGCTCGGCAACTGCTGGGGCGTGTGTCTGGGCTGAGGCGCTCGCTGCTGCAGATCTTTGGCCTTGCGTTCGCGCTCGAGTTCTTCATGCTGTTAGCGCCCTTTTTCATGCAGTGGGTGGTCGACGGCGTGCTGGTCACGGCGGACCGCGATCTACTGGTCACGCTCGGCCTGGGATTCACCCTGCTCGCGCTGATCACCGTCACCACCGGTGCCATCCGCTCCTGGGCGGTGCTGTACCTGTCGGCGACGCTGAACCTTCAGTGGCTGTCGAACGTGTTCGCGCACCTCATGCGGCTGCCCGTCGCGTGGTTCGAGAAGCGCCATACCGGCGACGTGATGTCGCGCTTCGGCGCCGTGCAGCAGATCCAGCAGACGCTCACCACCTCGTTCATCGAGGTGGTCCTCGATGGCCTCATGGTCGTGTTGACCTTCGTGATGATGTGGGTCTACAGCGGCACGCTGACGGCCATTGCCCTGGCCTCGGTGGTGGCGTACGGCCTGTTGCGCTGGGCGTTCTTCCGTCCGTTGCGCGAAGCGACGGAGGAGGCGATTGTCCACGACGCCAAGAAGTCGAGCCATTTCCTGGAATCGCTGCGGGGCGTGCAGTCGATTAAGCTGTTCAACCGACAGGAGGACCGTCAGGCGCGCTTCATGAATCTGGTGGTGGATGCGATGAACGCGCACATCGCCACGCGCAAGCTCGACCTGCTATTCAGCGTCCTGCACAAGCTGCTGTTCGGTCTGGAGCGCGTGGGCGTCATCTGGATCGGTGCCTTGTTGGTGCTGGACCGCAGCTTTTCGGTGGGCATGCTGTTCGCGTTCTTCGCTTACAAGGAGCAGTTCGCGCTGCGCATCAGTGGTCTCATCGACAAGGCGGTCGAGCTGAAGATGCTCAAGCTGCAAGGCGAGCGCCTGGCCGATATCGTGCTGTCGACGCCCGAGCCCGAGGTGGCCGCGCCTGTCCGCCACGACGTGCCGGCGAGGGTGGAGCTGAAGGATGTGTCCTTCCGTTACTCCGATGCCGAGCCCCCCGTGCTCCATGGCGTGAATCTGGTGATCGAGCCTGGCGAATCGGTTGCGATTTCCGGCCCCTCGGGATGTGGCAAGACGACGCTGCTCAAGGTCATCCTGGGGATCCATGATCCGCAGGTCGGGGAAGTGCGCGTGGGTGGTGTGCCCTTGTCCCATCTCGGGTTGCGCAGCTGGCGGGAGATGATCGGCACCGTCATGCAGGAAGACCAGCTGTTCGCCGGCTCCATCATCGACAACATCAGCTTCTTCGATGCGCATGCCGACCTGGAGTGGGTGCAGGAGTGCGCCCGCATGGCTGCCGTGCACGAGGAGATCGAGGCCATGCCCATGGCCTATCACACGTTGATCGGCGACATGGGCACGAGCATCTCCGGGGGACAGAAGCAACGCCTGTTGCTGGCGCGTGCGTTGTACAAGCGCCCGCGCATCCTGTTGCTCGATGAGGCGACCAGTGCGCTCGATGTCGATCGTGAGCGCCTCGTGAACCAGGCCGTGCGCCAGCTCGATGTCACTCGTGTGATCGTGGCGCACCGGCCGGAAACCATCGCGTCGGCAAGCCGTGTCATCGTGCTGCAGGATGGGCGTGTGGCACAGGATCTGCGCAGCGTCGAGATGATGCCGGCTGTGCAGGCATGACTTGGGAGGCGATGATCACGAGCGAGTCGCTTGTGATTTGCTAGGCGGCGGGCAACCGCCTGTCCCCGGCGATGACTTCTAGCGTGGTGCTCCCTACAATGGTGGTTTGCTCAAAAAATAGGCAGCACCATGCTGTACCCCAAGCAGTTCGACGTAATCGTGGTCGGCGGCGGGCATGCCGGGACCGAAGCCGCCTTGGCGAGCGCCCGCATGGGCTGCGCCACCTTGCTGCTCACGCACAACATCGAAACGTTGGGCCAGATGAGCTGCAATCCATCAATTGGCGGCATCGGGAAGGGGCATCTCGTCAAGGAGGTGGATGCGCTCGGTGGTGCCATGGCGGCGGCTACCGATGAAGCGGGCATCCAGTTCCGCATCCTGAACAGCTCCAAGGGCCCGGCCGTTCGCGCCACGCGTGCGCAAGCCGACCGCGTGCTGTACCGGGCGGCAATACGCTGCCGTCTGGAGAACCAGCCCAACCTTTGGTTGTTCCAGGGCGCCTGCGATGACATCGTGCTGGATGGTGAGCGGGTCGCGGCTGTCGTAACGCAAGTCGGCATTCGCTTCAAGGCGCGTGCGGTCGTCCTCACGGCGGGGACGTTCCTCGACGGCCGGGTGCATGTGGGTTTGCAGAACCATTCCGCTGGCAGGGCAGGTGATCCCCCGGCGATCCGGCTATCGCTGCGTCTGCAGGAGCTGAAGCTGCCGCAAGGGCGGTTGAAAACTGGAACGCCGCCGAGGCTGGATGGACGCACGATCGACTTCGGTGTGCTGACCGAGCAGCCGGGCGACCTTGATCCCGTGCCGGTGTTCAGTTTTCTGGGCGATGCTAGCCAGCATCCGCGGCAGGTGCCGTGCTGGATCACGCACACCAACGAGCGCACGCACGACATCATTCGCTCCGGTTTCGACCGGAGCCCGATGTTCACTGGTGTGATCGAGGGCGTGGGGCCGCGCTATTGCCCAAGCATCGAAGACAAGATCAACCGTTTTGCGGACAAGTCTTCGCACCAGATTTTTTTGGAGCCGGAGGGGCTCAGTACGCACGAGGTCTACCCAAACGGAATTTCGACTTCGCTGCCCTTCGACATCCAGCTTGACGCCGTCCGGTCGATGCGCGGCTTGGAGAACGCACACATCCTCCGCCCCGGCTATGCCATTGAGTACGACTATTTCGATCCACGCGCGTTGAAGGCCAGCTTCGAGACGCGCGCTATTGGCGGGCTGTTCTTTGCTGGACAGATCAACGGGACGACCGGGTACGAGGAGGCTGCGTCGCAGGGACTCTACGCGGGGCTCAACGCAGCCCTCCAGGTCCGAGGGGAGGGGGCATGGACACCGCGCCGCGACGAAGCGTACCTCGGCGTGCTCGTGGATGACCTGATTACCAAAGGCGTGACCGAGCCGTATCGCATGTTCACCAGCCGAGCCGAGTACCGACTGCAATTGCGCGAGGACAACGCCGACATGCGGCTAACGGAAACCGGTCGTCGCTTGGGGCTTGTGGACGACACCCGTTGGGAGGCGTTCTCTCGTAAGCGGGAAGCCGTGGAGCGCGAGGCTCAACGCCTTCGGTCGACGTGGGTACGGCCGGACACTTTGCCGCCACCCGCAGCTGAGCATCTTTTGGGCAAAGCGATTGACAGGGAGTACCGTCTTTCTGATTTGCTCCGGCGGCCGGGGGTGAGATTCGATTTGTTGACGGAGATCGAGCGCGTATCTAACCCCGACTCCACTGTTTCACGTGAAACATTGCGGGCAGAGTTGGGGCCGACCGTCGCGGATGCGGTGATCGAGCAGGTCGAAATCAGTGTGAAGTACGCCGGATACATCGACAAGCAGCATGACGAGGTGGCCCGGGCGGTTCAGTATGAGACGCTGCGTTTGCCGGCCGACCTGGATTACGGCGAGATTCCCGCGCTCAGCTTCGAAGTTCGACAAAAGCTGAACAAGCACCGTCCCGAAACTTTGGGCCAGGCTTCGCGCATCTCCGGTGTTACGCCTGCGGCGATCTCGCTGCTGCTGATCCATTTGAAGAAGGGGCGTTTCAAGGGATTCGTCGCGAATGAGCCGATATCCGATGAGGCGGCGTGAAGGGCGTCGCGTGTTGACGCAGTCAGGTGAGGACTCGGGCGACCGGGCCCTTCTTGTCCCTGCTAACCGAAGCGACGATGCGGGTGCACTGATCGAGGATGCGGGCCGCTTGGGCTTGTCCCTCGATTCTGAGGTGGCCAGCAAGTTAGTCGCCTATCTGCACCTGCTTCAGCGTTGGAACGCGACTTATAACCTCACTGCAGTTCGCGAGCCCCAGGCAATGTATGTGCAGCACCTTCTCGACTGCCTGGCGGTGATCAGGCCGGTAGTCAGAGTACTGGGCGAGCATTCCGGCCGCGTTGTGGACGTCGGTAGCGGTGCGGGGCTTCCCGGTGTGGTGATTGCTGCCGCCTGCCCGGAGCTGGAGGTTTGCTGCATCGACACCGTGGGCAAGAAGGTCGCCTTCGTGCGCCAAGTGGCTGTAGAGCTGGGTCTGCGCAACCTGCGTGCAGAGCAAGCGCGGGTGGAGAACCTGAAGCCGGAGCGCCCGTTCGATTTGGTTACTTCACGGGCCTTCGCTTCGCTGCTCGACTTCGTGCAAGTCACGCGCGGGCTGATAGCTCGCAGCGGTCGGTGGATGGCCATGAAAGGCAGGGTTCCTGACGATGAGATTGCTGCGTTGCCTAGCGACGTGGAAGTGTTTCACGTGGAACAACTCGCCATTCCGGCTCTTCACGCGGACCGCTGTCTCGTGTGGATGTGTCCCCTTCCGGGCGCCACATGATCCTCGGAATCACAGATTTCGCCGGCTTTTGCCTGGCAGTCTTGATGTTCCTGGTGTTGCCTGGTCCAGGCACCTTCGCCTTGTTGACCTCTACCGCCCAGGGAGGGTTTGTGGCGGGCGCAGCTGCCACTTTGGGTCTCATTCTTGGGGACCAGGTGCTTCTATGGCTCGCTGTGGCTGGAGTTGCATCTCTCTTGGCTGCGTACCCCATGGCCTTCCACGTCGTCCAGTATGCCGGGGCCGGCTACCTGGCATGGGTCGGGCTCCAGCTGTTGTTGTCACGTGCAGGTGTTGCTCAGCCGCACCGGTTCCACATCAAGCCGCGGCACCACGTTCGGCAAGCCTTCCTGATCACGCTGCTGAACCCGAAAGCCGTCGTCTTCTACATGGCGTTCTTTCCGCTTTTCGTCGATCCGGCCTGGCACGTGGGCTTCCTGACATTTGCCGCCATGGCGATCACTATCGCAGTCCTCACGGCGGTGTACTGCCTCACGCTTTGTGCGTTAGCTGATCGAACGGCGATCAGAGTGAAGGCTCACAAGCGTTTATCCTTGTGGCTGAGACGACTGGCTGGCCTGTTCCTCATCGCCTTCGGCATGCGGCTCATCCGGCCTTGACTCGGTTCGGCTTGCATGCGGCGCTTTGCCGGCATGGGCCGAGGCCGGACAATGGCCCGCCTTCATACGTACTCCCACATGGCCCGAATCTTCTGTATCGCCAACCAAAAGGGCGGCGTCGGCAAGACGACCACCACCGTCAACCTCGCTGCGGGACTGGCACGCATCGGACAACGGGTCCTGGTCGTCGACCTGGATCCACAGGGAAACGCCACGATGGGCTCCGGCATTGACAAGCGCGCACTGGAGCTGAGCGTCTACGACGTGCTGTTGGAAACCGCGACCGTGGCCGAAGCCCGCCGGCGTTCCGACAAGACGGGCTACGACGTTCTGGGCGCCAACCGCGAACTGGCCGGCGCGGAGGTGGAGTTGGTGGAACTCGACCACCGCGATAAGCGCTTGCGCAAGGCTCTCCTAGCAGTGGACGAGGAGTACCACTTCGTGCTGATCGATTGCCCGCCGTCGCTGAGCTTGCTCACGCTCAATGGCCTGTGCAGCGCACACGGGGTGATCGTGCCCATGCAGTGCGAATACTTCGCACTGGAGGGGTTGAGCGACCTCGTAAACACGATCAAGCAGGTCCATGCCAACCTGAATTCAGACCTGCAACTCATTGGCTTGTTGCGTGTGATGTACGACCCGCGCATCACTTTGCAGCAGCAGGTCAGCGAGCAACTGAAATCACACTTCGGCGAAAAGGTCTTCAACGCCGTCATCCCGCGCAATGTCCGCCTTGCCGAAGCTCCCAGTTATGGCATGCCGGGTGTCGTGTTCGATCCGTCGTCCAGGGGGGCGCAGGCGTTCATCGATTTCGCGCAGGAAATGGTCCAGCGCATCGCTGCCATGTGACTTTGCCCCCCCGGCCTCGGTGGTCGTGGCAGGGTTATCACTCCCTGAGAGGCGCCGAGCAGCTGAGCCAGGTGGACCGTGCCCGCGCCGCTCGTGTAACGTCCTTAGAGCCCCAGTCCCTCGTCGAGGCCGAGGTGCAAATTCATGGACTGGACCGCCGCGCCGCTCGCACCCTTTCCCAGGTTGTCGAGGCGTGCCATCAGCAGAACCTGCATGTCATTGGCGAAGACAAAGAGGTCGACTCCGTTCGTGTCGTTGCAGCCCTGCACATCGAAGAAGCCCCCGCCTGCCTCCACGGTTTCAGGATCACGCAGAGGCATGACGCGAACGAAGCGCTCCCCGGCATAACGCAGCTGCAGGGCCTCATGCAACCGCTCGGGTGTCGTGCCACCGCTAAGCTGGGATAGGTGCAAAGGCACACTTACCACCAAACCCTTATAGAACGAGCCTACGACTGGCTGGAATACCGGCTTGACCGTCAGCCCGGTGTGCAGGGTCATCTCCGGCACATGCTTATGGGCGAGGGTGAGGCCATAGGGACGTGGGGCATTTAAGCGGGGATCTCCCCCCGCTTCGTACTGCTCGATCATTTTCTTGCCGCCACCCGAGTATCCGGTGAGGGAGGTGGCCGTGATAGGCAGACCCGCCGGTATCAGCCCGGCATCCACCAGCGGCCGTATGAGCAAGATAAAGGCGCTCGAATGGCAGCCCGGGTTGGAAATGCGCTTGGCGTGTCGCAGCCGCTCGCGCTGCCCGGGTGCCAGCTCCGGCATGCCGAACACCCAACCAGGGGCGGTGCGATGCGCCGTGCTCGCGTCGATGAGGCAGGTGCGCGGGTTGTCCACCAGCGCGGCTGCGTCCCGAGCGGCGGCGTCCGGCAGGCAAAGGAAAGCGACGTCCGCGGCGTTGAGCAGGCGGGTGCGCTCGGCGATGTCCTTGCGGCGTTCGGGATCGATGCGCAGGACTTCGATGTCGCAGCGCTGGGCCAGGTACTCATGGATGCGCAGGCCGGTGGTGCCTTCCTGGCCGTCGACGAACACGCGGTAAGTCATGGGGGTCTCCTCGGGGCCCGAAGGATAAGCGAGGCGCGGGCCCAGGGAAGGGTGTCGCGCCGATCATCGACAATGTGCCGATGGTCACCAAGAAACCCAAAGGCCTAGGCATGGGCCTAGAGGCGCTGCTCGGCCCGCGCGTGAAGGAGGCGGGCGAAGCGGCTGCGCTCGCTTCCGATGGCGCACCGAACATGCTGAAACTGGAACAACTGCAGCCCGGCAAGTACCAGCCGCGCACGCGCATGGACGAGAGCTCGCTGTACGAGCTTGCGGAGAGCATCAAGGCACAAGGCGTGATGCAGCCGGTGCTCGTGCGCCCCATGGGCATCGCCAGCGAGCCCGGCACGGGATCGGCGCCGAGCGCTGTCCAGTACGAGATCATCGCGGGCGAACGGCGGGTGCGCGCTGCCCGCCTGGCCGGCCTCGCCGAGGTGCCCGTGCTGGTCAAGCATGTGCCTGATGAGGCCGCCGCGGCAATGGCGCTCATCGAGAACATCCAGCGCGAAGACCTGAACCCACTGGAAGAGGCGCAAGGCATCGCCCGCCTGGTTCGCGAGTTTCATCTCACGCATGAACAGGCCGCGCAGGCCGTGGGGCGCTCGCGCAGCGCCGCGAGCAACCTCCTGCGGCTGCTTAACCTTGCCGAACCGGTACAGCACATGCTCATGGCCGGCGATATTGACATGGGCCATGCTCGTGCATTGCTGCCTCTTGAAGGTGCACAGCAGATCCTCGTGGCGGGTGAAATCGCGGCCCGCCAGCTCAGTGTGCGCGATGCCGAGAAACTCGTGGCCAAGGCCGGGGCTGCCCGACAGAAGCCGCTGTTGCGAGTCAAGACCGAGAAGCCCCGCGACCTGCGGCGCATCGAGGAGGAGCTCTCCGATGCGCTTACCGCGCCTGTGGAGATCCGCGTGAAGAAGCGCACCTCTCGGGGTGAGCAAGGGGAGGTGGCCATTGCGTTTGGCTCATTGGATGAACTCAATGGCCTGCTGGAGCGGCTCGGGCTTTCGCGAAGCTGAGGATTGCGCGTGACATCGCGACAAGGCGCGTGACAACGCGTGACACGAGCCGACGATGACCGCGCTTGCCCCGAGGAACTTCGCACGTAGGGCAGCGTCCCTGCTTCGCGGGGCTGGCGCACCGGTGCTCAAGTGGAGTATCGTGAAGGCACGGGTCTTGCTGCGTCGCACACAAGGGATAAGAGAAGCGTTGTTGCGCATCTCTCGCCTATGCGGCCACCAGCGAGCCGTGAGTTGAGCGGAACTTGAACCGTGCGTTTGCGCTGATCGCAAGGAAAGCTCTGATGGAGCCTTTGGTGGAACGACAGCCAGGACTTCATCAGAACTTCCCAAAGGCGGCAGTCGAGGTGGCTCCTCGGTTGCCCCGCCCCGATCCTGGAGGTCAGCATGGATGTGATCAGCCATTTCGCCGCTCGCTTTGAGCGCACCCGGGAGGAGGAACTCTCCCTTGAGGAGTACCTCGCGGAGTGCAAACGCAATCCGCTGGCGTACGCCACCGCTGCGGAGCGCATGCTCAAGGCCATCGGCGACCCGCAGACCATCGACACGCGCAACGACCCGCGCCTGTCGAGGATCTTTGCGAACAAGATCATCAAGATCTACCCTGCCTTTGCCGAGTTCTACGGCATGGAGGACGCCATCGAACAGGTGGTGTCTTATTTCCGCCATGCCGCGCAGGGGCTGGAGGAGAAGAAGCAGATCCTTTACCTGCTGGGCCCGGTAGGCGGTGGCAAATCGTCGATTGCCGAGCGGCTCAAGCAGCTGATGGAGCAGGTGCCGTTCTACGCGATCAAGGGCTCGCCGGTGAACGAGTCCCCGCTGGGTCTGTTCGATGCCACCGAGGACGGCCCGATCCTCGAGAGGGAATACAACATCCCGCGGCGCTACTTGAACCGCATCCTCTCGCCGTGGGCCGTGAAGCGCCTCGAGGAGTACGGCGGCGATATCCGCAGGTTCAAGATCATCAAGCGCCATCCCTCGGTGCTTAAGCAGGTGGCGGTTGCCAAGACCGAACCCGGTGACGAAAACAACCAGGACATCTCTTCGCTGGTGGGCAAGGTCGACATCCGCAAGCTGGAGACCTATGCGCAGGACGACCCCGACGCCTACAGCTACTCCGGTGGCTTGTGCCTGGCCAACCAGGGCCTGCTCGAATTCGTGGAGATGTTCAAGGCGCCCATCAAGGTGCTGCACCCGCTGCTGACCGCCACGCAGGAAGGCAATTACAAGGGCACCGAAGGCTTCGGTGCGATTCCGTACGACGGGATCATCCTCGCGCACAGCAACGAGAGTGAGTGGAAGAGCTTCCGCAACAACAAGAACAACGAGGCCTTCCTTGACCGCATCTACATCGTCAAGGTGCCGTACTGCCTGCGCGTGTCGGAGGAAGTGAAGATCTACGAGAAGCTGTTGCGCAACTCCTCGCTCGCCAACGCGACTTGCGCGCCAGGCACGCTGAAGATGATGGCGCAGTTCTCGATCCTCACGCGGCTCAAGGAGCCCGAGAACTCGTCTCTGTTTTCCAAGATGCTCGTCTACGACGGCGAGAACCTCAAGGACACCGATCCGCGTGCCAAGAGCTACCAGGAGTACCGGGACTACGCGGGCGTCGACGAAGGCATGGCGGGCATCTCCACGCGCTTCTCGTTCAAGATCCTGTCCAAGGTCTTTAATTTCGACAGCACGGAAGTCGCGGCCAACCCGGTGCATCTGATGTACGTGCTCGAGCAGCAGATCGAGCGTGAGCAGTTTCCGCCAGAGGTCGAGCAGAAATATCTGGCGTTCATCAAGGAGCACCTTGCGACGCGCTACGCGGAGTTCATCGGCAAGGAGATCCAGACGGCGTACCTGGAGAGCTACAGCGAGTACGGCCAGAACATCTTCGACCGCTACGTCACGTATGCGGACTACTGGATCCAGGACCATGAGTACCGCGACACCGACACCGGCGAGGTGTTCGATCGCGCATCGCTCAATGCCGAGCTGGAAAAGATCGAGAAGCCCGCGGGCATCAGCAACCCCAAGGACTTCCGCAACGAGATCGTCAACTTCGTTTTGCGCGCGCGCGCCAACAACCAGGGCAAGAACCCGGCGTGGACGAGCTACGAGAAGCTGCGCACGGTGATCGAGAAGAAAATGTTCTCGAACACCGAGGAACTGCTGCCTGTCATCAGCTTCAACGCCAAGGCCAGCGCCGACGAGGCGAAGAAGCACGAGGACTTCGTTACCCGCATGGTGGCCAAGGGGTACACGCCCAAGCAGGTTCGCCTGCTGTGCGAATGGTATTTGCGGGTGCGCAAGAGCTCGTGAGCCCGCGAGTATTGCAATAGGAGCGTCATGTTGCAGCAGATCATCGACCGGCGGCTGGCGGGCAAGAACAAGTCCATCGGCAACCGCG
>CBINBY010000076.1:0-23788 GCA_966248995.1 uncultured Burkholderiales bacterium | reverse complement strand
TTCATCCACATGTTCGAGGACACGCCGGAGTTCGTGGCCCGCCACATCATCCGCGAAACCCGCAGCTACCTGGATTCGCTCGCGCCTCCGTTCTTTGCTGCGCTCATGGACTATGCGCAGGACGGCTCCTACTCCTGGCACTGCCCAGGCCATTCTGGGGGCGTGGCCTTTCTGAAGAGCCCGGTGGGCCAGATGTTCCACCAGTTCTTCGGCGAGAACATGTTGCGGGCCGATGTGTGCAATGCCGTGGAGGAGCTTGGGCAACTGCTGGACCACAGCGGTCCTGTCGCGGCGAGCGAGCGAAACGCCGCGCGCATCTTCAACGCCGACCATTGCTTCTTCGTCACGAACGGCACCAGCACGTCAAACAAAATGGTGTGGCACCACTCGGTGGCTCCGGGAGACGTGGTCGTCGTAGACCGCAACTGCCACAAGTCGATCCTGCATTCGATCATCATGACCGGCGCGGTGCCGGTGTTCCTGACTCCCACGCGCAACCACTACGGAATCATCGGCCCCATCCCGAAGGACCAGTTCTCGGTCGAGGCGATCCAGCGCAAGATGGCCGCCAACCCGCTTCTGGCAGGCGTGGACGTGTCGAAGGTCAAGCCGCGCATCCTCACGCTCACGCAAAGCACGTATGACGGCGTGCTCTACAACACCGAGACCATCAAGCATGCGCTCGATGGGTACATCGACACGCTGCACTTCGACGAGGCGTGGCTTCCCCACGCGGCTTTCCACACCTTCTACAGCATTTATCACGCGATGGGCCGCAGTCGCACGAGGCCGCGTGACCAACTCGTGTTTGCCACTCAGTCCACGCACAAGCTGCTGGCCGGTCTGAGCCAGGCTTCACAGGTACTGGTACAGGACGCTGAGAATCGCAAGCTTGACCGGCATCTCTTCAACGAGTGCTACCTCATGCACACCTCCACCAGTCCGCAGTACGCGATCATCGCTTCGTGCGATGTGGCGGCTGCCATGATGGAAGCGCCTGGCGGGCACGCGTTGGTGGAAGAGAGCATCCTCGAGTCGCTCGACTTCCGCCGTGCAATGCGCAAGGTCGAGAAGGACTTTGGGCGCGACTGGTGGTTCAAGGTATGGGGGCCCGAGAAGCTGGCTAATGAGGGCATCGGCAAAAGCAGCGATTGGCTGTTGCGCGCCGAGGACAGATGGCACGGGTTTGGCGACCTGGCCGACGGCTTCAATCTGCTGGATCCGATCAAGAGCACGATCATCACGCCGGGCCTCGACGTGAACGGCAAGTTTGCCAAGACCGGCATCCCGGCCAGCATCGTCACCAAGTATCTGGCCGAGCACGGGGTAGTGGTGGAGAAGACCGGGCTGTATTCATTCTTCATCATGTTCACCATCGGCATCACGAAGGGCCGTTGGAACACGCTGCTGACTGCGCTGCAGCAGTTCAAGGACGATTACGACCGCAACGCATCCATGGGGCGCGTGCTGCCGGAGTTCGTCGCCGCCTTCCCGCGCTATGAGCGCATGGGGCTGCGAGACCTCTGCCAGAGCATCCATGCCATGTACGCCAAGGGCGACATCGCCCGGCTCACCACGGAGATGTACGTGTCCGACCTGCACCCCGCCATGAAGCCGGCCGATGCGTTCTCCTACATCGCCCATCGCCGCACTGACCGGGTGCCCATCGACCGGCTCGAAGGCCGCATCACCACTTCGCTGCTTACGCCCTATCCGCCGGGAATTCCCCTGCTCATCCCCGGGGAGCGTTTCAACCGCAAGATCGTTGACTTCCTGCGCTTTACACGCGAGTTCAATGCAGCATTTCCTGGCTTCGACACGGACGTGCATGGCCTCGTCGAAGACGAAGGCGAGGGTGGCCGTACCTATTACGTGGACTGCGTGCGCGACGAATGAGTTGGGCACGTGAAGGGGGCCCTTCCATCTCGCCAGGCGAGTGAACTAACGCTGTGTGAGGCGACAGGCAGTTCCACTTGGTTAAGTCACTGTCACTGGCTGCGCGAGGTACGTTCATGGAACCGAAAGCAAGCACCTATCCCCGCCTGCTTGGAGACGTCGGCGGCACGAATGCACGGTTCGCGTGGCAGTCGGAGCCGGGGGTGGCGCCTTCGGACATCGACACGCTCTCGGCTGATGCCTTCGCTGGCCTGAGGGACGCCATCCGGGACTACCTGGCCCGGCACCGTAAACCGGTGCCTTCCGCATGCGCCATCGGCATCGCCAATCCAGTGCTCGGCGATCATGTGCAGATGACGAACCACCACTGGTCGTTCTCCGTGTCGGGACTGCAGCGCGAGCTGGGTCTGCAGCGGCTGCTGGTCATCAACGACTTCACTGCCCTGGCCTTGGCGCTGCCTGTTCTGGAATCCTCGGATCTACGGCAGGTCGGGAGCGGGCAGCCTGTGCCCGGTGAGACCATGGGCCTGGTGGGCCCGGGAACCGGCCTGGGGGTTTCAGGCTTGATTCTCGGGCCGCCGGGTCAACCCGCCATGCCTCTGGACGGCGAGGGCGGCCACGTCACCTTGGCGGCCACCGATGAACGCGAGGACCAAGTGGTGGCGGTGCTGCGCCGGCGTTTCGGCCACGCCTCGGCTGAGCGCGCGGTGTCTGGACAAGGTCTGGAGAACGTCTACCGGGCGCTTTGCGAACTGGATGGGCGACCGGCTCACACGCTGGATGCTCCGGCGATAACCGCACGCGCATTGGGCGGGGATGCTTGCTGCGCCGAAGTGCTGCAGCTCTTCTTCAGCTTCCTCGGTACGGTGGCCGGCAATCTGGCGCTGTCGCTCGGAGCTCGGGGTGGGGTGTACATCGGCGGTGGCATTGTGCCGCGGCTGGGCAGGGCGATCGATCACTCCCGCTTTCGCTGCAGCTTTGAGCAGAAGGGTCGGATGACGGGCTACCTCGCCAGCATTCCGACCTTCGTCATACAGGCTGAAGTGTCCCCAGCCCTGATCGGAGCCAGTCGCGCACTCGATGCAATGTAGGAGGGCGCTCCAAGGGGAGCGCCCTCGTCCTCAGGCTGCAGTCGCGTCTGGCCCCATGACCATGGTGTGACTGAAACCACCGTCCACGTAGGTGATCTCCGAAGTCACACCTGCGGCCAGGTCCGACAAGAGGAAGGCTGCGACGTTGCCGACGTCTTCGATCGAGACATTGCGGCGCAGGGGCGAGTTCTCTGCCACTACGTCGAGAATTTTGCCGAAACCCTTGATGCCCGTGGCTGCCAGCGTCTTGATCGGCCCGGCAGAGATGCCGTTGACGCGCACGCCTCGCGGCCCGAGGCTCGCGGCGGTATAGCGCACGCTGGCCTCCAGCGAAGCCTTGGCCAAGCCCATGGTGTTGTACGCGGGCACGGCGCGCATCGCTCCCAGATAGCTCAAGGTCACGAGCGAGGCTCCCGGCCGCAGGCGCGGGGATGCGGCCTTGGCCATGGCCGGGAAGCTGTAGCTGGAAATGTCGTGTGCGGCGCGAAAGCCCTCCCGCGACAGCCCCTCTAGGAAGTCGCCGGCAATGGCCTCTCTCGGTGCGAATCCGATGGCGTGCACGAATCCGTCGAAGTGTGGCCAGGCTTCGCCCAGTTGCTTGAAGGCATGGTCGATGCTCGCGTCATCGGCAACATCCAGCTCAAAAATCAACTTCGAGCCGAACTCGGCGGCGAACTCCGCGATTCGATCCTTGAAACGTTCACTCTGGTAGCTGAAGGCGAGCTCGGCGCCTTCGCGGTGGCAGGCGCGCGCAACGCCATAGGCGATCGAGCGGTTATTGAGAATGCCGGTGATGAGGAAGCGCTTGCCGGCCAGAAATCCCATGGAGTCTCCTGAGTAGATGCGAGCCCTGAATTCTGGCATGGGGTTGTTTTGCGCTCCGCAGGCCTGGGGTCATCGGCGCGAGTGGCCTGCCGTGTACAGGGGTTTGTCTGGCCCAGGTGTTGCTACCCCCTTGCACGGGCAGTACAATTCGAGCTTTCCGAGAAAGCTGCATGGGCGGATTCTTCCAGCCCATTTTTTTTGCTTGGGCGCTTTTCGCGGCGCCCGCATGCGCGAAAGGCGCACCGCACCGCTTGATGAACTGGCAAGACGCCATTGAACGCACCGTGACGGGGTTGGGTTACGACCTCGTTGAGACCGAGCGCGCCGCTCGGGGGCTGTTGCGCGTCTTCATTGATCGCACGGCCAGCGACCAGCCCGGTGAGTCCATCACCGTGGAGGACTGTGAGAAGGTCACGCGCCAGCTCCAGCATGTCCTGGAGGTGGAAGGCGTGCCTTATGAGCGCTTGGAAGTCTCGTCACCGGGACTCGATCGCCCGCTGAAGAAGCCGGCGGACTATGCACGCTTTGCTGGACAGCGGGTGGAACTCACGTTGCGGCAGCCTTTCCAGGGACGGCGCAAGTACCAAGGGGTGCTGACTCAGAGTGAGTCGGGCGAGGGGTGGTGCGTGGTGTTCAACGACGGCAAGGGTGACCAGGCGCTGGATTTCTCGCTTGAGGAGGTGCGTGAGGCCAGGCTGGTGCCGGTGCTCGATTTCAAAGGGCGCCGGTTCTCGCCGGGGCCAGGGTCTGCGGAGCAGGACGAGTTGCGGGCCGATGACGACGTTGGAGGTCGAAAACAATGAATCGCGAACTGTTGATGCTGGTGGACGCCATCTCCCGGGAGAAGAGCGTGGACCGGGAAGTGGTGTTCGGCGCGGTTGAGGCGGCGCTTGCATCGGCGTCGAAGAAGCTGCACGGCGGCGAGGTCGACATTCGCGTGTCCATCGACCGCGAAACTGGCGATTACGAGACCTTCCGTCGTTGGCATGTCGTGCCCAACGAGGCCGGCCTGCAGAACGCGGATGCGGAGATTCTGCTGTTCGAGGCTCAGGAGCAAATTCCGGACATCGAGGTCGACGACTACATCGAGGAGCCGGTCGAATCCGTTTCCATCGGGCGCATTGGTGCCCAGGCGGCCAAGCAGGTCATCCTGCAGAAGATTCGCGATGCCGAGCGCGAGCAGCTGCTCAACGATTTCCTCTCGCGCGGCGAGAAGATCTTCGTTGGCACGGTAAAACGCCTGGACAAGGGCGACGTGATCGTCGAGTCGGGCCGAGTGGAAGGTCGCTTGCGCCGAAGCGAAATGATCCCCAAGGAGAACTTGCGCTCAGGTGACCGGGTGCGGGCTTACATCGCGGAGGTCGACCCCACGCTGCGCGGGCCCCAGATCCTGCTATCACGCAGCGCCCCGGGCTTCATGATGGAGCTGTTCGCGCAGGAAGTGCCGGAGATCGAGCAGGGGTTGCTGGAGATCAAGAGTTGTGCCCGGGATTCCGGTAGCCGAGCCAAGATCGCTGTGGTCTCGCATGACAAGCGAGTTGACCCCATAGGCACGTGCGTGGGTGTGCGCGGATCGCGCGTGAACGCCGTGACCAACGAGCTGGCTGGCGAACGGGTGGATATCGTGTTGTGGTCTGAAGATCCGGCCCAGTTTGTGATCGGCGCCCTAGCACCCGCCAATGTTCAGTCGATCGTGGTGGATGAGGAGCGGCATGCCATGGACGTAGTGGTCGACGAGGAGAACCTCGCGATCGCCATTGGCCGCGGCGGTCAGAACGTTCGGCTTGCCTCTGAGCTCACCGGGTGGCGCATCAACATCATGACGGCCGAGGAATCGGCATCCAAGCAGGCCGCGGAGACCGACTCGCTGCGCAAGCTGTTCGTCGAGAAACTCGACGTCGATGCGGAGGTGGCGGACATCCTTATTGCGGAGGGCTTCTCTAGCCTGGAGGAGGTTGCCTACGTGCCGATGCAGGAAATGCTCGAGATCGAAGGCTTCGACGAGGAAATGGTCAATGAGTTGCGCACTCGCGCCCGCGATGCGCTGCTCACCATGGAAATCGCCCGGGAGGAGAAGGTCGAGGACGTGTCTCAGGATCTGCGCGACCTGGAAGGCCTCACGCCGGAACTCATCGAAAAGCTGGCCGACGGGGGTATCCATACCCGCGACGATCTGGCCGACCTCGCCGTGGACGAGCTTACCGACATGACCGGTGTAGACGAGCCGCAGGCCAAGGCGTTGATCATGAAGGCTCGTGAACATTGGTTCACGGCCTGAGGATGCGGCAGTACAACAGGCATAACCCGCACGCGCAGCGCAAGACGAAAGCAAGGATTCCCACAATGGCTGTGACCACCGTCGCCCAGTTCGCCGCAGAGCTCAACCGCTCAGCCTCGGCGCTGCTTGAGCAGTTGCAGTCGGCCGGCGTCAAGAAGGCGTCGACGGCTGATACTCTGACCGACGCGGACAAGGAGCGGTTGCTCGACCACCTGCGCTCTGCGCATGGCACGTTGGCGGGCGAGCGCAAGAAGATCACGCTCACGCGCAAGTCGACCAGCGAAATCAAGCAGGCCGATGCCACAGGCCGTGCGCGCACGATTCAGGTGGAAGTTCGCAAGAAGCGAACGTTTGTCAAGCGTGACGAGCCGGCACCGCCCGTGCCTCAGGTCCCGCGGGCACCCAGGATCGATGACGCCGAGTTGAAGCGTCGCCAGGAGGAAGCGCAGGCGCACGCAGAGTTGATGCGTCGCCAGGAGGCCGAGCTGGAAGAGAAGCGGCGCGAGCGCGAGGAGCAGCTCCGGCGGGAGCGCGAAGCCGAGGAAGCGCGTCAACGCGAGGCCGCCGAGGCGGCAGCCAAAGCTGCCGCGGCTGAGGCAGCTGCGGCAGCGGCAGCGGCCGAAGCAGCCTCCAAGGCCAGCGCGGTGGCTGCCCAAGCGGAGCCGCATCGGGTGGTTGGGGCTGCCAAGGTTCCGGCACCCGTCGCCAGAGTCGAAACTTCTTCGGCCAGGGTTGGCGAACCGGCGCAACCGGCCGGGCCTGCGGCTGTGGCGGCCGCACCTACTGAGCCCGTCAAGCCCGGTCTGCGCGTCATCAAAGCAGCCGACGTTGTTGACGAGGAGAAGCAGCGCGCCGCTGAGCTGGCCAAGCGCCGCAAGGCTGCCGAGGAAGAAGCGGCCGCGATCCGCGCGATGATGGCGCAGCCGAAGCGCGTGCTTACGGCCAAGAAGCCCGAAGAGCCGAAGCCGGAGGCCGGCAAGGAAGGCATCAAGGGAACCATCCACAAGGCGGCTGCCGCACCGGGTGCGACCGCAGCCGCACCGTCAACGCCCGCCAAGCCCGGCGACAAGAAGGCGCTCAAGTCCGAGAAGCTTTCGTCCAGCTGGGCCGATGATGCAGCCAAGAAGCGCTCGGCAGTCAAGGGTCGTACCGACACCGCGGGTGCTGGGGCGCGCCCCGGCTGGCGTGCGCCGCGCGGCGGTGCCCGTCGCGGCGAGCGCGGTGACGGGTCGGCTGGCTTCGTGGCTCCGGCGGAGCAGCAGGTGCAGGAGGTGCACATCCCCGAGACGATCTCCGTCGCCGATCTGGCGCACAAGATGTCCGTGAAGGCCTCCGAGGTCATCAAGCAGCTGATGAAGCTGGGCCAGATGGTCACCATCAACCAGCAGCTCGACCAGGAGACGGCGATGATCGTCGTCGAGGAAATGGGCCACAAGGCCTTCGCGGCCAAGCTGGACGATCCGGAAGCCTTCCTGCAGGAGGGGCAGGCCGATGCAGCACACGAGATGTCGCCACGTGCACCGGTGGTCACGGTCATGGGCCACGTCGACCACGGCAAGACGTCGCTGCTGGACTACATCCGCCGCACGCGCGTGGCCGCGGGCGAGGCGGGCGGCATTACCCAGCACATCGGTGCGTATCACGTGGAAACGCCGGGAGGTATCGTCACCTTCCTCGATACGCCGGGCCACGCCGCTTTCACGGCCATGCGTGCGCGCGGAGCCAAGGCGACGGACATCGTGATCCTGGTTGTCGCAGCCGACGACGGCGTCATGCCTCAGACCAAGGAAGCCATTCACCATGCCAAAGCGGCGGGCGTGCCCATCGTTGTGGCGATGAACAAGATCGACAAGCCCGAGGCGAACGTCGAGCGCGTGAAAAGCGAGCTGGTTGCCGAGGAGGTGGTTCCCGAGGACTTTGGTGGCGACTCGCCGTTCGTGCCCGTGTCGGCCAAGACCGGCCAAGGTATCGACGAGCTGCTGGAACAGGTGCTGTTGCAGGCCGAGGTGCTGGAGCTCAAGGCGGCGGTTGACGCGCCGGCCAAGGGCCTGGTGATCGAGGCGCAGCTCGACAAGGGCCGGGGCCCGGTGGCTACGGTGCTGGTGCAGTCCGGCACGCTCAAGCGCGGCGATGTGGTCCTCGCGGGTTCGAGCTACGGTCGTGTGCGGGCGATGCTCGACGAGAGCGCCAAATCGGTCACCGAGGCCGGTCCGTCGCTGCCGGTGGAAATTCAGGGTCTCACGGAGGTGCCGCAAGCCGGCGATGAGTTCATGGTGCTGGCCGATGAGCGGCGCGCGCGGGAAATCGCGACCTTCCGGCAGGGCAAGTACCGCGACGTCAAGCTTGCCAAGCAGCAGGCCGCCAAGCTGGAGAACATGTTCGAGACCATGGGCGCCGGAGAGGTGCAGACGCTGGCGCTCATCATCAAGGCCGACGTGCAGGGCTCGCAAGAGGCGCTTTCGCAGGCGCTGCAAAAACTTTCCACCGACGAGGTCAAGGTACAGATCGTGCATGCGGCGGTGGGCGGTATCAGCGAGAGCGACATCAACCTCGCCATTGCGTCCAAGGCCGTGATCATCGGCTTCAACGTGCGCGCGGATGCGGGCGCAAGGAAGCTGGCCGAGGGCAACGGCGTGGACCTTCGCTACTACAACATCATCTACGATGCAGTGGACGAGGTGAAGGCGGCTATGACCGGCATGCTGGCACCGGAACAGAAGGAAGAGGTCATCGGCACGGCAGAGATCCGCACGGTGTTTGTCGCTTCCAAGATCGGCACGGTGGCCGGCTCCATGGTCACGGCCGGGGTGGTGCGTCGTGGTGCGCGCTTCCGCCTGTTGCGCGACAACGTGGTCGTGTTCACCGGCGAGATCGAGTCGGTTCGCCGCATGAAGGACGATGTGCGCGAGGTCAAGGAAGGCTTCGAATGCGGTATCAAGCTGAAGAACTACAGCGACATCAAGGAAGGCGATCAGCTGGAGTTCTTCGAAGTGAAGGAAGTCGCGCGAACCTTGTAAGAGGAGGCGTGCGGGTCCTCGCCCCCGAACCCCGCCCTCCAAAAGACGGCGGGGTTCTCGTTTGAGAGGCAGGAGCAGACCATGCGACACAAGCGATCCATTCCCAACCGCAGCTATCGGGTGGCCGACCAGATTCAGCGCGATGTGGCCGAACTCATCCGCGAGCTCAAAGATCCGCGCATTGGCATGGTCACGATCAACTCGGTGGATGTGACGCCGGACTATGCACACGCCAAGGTGTACTTCTCGCTGCTGGTGGGCGACCCGCAGGAGTGCGAGGCGGCGCTGAACGAGGCCGCGGGCTACATGCGCAATGCGCTGTTCAAGCGCCTGCAGATCCACACCGTGCCGACCTTGCACTTCGTGTTCGACCGCAGCACGGAGCGCGCCGCGGAACTCAGCATGCTGATCAACCAGGCAAACGCGACGCGAGCGAAGGAGTAAGCCGGCGTTTGGCCGGAGCGGCCTGCCGGACGTCCGGTTGGCGCGGCAACACATGACATGACGCATCCAAGAACGTCCCGTCGCGCTGTCCACGGCGTGCTGCTGCTCGACAAGCCGTTGGGACTGTCGAGCAACGATGCATTGCAAAAGGTTCGCCGCCTGTTGCGCGCCGAGAAGGCCGGCCACACAGGTACGCTTGATCCACTAGCGACCGGGCTGCTGCCGCTGTGCTTCGGCGCGGCCACGAAGTTCTCCCAGGTGAGCCTGGACGCGGACAAGCGCTATCTCGCCACGCTCAAGCTCGGTGCGACCACAAGCACGGGCGATGCCGAAGGCGAGGTGCTGCAGCGCAGACCGGTCGCCATATCCGCCGATGACATTCGAGCCGTCTGCGAACGCTTCGTGGGCGAGATCGAGCAGATGCCGCCCATGCATTCGGCGCTCAAGCATGCGGGTCGTGCGCTCTACGAGTACGCCCGCGAGGGGATCGAGGTGGAGCGTGACGCCCGGCGCGTGACGCTCCATGAGATCCGGCTCGTCGGCGGCGCAGGTGACGAGTGGATGATCGACGTGCGATGCAGCAAGGGCACGTATATCCGCACGCTCGCCGAGGACCTCGGCGAGGCGCTGGGCTGCGGGGCACACCTCTCCGCCCTGCGGCGTACCGGCAGCGGGCCGCTCACCCTTGCCGGCGCGCATACGCTCGATGAGCTGACGTGCATGAGCGAGCAGGAACGCGACGCCGCCTTGCTCGACGCCGACACCTTGCTGGCGGACTGGCCGGCAGTGCATCTGAACAGTGACGACGCCGGCCGCTTCCTAGCCGGCGTGCGGCGACGGCTGCCGCTGGCCGATGCGCCGAGGGTGCGCGTGTATGGCCCGCATCCGCTCGCTTTCCTCGGCAGCGGCCATGTCCGCGCCGGTGAACTGATTTCCACAAGGCTATTGAGCCCGGCGGAGGTGCAAGGCCTCCTCGCGAAAGCCACACCATGACCCGACCGATCCGAAACATCGCCATCATTGCCCACGTCGACCACGGCAAAACCACGCTGGTGGACCAGTTGCTGCGCCAGAGCGGCACCTTTCGCTCCAATGAGAAGGTGGCCGAGCGCGTCATGGACAGCAACGACTTGGAGCGCGAACGCGGCATCACCATCCTCGCGAAGAACTGTGCGGTGGAGTGGAACGGCACGCACATCAACATCGTCGATACACCCGGGCACGCCGACTTCGGCGGCGAGGTGGAGCGCGTGCTGTCCATGGTTGATGGCGTGCTGCTGCTGGTCGACGCGGTGGAAGGTCCGATGCCGCAGACGCGGTTCGTGACGAAGAAGGCGCTGGCGTTGGGGCTCAAGCCTATCGTCGTGGTCAACAAGGTGGACCGACCGGGCGCGCGAGCCGACTACGTGATCAACGCGACGTTCGACCTGTTCGACAAGTTGGGCGCCACGGAGGAGCAGCTCGATTTCCCGGTCATCTACGCCTCGGGACTGAACGGCTGGGCCACCGTTGTCAAAGGCGAGGTCGGCCGTGACATGGCGCCCTTGTTCGATGCCGTTCTCAAGCACGTGCCCGCGCACGAGGGCAACCCCCAGGATCCGCTGCAACTGCAGATCTGCTCGCTGGACTACTCCACCTATGTGGGCCGCATCGGCATCGGGCGCATCAACCAGGGGACGCTGAGGCCCGGGCAGAACGTCGCGGTGTGCTCGGGGCCCGAGGCCGCGCCATTCACCGCACGGGTAAACCAGGTGCTGAAGTTCGAAGGCCTGGAGCGGCGGCAGGCCACGGAGGCGGGGCCGGGCGACATCGTGCTCATCAACGGTATCGAGGGGGTCGCCATCGGCGTGACGCTCACCGACGTGGAGCGGCCGGCGCCCTTGCCCATGCTGAAGGTCGACGAGCCCACTTTGACCATGAACTTCTGCGTCAACGCCTCGCCACTGGCCGGTCGGGAAGGCAAGTTCGTGACCAGCCGCCAGATCAAGGATCGGCTCGACCGCGAGCTGCAATCGAACGTAGCGCTGCGTGTGCGAGATACCGACGAGGACGGCGTGTTCGAGGTGTCGGGCCGCGGCGAGTTGCACCTGACCATCCTGCTGGAGAACATGCGTCGCGAAGGCTACGAGTTGGCTGTATCGAAGCCACGCGTGGTGTTCAAGGACGTCGACGGTGCACGCCACGAGCCGATCGAGCTGGTGACGGCCGATGTCGAGGACCAGCACCAGGGTGCGGTGATGCAGGCGCTGGGTGAGCGCCGCGGCGAGCTGGTCAACATGGAGCCCGACGGCATGGGCCGGGTTCGGCTGGAGTACCGCATCCCCGCGCGCGGCCTGATCGGCTTCCAGACGGAGTTTTTGAACCTGACGCGCGGAACCGGTCTCATCAGCAACATCTTCGACGGCTACGAGTCCTACAAGGGCGAAGTCGCGGGCCGCAAGAACGGTGTGCTCATCAGCCAGGACGATGGCGAGGCCGTGACCTATGCGCTGGGCAAGCTGGACGATCGCGGTCGCATGTTCGTGAAAGCGGGCGATCCCTTGTACGAAGGCATGGTGATCGGCATCCATGCACGGGACAACGACCTCGTGGTCAATCCGGTGCGCGCCAAGCAGCTGACCAACTTCCGTGTATCCGGCAAGGAGGACGCCATCAAGCTCACGCCGCCGATCCTGCTGACGCTGGAGTATGCGGTGGAGTTCATTGATGACGACGAGCTGGTCGAGATCACGCCGAAGTCGATCCGGATCCGCAAGCGCCACCTGAAGGAGCACGAACGCAAGCGGGCTTCTCGCGAGGCCGCCTGATCGAGCACTTGCCGTGTCGCATCGACTTGCCGTTTTCGGCATGGTGCTGGTGACTCTGCTTTGGAGCATCGCCGGTGTGGTGATGCGCCATCTCGATACGGCGCGCAGCTTTGAGGTCACCTTCTGGCGAAGCCTGTTCACCGCCTTGTCGCTGGGCGGCTATTTCGCGTTCGTGCATGGGCGTGACACCCCTCGGCTGCTGGCGGCTGGCGGCCGGCCGCTTTGGGTTTCTGGGCTGATGTGGAGTGTGATGTTCACCTGCTTCATGGTGGCGCTCACGCTCACGAGCGTGGCGAACGTATTGGTGACCATGAGCGTGTCGCCCCTGCTCACAGCGCTGCTTGCGCGCTTCCTGCTCGGGCATCCCGTGCGAACGCACACCTGGGTGGCGATCGTCGTGGCGGGGGCAGGCATTGCGTGGATGTACGGCCACAGCGTGAGCGGTGACCCGAAGCAACTGCTGGGAACGGCGGTGGCGCTCGGCGTGCCTGTCGCAGGAGCGATCAACTGGAACACTCTTCAAAAGAGCGGTGAGGCGGTCGACCTGCTGCCGGCGCTGCTGCTCGGTGCGGCCATTTCCTGTGCCGTGACCTTGCCGCTCGCACTGCCTTTCCAGGCCACGGCGCGCGATGTCACCTGGCTGGCAGTGCTGGGCCTGTTCCAGCTGGCCATTCCTTGTGCACTGGCTGTGCGATTGACGCGCCGGCTGGCGGCGCCAGAAATTTCGCTGCTGGCCCTGCTGGAGATCGTCTTCGGCATCTCCTGGGCCTGGATGGGCGCCGGCGAGCAGCCCGGGCCCCATGTATTGATGGGCGGTACGCTGGTGCTGGGCGCGCTGGCGGGCAGCGAAGCGTGGGGGATGAGACGACGCGCTTTGCGCGCGGTGCCGTGAGGTGAACGTCGGGCGCGCTTATTGTGTGGACGTGTCCTTGCGGGAAAGCGCGCGTTTCAAGCCGGCCTCGAACTTGGTGAGGTTCAGCGGCTTGACCCAGTAGTCGTAGGCGCCCAGGCTCATCGCCTTGACGATGTCCATGGACAGGGAGTCCGCGGTGAGGAGGGTGACTCGCAGCTTGCCGGCCGCGATGTCCTCGTTCAGTGCTCGCACCACCTCGAGTCCGCCGATGTCAGGCAGATGCATGTCCAGGAGCACGAAATCCGGGTGCTCGGAACGAGCGAGACGAATGCCCTCCATGCCCGTCTGGGCCTTGATCAGCGTGACGCCTGGGTACATCGCCAGGGCGCTCTCGATCAAGTCCATGTTGATGGGGTTGTCCTCGATATAGAGCACCGTTCCCCGCAGATCGGGGTCACGTGGTCGCCGGTCATCCACCGCCATGTCGTGCCTCTGTTGCTCGGCCCTGCAGGCCGACCGGGCATTTTGATGTCGTTGTTGCGCTGCAGTCATCCGGGTGATCGAATTCCCCACGCAAGAGGGGGTACTTGACCCCGCAACCCAGGGAGTGAAAACGACATGCCTGCCCTCTGCAACGTAGCAGGAATGGGTGCCGCGTGACGCGGCACCGCGTCCCAGTCGACTGGGGCGAGGTGCGCCGGCGCGTGTCGGCCACCGAGGCTGCACTGGCGCCTGAGCTCGACGGTGCAGCCCAGCAGCAACGAGCCGCGCGATTGGCGCGCGCACAGGCAATGGCCCTGGGGCGGCCGCGTCGCACGCATGCCGGTCCCGGAGTCGATCTCGTGGAGTTCACGATCGCCGAATGCCGCTATGCCGTCGATACGGGTTTCGTGCGCGAAGTGGATCACCTGTCAGAGCTGACAGGGGTGCCTTGCACGCCGTCTTTCGTGTCCGGCATCATCAACTCGCACGGTCGCATCATCGCGGTGATCGACCTGCACGATTTCCTCGGGCTGGCCGCGCCAGGTTTGGGCGATCTGGACAAGGTGATCATCGTGCAGCAGGAAGACGTGGGGCTGGGCCTTCTTGCGGACCGAATCCTCGGCACGCAATGGGTGCCGCTGAGCCAGCTTGCTCCCGTGCCGCAGGGCCTGTCAGGCGGGCGTCCACGGCTGGCGCGCGGCATAACCCCACAGCACGCCGTCGTGCTCGATGTGCCGAATCTGCTGACGGACGCGGCCCTGGCCCTGGACGAGTGGGGTCGAGCGTGAACATCCGGCGCGCCGCGCACGAAGAACCATTCATCATCACAACGACAGGTGAGGACGACCCATGGCTGCATCACACCGGGCCGCCCCGGGCCTGGTCGCGCACTCGCTTCATCGCACATTCGCGCTGAGGCTGGCCGCGATGGCCGCGTGGCCCGCGCTCGCGTGCGGACAGGCCGAGTCGCCGCCGGTCACGACGCCTGCGGCGGCCGCCCTGCTGCGTCTTTCGATCGAGGAACTCGCGCAGGTCGAGATCTCGTCGGTGTCGCGGCATGCCGAGAGGGTGGCCGACGCCGCCGCGGCGGTCTACGTGATCACGCCCGACCTCATCCGCCGCTCGGGGGCGACCACGCTGGCCGAGGCCCTGAGGCTGGCACCCAACCTGAACGTCGCCCGCGTCAATTCGAGCACCTGGGCCATCAGCGCGCGCGGCTTCAACGGCACGACGGCGAACAAGCTGCTGGTGATGATCGATGGTCGCACCGTGTATACGCCCCTGCATGCGGGCGTCTTCTGGGACATGCACGACGTGGTGCTCGAGGATGTGGAGCGCATCGAGGTGGTGAGCGGTCCGGGTGGCACGCTGTGGGGTGCCAATGCCGTCAACGGGGTCATCAACGTGATCACGCGGCCTGCAAGGGAAGCGGTGGGCACCTTCGTCGAGCCGGTGGTGGGCACCGAGGAACGCGGCCTGGTGGTGCGCCAGGGCTGGCGCACGGGCCCAGACACCGGCCTGCGCATCTATGCCAAGGCGCTGGAGTTCGACTCGACACAGCGTGCTGATGGCAGCACCGTGGCCGACGGCTGGCGTCATGCGCAGACAGGTTTCCGCTGGGGCACGGGAACGCCCATGCAGGGCTGGACGGTCCAGGGCGATGCCTTCGACGGTCGGGCTGACGTGCCCGGTCAGCCGGAACGGCGAGTGCGCGGCGGCAACCTGCTGGCGCGCTGGCGGCACGACATGGGCGAGCGAGGCAACGTGCGGCTTCAGGCCTGGGTGGATACCTATCGGCGCGAGCAGCCGGGGTTCTTCACGGAGCAACTGGACACGCTGGATGTGGACTTCCAACACCGCGTGCCGTGGGGCGAGCGACATGATTTCGTCTGGGGTGCCGGGCTGCGACATCACCATGACCACACGAGCGCAGGTGCGCTCCTGAGATTCGATCCATCCGACAGCACCATGACGCTGGCCAGCGTGTTTGCGCAGGACACGGTTGCCCTGTCCGAGGCATGGAAGTTCACCCTGGGTCTCAAGCTCGAGCGCACCCGGTACACGGGCACGGAATCGCAGCCCAGCGTGCGACTGGCGTGGAAGCCGAACGACCGCTCGCTGCTGTGGACGGCCGTGTCCCGGGCCGTGCGCACACCCTCGCGGCTGGACCGCGACCTCTTCGTGGCGAGCTTGCCGCCGCCCTACGGAGGCCGCCTGCTCGGCGGGCCGGACTTCGTCTCCGAGTCGCTGAAAGCGTGGGAAGCCGGCTGGCGCGCCTGGCCCACCACGCGCCTCGGTTACTCGGTCAACGTGTTCGTGAACCGGTATGACCGGCTGCGCAGCGTGGAGCCGACCGGTACGGGCGATTTCGTGCTCGGCAATCGCATGCGGGGCCGCGGCAGGGGCATGGAGGCCTGGGGCGACTACCAGGCGAGCGAGAACTGGCGACTGCATGCGGGCGCGATGCTCCTGCGGCAGCGGCTGCGCTACGCCGACGAAAGCGCCGATCCGGGATCAACCGCGGCGGCGGGCAACGACCCGCGTCACCAGTGGATGTTGCGCTCCAGCTGGACCCTGCCGCGCGACATGCTGTTCGATGTGGCCGTGCGCCGGGTGGGGCCGTTGCCCAGCCCCGCGGTGCCAGGCTATACCGCGCTGGATGCGCGCATTGCCTGGAGCCCGCGGCGCGACGTGGAGCTGTCGATCGCGGGTTTTGACCTGCTCGATGCCCAACACCCCGAGTTTGGCGCCGCGCCGGCGCGCAGCGAGATCGGCCGGCGGCTGATCCTTCGAGCGATATGGAGCCGGTGAGGATTGCGCTGTCCTGTCTGGCGCTGGCGGCGGTGCTGCCGGCCTGGCCGGCCGAGTCGCTGGAGCTGCCGGTGAAGGCCGCCTACCTGGTGAAGTTTCCTTCCTACGTAGGCTGGCCGACGCAGGCGTTCACCGCGCCGCAGTCGCCCCTCGTGCTGTGCGTGGTGCTGCCCGATCCCTTCGGCCGGTTGCTCGACGATGCGGCGGCCGGACAGAAGGTGGAAGGCCGCGCGCTGGAGGTTCGCCGCGTCAAGATGGTGGGCCCGGATTCCAACTGCCACGTGGCGTACTTCGGGGCACCCAGCCCGGCGGCGGATGCGCTGCGCGGCAGCGGCATCCTCGTCGTGACGGACGGGCCACCCGGAGGCGGCATCGTGAACTTCGTGGTGAGCGACAACCGGGTGCGCTTCATCGTCGACGACGAAGCGGCCGCCGAGGGCGGGCTGGCCATCAGCTCCAAGCTGCTCAACGTGGCACTCTCCGTCAAGCCGCGGGGAGGCGCGCGATGAGCCTTTGGCTGGCCAGCCTGCCCATCCGGCGCAAGCTGCTGCTCATCACGCTGATGGTCAGCGCGCTGGGCCTGCTGCTCGCAGGAAGTCTCATCGTGGCCTGGGAGGTGTATGCCTATCGCGAGCAGGAGGCGCGGGAGGCCACCGTGCAGGCCGAACTGCTGGCCGCCAGCGTCACGGCCTCGCTGGAGTTCAACGACGCCAAGGCGGCGCGCGAGTACCTCCTTGCGCTGCGCGCGAACCGCAACATGGTGGGGGCGGCCATCTACGGGGCCGACGCGGCGTTCTTCGCCAGCTATGTGCGCGACGACGGGGTGCGGCTTCCGCCGCGCGCACCGCCGAGGGGGCAGCGCGTGGTGGGTGACGAGCTGGTCATCTCGTGGCCGGTGCGACAGGGACAGCGCGAAGTGGGTACCGTGTACCTGCGCATGGGCGCTCAGCCGCTGCTGCTTCGCGTAGTGAGCTACGGGGGAATCATCCTCCTGGTGATGGTGGGATCGCTGGTCATCACGCTGCCGCTGGCATCGCGTCTGCACGAGGTGATCGCCGTGCCAGTGCGCGAGGTGGCGGATGCCGCGCGCCGCGTGGCCGCCGGCGAGATCGTCGTGCGGCGTGCGAATGGCGGACGTGGTGACGAGATCGGGCAGCTCGAAGAGGCCTTCGCGCAGATGGGCGAGTCGCTGCAGAGCAAGGCCGAGCTGGCGCGGCGCATCGCCGCAGGCGATCTGGCGGTGCACGTGCAGCCGCAGTCCGACGCCGACGTGCTGGGCAATGCCTTCGCCGTTATGGTGGGCAACCTCCAGCAGAAAGCCGAGACCGCGCAGCGCATTGCCACCGGCGACCTCACGGTGCAGGTGGCGCCGCAGTCCGAGCGCGACGAGTTCGGCCGCGCCTTTGCCACCATGGTGGACAACCTGCGCGAGCTCAGCCGTCAGGTGATCGATGGCGTGAGCGTGTTGGGCAGCGTGACCAGCTCGATCCTTTCCGGTACCACGCAGGTGGTGGCCGGCACCACGCAGGCAGCCGCGGCGATCGGGCAGACCACCGTGACGCTGGACGAGGTCAAGCAGACGGCGGTGTTGTCGACCGAGAAGGCGAGGGACGTGTCCGACACCGCCCAGAAGGCAGCGCACGTGTCGCAGACGGGGCGCCGCTCGGTGGAAGAAGCGGTGGAAGGCATGCAGCAGATCCGTGAACAGATGGAGCTCGTGGCCGAGACGATCACCCGGCTGGCCGAGCACACGCAGGCCATCGGCGAAATCATCGCGAGCGTGAACGACCTGTCCGAGCAGTCGAACCTGCTGGCGGTCAACGCGGCCATCGAGGCGGCCAAGGCGGGTGAGCACGGCGTCGGTTTCGCCGTGGTGGCGCAGGAGGTGAAGAGCCTCGCGGCGCAATCGCGCCAGGCCACGACCCAGGTGCGCAACATCCTTGGCGACATCCTCAAGGCCACGAGCCATGCTGTGGTGGCGGCGGAGCAGGGTGCCCGCGCGGTGGACGCCGGCGCGCGGCAGTCCCAGGCCGCGGGCGAGGCGATCCAGAGGCTGGCCGATGTCATTGCGGAAAGCGCCTCCGCCGCCAGCCAGATCGCGGTGTCGGCGCAGCAGCAGCTGGTCGGCATGGACCAGTTGGCCGACGCCATGGGCCACATCCGCAGCGCGACCTCGCAGAACATCGAAAGCACCCGACAGGCCGAGTTGGCAGCGCATCGACTGCACGAGCTGGGGCAGCGGCTGATGGGGACCGTGCGCCGGTACCGGCTATGAGCAATGCGATGACCGAGGACGACGACCGCTTCCTGCGTCAGCTGATGGCCACCTTCCGCACCGAGGCGGAGGAGAACCTGGCCACGATGTCCTTGCTGCTCGGCGAGCTCCGGCGCGCACCGTCCGCGCCGGATGCCGGGCGCGCGGTGGAGCGCCTGTTCCGGGAGACGCACAGCCTCAAGGGTGCGGCTCGCGCCGTGAATGTGGGCGACATGGAGCGTGTGTGCCAGGCCATGGAGCGCGTGCTCTCGGCGCTCAAGCACGGCGCCCGTGCGCCGACGCCGCCTGTCGCCGAGGGCTTGCAGCGGGCGGTCGATGGGCTGGCGCGGCTGCTGGCCCGCCATGCGTCGGGCGGGGGCGCGGAGGAGCCGGAGTTCCATGCGGCCCTGGTGCGTGAATTGGATGCGTTGCTGGCCGGGAGCGAGGCGCATGCCCTCGGCCCCACCGCCGCATCTGTTGCCGCGCAGGAGGCCTCCACGGCGGAGCGCGCGCAGCCGCTGGCCTCGCGCCCGGTGGTACCGGTTTCCAATACCGTCCGCGCGGCGGTGGACCGGCTGGACAGCCTGATGGCGCAGGCCGAGGAACTCCAGGCCAGCAAGTTCGTCGCCGCGTACCTGCACGCGCAGCTGCGCGGCCTGCAGCAAGAGATGGGTGCATGGAGCCGGCAGGTGGAGGCCACCGCAAGCGGCGCCAGGGCGTTCAGGCGCCGCGGCACTGACGTGCACGAGGGCAGCGGCCGTCAGCGCCGTGCGCTCCTGCAGCTGGCCGATGCGGCCGATCGTGACGAGCGCCGGCTGCGCGACATGCTGGAGCGGCTGTCCCGGGCGGAAGCCGACGCGGCGCGCCACCACCGGGGCCTGTGCCAGCGGCTGGAGCGCCTGCGTGCCGACACGCGTCAGTTGCTGATGCTGCCCTTTGCCACGCTGTTCGCGCCCCTGCCCAAGCTGGTGCGCGAGCTGGCCCAGGACCGTGGCAAGGAGGTGCAGCTCGACCTCGTCGGCGGGACGCTGGAGGTCGACCGCCGCATCCTGGAGCAGTTGCAGGCGCCGTTGAACCACCTGGTGCGCAATTCGGTGGACCACGGAATCGAGCTGCCGGGCGAGCGCATCGCGCGCCACAAGCCGACTTGCGGCCGGCTGCGCATCGCCGTGGCCCCACGCGAGGGCAGCCTCGTCGAGCTGACCGTGTCGGATGACGGCGTGGGCATCGATCTCGACCGCGTGCGCGAGCGTGCGGTGCGACTGGGCCTTCTGCATGCCACCACGGCGGCCGAGGCCAGCCCGCAGCGCCTGGCCGACCTCGTGTTTGCCTCGGGGCTGTCGACGCGCGCCATGCCCTCGGATCTTTCGGGTCACGGCCTGGGTCTCGCGATCGTGCGCGAGAAGGTGGAGGCCCTGGGCGGTCGCGTCGCCGTGGAGCCACCTCGTGCAGGGCAGGGCGCGACGTTTCGCATCGAACTCCCCGCCATGCTGACCACCATCCGCGGGCTGCGCGTGCGCGTGGCCGGCCGGCCTTTCGTCTTGCCGACGCGCCACGTCGAGCGTGTGGCACGCGTGCGGGGCGATACCGTGCGGCACAGCGAACAGGGCGGCACGGTGGTGCTGCACGGCGTGCAGAGGCCCTTGGCTAGTCTCGCCGCCGTGCTCCGGCTCGCTGGCTCTGCGCGCGGCGAGAGCAGGGCTGGCGACTGGCTGCAGCTCGTGGTGGCGACGAGCGGCCATGCCGCGGTTGCGTTCCGCGTGGACGAGGTGGAGGGCGATGAGGAGATGCTCGTCAAGCCGATCGCGCCGCCCCTGCGCCGGGTCAGGTACGTGGCCGGTGCCACCGTGCTGGGGGCGGGCGAGGTCGTGCCGCTGCTGCATGTGGCGGATCTCGTCGCATCCGTGGCCAGGGAGCCGCCCCCGCCATCCAACTCGGCGGCGCGTGCGCCGCGGGCGTCGGTGCTGCTGGCCGACGATTCCGTCACCGTGCGCCTGCGCCTGCAGCACATGCTCGAAGCGGCGGGTTATCAGGTGAGTACCGCCACCGACGGGCTGGATGCCCTGTCCCGCCTGCAGTCGGGGCGCTTCGATGTGCTGGTGTCCGACGTGGAGATGCCGCGGCTGGACGGCTACGGCCTCACCGCCCGCGTGCGCAGCGACCCGCAACTGGCGCGCGTGCCGGTGGTGCTGGTCACGGGACTGGATTCGGCCGAGGACGAGCGGCGGGGCATGGAGGCGGGTGCTAATGCCTACATCACCAAGACCGACTTCGAGCAGGGGCGCCTGCTCGAAGCCATCCGGGCGCTGGTATGAAGATGCCGAGCAAGATCCGATCGGCGCGTGGGCGTGAGATCGCCCTGGTGGCCATGGGCGCTTCCACCGGCGGGCCGACCGCGCTGCAAACCATCCTGTCAGGCCTTGCGCCGCGGGTGAGGGCGCCCATCGTCATCGTGCAGCATCTGTCGCCCGGCTACACCCACTGGTTCGCTCAATGGCTCACGGCGAGCTGCCGCTACGTCGTGCGGGTGGCCAGCCACGGTGAGCGACTGGAACCGGGCCTGGCCTACCTGGCCCCGGACGGTGCCCAGGCCACGGTGCGGGCCAATGGCACGCTGCGGCTGGCCGACGAGCCCGCGCAGCACGGCTTTCGACCTTCCGTGGGGACGCTGTTCCGCTCGGTGGCGGAGCAGTTTGGACCGCGCGGCGCGGCCGTGCTGCTCACGGGCATGGGCCAGGACGGCGCCCGGGAGCTGAAGTTGCTGCGCGACGCCGGCGGGCTCACGCTGGCGCAGGACGCCGCCAGCTGTGCCGTCGACGGCATGCCCGGCAAGGCCGTGCGGTTGGGCGCGGCGATGCGCGTCATGCCTCCCGAGGACATCGCCGCCTCCCTCAAACACCTCCTGCAGTGCGAGGCAAGCTGATGTCTGCGCTCTACGAGCCGCCCGAGGGGGCCATCGAAATCCTGGTCGTGGAGGACAGTCCCACGCAGGCGGCCCGCGTACGCAGGCTCATGGAGGTCCACGGCTACCGTACGCGGCTGGCCGCCAACGGGCGCCAGGCACTGCTGGCCCTGGCCGAGCGCAAGCCCTCGCTGGTGCTCTCGGACGTGGTCATGCCCGAGATGAACGGCTACGAGCTGTGCCGCGCGATCAAGGCGGATCCGTCGTTGCGCTCCACGCCGGTGATCCTGGTCACCTCGCTCATCGATCCCAAGGACATCGTGACCGGCCTGGAATGCGGCGCCGACAATTTCGTGCGCAAGCCCTATGCCGATGAGTACCTGCTGCGCCGCATCGAGCACGTGCTCATCAACCAGCGGCTGCGCGGAGGAGATGGGCAGCGCATGGAGCTGGGCATCATGGTCTACCTGGCGGGCCAGAAGCACTTCATCAACGCCGAACGTCAGCAGATCCTCGACCTGCTGGTCTCCACGTACGAGCAGGCCGTGTCGGTCAACGAGGAGCTGCAGGCGCGCGAGATGCAGATCAGCGAGCTCAATGCCAAGCTCGCCCGCCGCGCGGCGGAGCTGGAGCAGATCAATGCCGAGATCGCGCGCAAGAATCTCGAGCTGCAGCGGGCGAGCGGGATGAAGTCGGAGTTCGTGGCCAACATGTCGCACGAGCTGCGCACGCCGCTGAACGCGATCATGGGCTACTCCGAGATGCTCAAGGACGGCTTGCTGGGCGAGCTCGTGGAGCGCCAGCGCTCGGCGGCCGGAGCGATCTTCGACGCGGGCATGCACCTGCTCTCGCTCATCAACGACATCCTCGACCTCTCGCGCATCGAGGCTGGCCGCATGGAGCTGGAGCTGGACACGGCCGACGTCGAGGAGCTTCTGCACAACAGCATCACGATGCTGCGCGCCCGCGCCCTGGCGCACCAGATCGACCTCAGGGTGGAGCTCGACGATGCCCCGCCGCTGCTCCTCGATCGGCGCAAGGCGCGCCAGATCGTCTACAACCTGCTGTCCAATGCCGTGAAGTTCACGCCCGACGGCGGCGTGGTCACCTTGCGCGCGCAGCGGGTCGGCGAGCCCATGGCCGAAGGCATGCTGCAGGTGGTGGAGGGACCGCCGTGCGCCGGCGGCTGGCTGGAGATCGATGTCGCCGACAGCGGCATCGGCATCGCCGAGGCCGACATGGGGCGGCTGTTCAAGCCCTTCTCTCAGCTCGACAGCGCGCCGTCACGCAAGCATGAGGGCAGCGGGCTGGGGCTGGCGCTGGTCAAGCAGCTGGTGCAGCTGCACGGGGGGTCGCTGGCGGTGCACAGCCGCCGGGGCGGCGGCACCACCTTCAAGGTCTGGCTGCCGTACCGCGACCGCCCAGGCGCGCGCGGCGCGTCAGTCGGCTGCTGACCGGCTCCCATTCGCGCATCCAGTTGTACAGGGTCTTCACGCTGATACCCAGCGCGTCGCAGGTGCGCTGGTGGTGCCCCTCGAAGTGCTCCAGCGTGGCCAGCGTGACCTGGCGCTGGACTTCGTCCCACCGGATGCCGACCTGCAGCCACAGCGTGCGGGCTTCGCGCGGCTCGGTATGCGCTGGCTCCGCCGCCACCGGCGCCGGCTGAGGCAGGCAGGCGTCGGCGATCTCGGTGTCCGACGCCATGACGTACGCACGATGGACGATGTTGCGCAACTCCCGCACGTTGCCCGGCCACGCATGGTGGTTCCACTGGGCGAGCACCGAGGGCGAGATGCGCTTGGGCAGGCCTTCCTCGCGCCCGATCGCCTGCAGGAAATGCTCGGCCAGCAGGCCGATGTCTTCCGCGCGGGCACGCAGGGGCGGCAGGTGGACGGGAAAGACGTTCAGGCGGTAGAGCAGGTCTTCGCGCAGCCGGCCTTGCTCGACGGCGCCCTGCGGATCGCGGTTGGTGGCCGCCACCAGCCGGAAGTCGCAGTGCCGGACGGTGGATGACCCCACGCGCATGTACGTGCCGGTTTCCAGCACGCGCAGCAGCTTGACCTGCAGCTCCGGCGGCATCTCGGTGATCTCGTCCAGGAACAGCGTGCCGCCGTGGGCGCGCTCGAA